>NZ_QURH01000339.1 GCF_003428695.1 Actinomadura logoneensis
TGCCCGGCTCGCCCGGCAGCAGCGGCCGGACCTGCGCCGCGTCCGCCGCGTCGTCGGCGAACACCAGCACCCGCCGCCCGGCCAGCCGCGAGCGGTAGGCGGCGGCGCGGGCCTCCACGGTGTCGGGGATGTCGCCCGGCCGGACGCCGAGCGCCCGCAGCACCTCCCCGAGGACGGCCGCGACCTTCCGCGGCACCATCGACGCCCCGGCGAGCTGGACGTGGATCTGCCCGTCGGGGAAGGCGTCCTCGACCCGGTGCGCCGCGTGCAGCGCCAGCGCGGTCTTGCCGATCCCCGGCGGGCCGGTGACGTGCACGATCGGCGGGACGGCGGAGGTCGCGCGGAGCCGTTCCTCGATGGCCCGGCGCTCGGCGTCGCGGCCGGTGAAGTCGCGGACGTCCGGGGGGAGCTGGCGCAGCGGGGGCAGCTCGGGGGCGGTCCCGGCGGGCGTCCTGCCGGTCCCGGCCGCCGGGGCCGCGCCCTCCGGGTGGTCGGCCTCGTC
>NZ_QURH01000340.1 GCF_003428695.1 Actinomadura logoneensis
CCGTCCGGCGGCTCCGGCGGCGCGGCGGGCTCGCGCGGCGGCTCGCCCTCCGCCTTGGCGTGCCGGGGCGGGATCGCCAGGCGCAGCACGTCGGCGAGCGTCCCGGCGTACCGGTCGGCGACCTCGCGGGCCAGCGCCGCGATCTCCGGGGCGAGCACCGGCTCGGCCGAGGTCACCCGCTCCAGGAACGACAGGGTCCCGTCGTGGTCGCTCTCCTGGACGCGCTCCAGCAGCAGGCCGTCCACGAGCTGGCCGGCGAAGCGCACCCGGACCCGGCATCCGGGCACGGCCTTGGGATCCAGTTCGTTGGGTACGAGGTAGTCGAAGGGCCGATCCAGATGGGGTAGGGACATATCGACCGCGATCCGGGCCACGGGGAGGTGCTCGGCCGGGACGCGGGAGCCCTTGCGGGGAGCCTTGCGGGGCGCCTGGCGGGTGGCCTTCGCGCCGCCCCGGCCGGGGACGCCGCCCTGCCGCGACGCGCCGACCGACGCGCCGCCGGAG
>NZ_QURH01000346.1 GCF_003428695.1 Actinomadura logoneensis
CGCTCGGCCGCGACGACGCCGAACCGGCCGCCGAACCCGTCACCGGACCCGCCGCCGAAGCGGTCGCCCAGCCGGGCGGCCAGCTCGCGCGCGCCGAGGGCGCGGACCCGCGTCGCCGCCAGCTCCAGCGCGAGCGGGATGCCGTCCAGCCGACGGCAGATCTCGGCGACGGCGGCGCGGTCCCGGTCGAGCGAGAAGCCCGGCGCGGACGCGGCGGCGCGCTCGGCGAACAGCCGGACCGCGTCGTCCTCGCCGAGCGGTTCGACCTGGTAGACGGTCTCGCCGTCCACGGCGAGCGGTTCGCGGCTGGTCGCCAGCACGCGCAGCCCCGGCGCGGCGGCCAGCAGGATCGCGACCAGTTCGGCGGCCTCCTCCACCACGTGCTCGCAGTTGTCCAGGACGAGCAGGACGCTCCGGTCGCGCAGCGCGGCGGCGAGCCGTCCGGCGGGGTCGGCGGCGGCGCCCCACGCGGCGGCCGTGCCCGGCAGCTCGTCGCGGACGCCG
>NZ_QURH01000341.1 GCF_003428695.1 Actinomadura logoneensis
GACCGCCCCGCGCGGCGGCGTCGCCGGGCTCGCGCTGCGCGCCGTCGAGGCGGCGGCCGGGTATCAGTCGAGCCTTCCGCCCGAGCCGGTGGAGCCAGCGCGGGGCGAGGGTATCCGGCGGGCGGTGGAGGAGCTGGCGGCGGTCGTCGCCGACCCCGCGACCGCGCCCGGGTACCTGCGGCGGACGCATCCCGAGCCGCGCGGGCGGGACGAGGCGATGTGGCTGGCCGCCCGCGGCCTGGTCGCCTGGTTCGCCGACGAGCCGGAGCTGTGCGTCGACCACCTGGAACGCGCCCGCCTCGCCGCGCGCGAGAGCCACGGCCTGCTGGCGCTGTGCCTGGCGCCGCTCGCCTCGGCACTCATCGACACCGGACGCTGGGACCGCGCGCGGGAGGTGCTCGCGGAGGCGGCGCGGCTGGCGGCCGTCCACGGCCTGACCCGGCTGGACGGCGACGCCGCCGCTCTCGGCGCGACGCTGGACGCCCTGTGCGGGCGCGCCGTCCC
>NZ_QURH01000343.1 GCF_003428695.1 Actinomadura logoneensis
CCGGACGGCGGGCGGCGCGGCCGGGCGGGGCCCGGGGACGGCCGTCCGGCCCCCGAAGTACGCGGCGAAGCAGCGGTCGTAGCGCGCCAGGTCACCGGGGTCGGCGCAGAGCGTGAGGCGGCCGGCCCAGTAGACGTCGCGCGGGTCGAGGACGTCCAGGTGGTCGAGCGCGGCGAGCATCGCCCGCACCCGCTCGGGATCGGCCCGCCCGCCCGCGGCGCGCACCGTCCGCGCGAACCCGACGACCGTCTCGACCACGTCCCGCACCGCCGCTCAGCCCCCGTCGAACAGGGCGGCGAGGCCGCGCTCGCGGTCCTCCCGGTACTTCAGGACGGCGCCGAGCGTGCGGGCGGCGGAGTCCGGGTCCAGGTCGCGGACGCCGAGCGCGACCAGCGCCTCCGTCCAGTCCAGGGACTCGGCGACGCCCGGCGGTTTCAGCAGGTCGGCGGCGCGCAGCGCGGCGGCGGCCCGGGCGACCTGCGCGGCGAGGCGGTCCGCGGCGGCCG
>NZ_QURH01000344.1 GCF_003428695.1 Actinomadura logoneensis
ACCGCCGGAACCTCCCAGGCCACGCGGGCCGCCGGGACCTCCCGGGACGCCCGGGCCGGTGCCCGGATCGCCGGGGGCGTTCGCGGCCAGCCGGCGGGCGATGGCCCGCGCCGCCGGACGCGACTCCAGATGCAGCCGCCCCACGTTCACCTCGGGCCCGGCCAGCACGGTCAGGGAGGCGTGCCACCCCGCCGCGTAGACGGCCACGTAGCCGCCGGTGCCGTGCACCACGACCTCGTGGAATCCGCCACCGTGCGCGGTGGCGGCCAGCCGGTGCGACATCGCCAGGTGCGTCACGGTCAGCGCCGCCATCCCGGCGGGCTCCACCGAGGGCGGAAGGTCGTGGGCCAGCAGCCGTCCCTCGGCGTCCGCCACCAGGCTCCCGACCAGACGGTCCAGCCGGGCCCGCAGCCGCTTCAGCTCCGCCAGGACCTCGGGGTCGGGAGGCCCCGGCGGCTGCCCGCCCGGACCGGCGGCTCCGGGCGGCTCGCCCGTGGCCGCCCGCGCCC
>NZ_QURH01000342.1 GCF_003428695.1 Actinomadura logoneensis
GCCGCCGGTCACACCCGCTCCAGCGCGGCGCGCAGCCGCATCAGGGTCTCCAGGTCCACCGGCGGCGGCTCGAGCCGGCCGCCGGGCACCTCACCCGGATGCCGGACCCGCCTGCGCAGCGGCCCGCCGACCCCCACCACCGGACGCTCCACCAGCCCCAGCGCCGTCAGCGCGCGCACCGCCTCCAGACACACCACCACCGGACGGCCCAGTTCGGCGGCCACCCCGGCGGGCGTGCGCCGGCCGTCCACGGCGAGGGCCACCTCGGCCTGCACCGCCGTCAGCATCACCCGCTGCCGGGGCACCCGCCGGACGCCGAAGACCGGCGCCGCGTCCGCCAGCGCCAGCGGCCAGCCGCCCGCGCGCTCCGACAGCCGGGCGTACTCGTGCAGCAGCACCCTCGGGGGGACGCCGGTGCACCGGACCGTCCGCCGCCCGAGCCGGCCCGCGACGAACACCGGCTCGAACCCCGGCCGTCCGCCCCGGCCAGCCCCGCCGCCGCCCGCCCGC
>NZ_QURH01000345.1 GCF_003428695.1 Actinomadura logoneensis
GCGGAGGCGGCGGGCTCGCTCGTCCCGACCGGTCCGCCCGCGAGCGCCGCGACCCGGCGGGCGTCGGCCTCCGGCGCGATCACGACGACGTGTCCGGGGCGGGGCAGGGCCAGGCAGCGGTCGCCCACCGGATCGGCCTCCAGGGCGTCCACGACGGACGCGTCCGCGCAGGCCAGCACGGCCGCCGGGTATCCCGGCACGGCCCGGTCGGGGGACGGCAGTCCGAGCAGCGCCGCCGCGAGCGCCGCCCGCAGGTCCCGTCCGGAGCGGGGCGTCTCGGAGCGGAGGGTGAGCAGCGCCGCCGCGGACCCGACGATCGTGTGCGCCACGTGCGGCAGCGGCTCCGGCGTCCCGACCGCGAGGAAGCCGAGCGGCCGGTCGCCCGGCCCGATCCCCTGGACGACCACGTGCGCGTCCCCGTCCACGAGCGACAGGCTGCCCACGCCCGCCCGTCCCCGCACCCCCGTCCCGCGCGCCCCCGCGCCCGGACCGCGCGGGACGGCGGGGGAC
>NZ_QURH01000347.1 GCF_003428695.1 Actinomadura logoneensis
CGCTGCGCGAACCGGTGCAGCCCGCGCACGGCGACGACGGCGCGGGCCGCCGACCCGGCCGACAGCGGCGGGTGGCCGGCGTCGCCCTGCCGCAGCCCGACCAGGAAGGAGCGCACGTCGTCCTCGGTGACGTCATCGATCGCGGTCCGGCCGCGGTCGGTCAGCACCTCGACGTAGCGGCGCAGGTCGCGGCGGTAGGAGCTGAGGGTGTTGGAGGCCAGGCCCCGCTCCACCGCCAGGTGCCCGAGGTAGGTGCGCACGGCGGACTCCAGCGCCGTCCCCGACGCGGCCTCCGGGAGGGCGCTGTCGGGGTGGGCGGTGCCGCGGCCGGTCGGGCTGGGTGTCAGTGCGGACCTCGTTCTGGACGGCTCGTGCGGGAGGGCTCGTGCGGGGGCGCGGGCGGACGCGGGTGACGCCGCCCGCGCCCCATCATGCCCCCTCCGGCCCCGCACGGTCGCCGCAACGCCCCGCACGCGCCCCCGCGCGTCCGGCGTCCGGCGCTCGTGCGTCCGGTGGATACG
>NZ_QURH01000348.1 GCF_003428695.1 Actinomadura logoneensis
GCCGGACGCGCCGGACGCGGCGGCCCGGCGGCGGCGGAGGTAGAGCAGGGCAGCGCCGGTCACCGCCAGCGGCCAGAGCAGGTAGCGGCCGGACATCACCAGCAGCGCCGCGACCGCGGCCAGGGCGCCGACCGCGGCGTACCATCCGGCGCTCCGCCGGGGCAGCAGGCGCAGCGCCGCCGCGACGCCGATCGCGTACACGGTGACGAACGACCCGGTGGTGAGCAGGACGAGCGGACGCGGGCCGATCCCGGCCGCGCCGACCGCCGCGAGGGTAAGGAACGACAGCGCCGCGACCACGCCCAGGCTGCGCCGCGGGACCTCCCCCGCGACGCTGCCGCGGCCGAGCCAGCCGGGCAGGCCGCCGTCGCGGCCGAGCGCCGACCCGAGCTTGGCGGCCCCGGCGAAGTAGGCGTTCATCGCGCCGAGGGTGAGCAGCAGCGCTGCGCCGGCGGCGAGCCAGCGGGCCCCGCCGCCGAGCCCGCGGGCCATCAGCTCGCCGAGCGGCGCGGCGGAGTCCGC
>NZ_QURH01000350.1 GCF_003428695.1 Actinomadura logoneensis
CGCGAGACGTTCGCCGCGCTCGCCGCGCAGGCACCGTCCGCGACCCTCGCCGCCGCGTCCCGCTCGGCCGCCGCGCCGGTCAAGCGGCTCGTCGCCTACGTCGTGCCCGCGCCCGGCGCGGTCCTCGACCCGGAGGAGCTGCGCGCGCACGTCCGCGAGCACCTGCCCGAGGCGATGGTCCCGGCCGCCGTCGTGGTCATGGACGAGCTGCCGCTCACCCCGAACGGCAAGGTGGACACCAAGGCGCTCCCGAAGCCGGTGCTGACCGTCCCGCTGCGCGAGTACCGCGCGCCGCGCGACGACCGCGAGGCCGCCGTCGCCGCGATCTTCGCCGACCTGCTCGGCGTGGACCGCGCCGGGATCGACGACGACTTCTTCGACCTCGGCGGCGACTCGCTGATCGCGATGCGGGTGGCCGGCCGGGTGCGCCGCGCCCTGGGCGTCGAGCTGCCCGTCCGCGCCCTGTTCGAGGCCCCGACCGTCGCCGCGCTCGCCGCCCGCGTCGCGGCCCTCGCCGAAGCGC
>NZ_QURH01000351.1 GCF_003428695.1 Actinomadura logoneensis
CCGGGGGCGGGACCGCCGCCGGGGGGACCGGTCCGGGGCGCGCCCTCGACCGTGCCGCTGCGCACCGCCGTTCCGTCGACCGTTCCGCTGCCGACCGGGCCGCCGGCGCTGCTGCCGGCCGGGCCGTGCGGGTCTTCGGTCACGCCTTCGATTTCGGCCGCGTCCTCGTTCCCGGGTGGGCCGCCTTCGCCGCCGTTGCCTTCGCCGCCGCCGGTTCCGGCGCGGTGGCCGGTAAGGGCGAGGAACACCTCGTCCAGGCTCGGCCGCTCGAAGGTGAAGTCCGCGAGCGCGACGCCCTCGCGGGTGAGTTCGGCGAGCGCCCGGGTGGCGCGCTCGACGGCCATGCCGTCACCGCCGTCGGTGATCCGCACCGACAGCGAGGCCGGGTCGCCGTTGGACGGCCCGGCCGTCCCCTCCTCGGCCGCGTCGGCGCCCGTGTCACCGTGTCCGCCACCGGACGCACGGCCGGACTGACGGTCGGACGCGCGGCCGGGCGAGCCGCCGGGCGCGTCGGGGGAGGCGCCGGGCGTC
>NZ_QURH01000349.1 GCF_003428695.1 Actinomadura logoneensis
CGGGTGGCCGTGGACGCGCGGGCACGCATCCTGTCCGCCTGGGCGTGCAGGGCGGCGGCCTTGCGCTCGGCGGCGGCGCGGTGCCGGGCGCGGCGGCGGTCGGCGGCGTCCCGGTCGGCGAGGTGGGTGTCCCAGCCGGTGTTGTGGACCTCCAGCGACGCGGTGTCCGGGTCGAGGCGCCAGACGCGGTTGACGGTCGCGGCGAGCAGCCCGGTGTCGTGGCTGACCAGGACGAGTCCGCCCTTGTGGGACGCCAGGAACCCGCGCAGCCAGGCCGCCGAGTCGGCGTCGAGGTGGTTGGTCGGCTCGTCCAGGAGGAGGACGCCGGTCTCGCCGAACAGGACGCGGGCCAGCTCGACGCGGCGGCGCTGCCCGCCGGACAGGGTGCCGAGCGGCTGCGGCAGAAGCCGGTCGGGCAGGCCGAGCCCGGCCGCCACGCGCGCAGCCTCGGCCTCGGCCGCGTACCCGCCGCGCGCGACGAACTCCGCCTCGGCGCGGGCGTACCGGTCGGGGGCGCCCGGGTCGCCGGCCGCGA
>NZ_QURH01000353.1 GCF_003428695.1 Actinomadura logoneensis
CGCCGGGGCGGCGGCCCGCCGTGCGGTCCGGTCCCCGGCGCACCGCCGCCGGGGAGTCCGCCCGGAGACGCGCCGCCGTGCGGGCGCGGATCAGTCATCGAGGTCTCGGCGGGGCGTCTCGCCGCGGCCGAACGGCGCGCCGTCCGGGCTCTCGCCGTGCCGGAAGCGGCGGACGAGCAGGTCGCGGACGGCGCGGGTGTGGCGGCGGCTCACCGGCAGCAGCTCCTCGCCGATCTGGACGGCGACGCGCCCGCCGTCGAAGCGCAGCTCGGTGATGTGCTGGGACGCGACGAGCGTGCTGCGGTGGATGCGGATGAAGCCGGAGTCCTCCCACCGGCGGGCGAGCGCGGCGAGCGGCATCCGGACGAGGTAGCTGCCCTCGGCGGTGTGCAGCCGGACGTAGTCGCCCTGCGCCTCGACGTGGGTGACCGACCGGCGGGACACCAGCCGCGTCCGGCCGCCGAGCTCCACCGGGATCATCTCGTCGTCGTCCGCGCCCGCGGGCGCCCCGGCGGGGGCGCCCGGCGCGCCCGGCGCGCTC
>NZ_QURH01000352.1 GCF_003428695.1 Actinomadura logoneensis
CGGTGCGCGCCCAGGCCGCGCGCGACGGCCGGGTCGATGGGGCCGACGACCGCGACGACGCGTCCGCCGGGCCGGGACGGGCGGCCGACCAGGGCGTCCGCGACCCGCCGGTACAGCTCGGCCGGCGCGGCGGTGGTGGAGAGGTCGAGGACCACGGCGTCCGGACGCAGCCGGGCCGCGGCGTCGGGCGCGGCGGCCGGGTCCGGTTCGACCTCGACCCGGTAGCCCTCGCGGGTCAGGCTGCGCCGCTGGAGCTCGGCCACGGCGGGGTCGTGCTCGACGACCAGGACGAGTTCGCCCGCGCCGCCCGCCATCCGGGGGCCGCCTCAGCGGCGCCGCTGGGCGGCGGCGTCGTCGGACATGTCGTCGGCCTTCTCGGAGGCACCGGCGTCCGAGGTGGCGGTGGAATCGCGGGTGTCGGCGGAATCCGTGGCCGCGGGGTCCGTCGCCTCGGTGGGGTCCTCGCCACGGTCGAGAGACTTCCAGAGGGCGGACGCGTCGTCTCCGGGCGCGTCCGGCCGTCCGGCGGCGCCGGCCTTCGCGGC
>NZ_QURH01000354.1 GCF_003428695.1 Actinomadura logoneensis
AGAGCCCCGGCCCCAGCCCCTCGCCCCGGCAGAGCCCACCCCCGTCGCCCCGGCAGGGCGCCGCCCCCTCGCCCCGGCAGAACGCCGGCCCCTCGTCCCGCCAGGGCGCCGCCACCTCCGTCCTCGGGGGACACGGCCCGGCGGGCGCGGCGGCGCTCCCGCTGCGCCGCCTGCTGGACGCGCCCAAGCGACCCGCGCGCGTGATCGCGGTGTTCCCGGCGGCGATCTACCTGGAGGTCCGGGGCGTCCCCGAGCCGCGCGTGCTGGCCGTGGTCGCCGAGGGCGCGGTGCGCCTGCCGAACGCCGTGGTGCTGGTCGTCCCCGCCCGAGAGCGGCCGTTCGCCGACGTCCGCGAGGGCGCCGAGGCATGGATCGGCGAGGGACGCGTCGAGACGTGCGGGTTCCGGGTCAAGGCGCGTCGCTGGTGGGACCCCACGCCCGTGCTGGCCGGGCTCAGCCCCGCCGCCCTCGCCCGCGGGATCCACGCGCTGGAGGTCGCGCTCCGCGACGCCGGACCGGCCGCGACCGGCGGGCTCGCCGGGCACCGCGG
>NZ_QURH01000355.1 GCF_003428695.1 Actinomadura logoneensis
CCGGCTGGGCGACCGCTTCGGCGGCGGGTCCGGTGACGGGTTCGGCGGCCGGTTCGGCGTCGTCGCGGCCGAGCGGCGCGGCGCGCCCGCCCGGCAGCGCACCCTGCGCGCGATGATCGACTGGAGCTGGGAGCTGCTCACCCCGTCCGAGCGGATCGTCCTGCGCCGGCTGGCGGTGCAGCGCGACGGCTGCGACCCGGCGGCGGCCGAGGCGGTGTGCGCGGGGGACGGGGTCCGCCCGGGCGAGGTGCTCGGCCTGGTCTCCCGGCTGGTGGACCGCTCGCTGGTCGTCATGGCCGAGGGCCCGGACGGCCCGCGCTACCGGCTGCTGGAGTCGGTCGCCGCGTACGCGCTGGAGCGCCTGGACGAGGCCGAGGACCTCGCCGCCACCCGCGCCCGGCACCTGCGCCACTACCTCGCGCTCGCCGAGACCGCCGAACCTCGGCTGCGCGACGGCGGCCAGCGCGCCTGGCTCGCCCGCCTGGACGCCGAGGCCGCCAACCTGCGCGCCGCGCTGGAGGAGGCGCCCCCGGCGGACGCCGCCCGGCTGGCCG
>NZ_QURH01000377.1 GCF_003428695.1 Actinomadura logoneensis
TACATCTCCGACCGGTTCCTGCCGGACAAGGCGATCGACCTGATCGACGAGGCGGGGTCGCGGATGCGGATCCGTCGGATGACCGCGCCGCCGGACCTGCGCGAGTACGACGAGAAGATCGCTGATGTGCGTCGGGAGAAGGAGTCGGCGATCGACGCGCAGGACTTCGAGAAGGCCGCGGCGCTGCGCGATTCGGAGAAGCAGCTGCTGGCCAAGAAGGCGCAGCGGGAGAAGGAGTGGAAGGCCGGCGACATGGATGTCGTGGCCGAGGTGACCGAGGAGCTGATCGCCGAGGTCCTGGCCACCGCGACCGGTATCCCGGTGTTCAAGCTGACCGAGGAGGAGTCGGCGCGGCTGCTGCGGATGGAGGACGAGCTGCACCGCCGGGTGATCGGTCAGGAAGACGCGATCAAGGCGCTGTCGCAGTCGATCCGGCGGACGCGTGCGGGGTTGAAGGACCCCAAGCGGCCGGGTGGGTCGTTCATCTTCGCGGGCCCGTCGGGTGTGGGCAAGACCGAGCTGTCCAAGACGCTGGCGGAGTTCCTGTTCGGTGA
>NZ_QURH01000358.1 GCF_003428695.1 Actinomadura logoneensis
ACACGTGGCAGATCGCCAGCGCGAGGGCGTCGGCGGCGTCGGCGGGCCGCGGCGGCGCGTCGAGCCGCAGCAGGCGCGTCACCATGGCCGTGACCTGCGCCTTGTCGGCGCGTCCGTTGCCGGTGATCGCCGCCTTGGCCTCGCTGGGCGTGTGCATCGCGACCGGCAGGCCCCGGCGCGCGGCGGCGACCATCGCCAGGCCCGCCGCCTGCGCGGTGCCCATGACCGTGCTGACGTTGTGCTGGGCGAAGACCCGCTCGACGGCCACGACCTCGGGGCGCAACTCGTCCATGAGCTCCTCGATGCCCCGCTCGATGCCGAGCAGCCGGTGCGCGACGTCGTCGTCGGGCGAGGTGCGGACGACCGCCACGTGCACCAGGCTCAGCGGAGCGCCGGGGACGCCCTCCACGACGCCGACGCCGCATCTGGTGAGCCCCGGGTCCACGCCCATCACCCGCACGGCCCCGCCTTTCGATCATGTGTTCGGCCGACGCCACGCTATCGGACCCGGCGGTCCGGCGCGCGCAGGGCGTGCCGGGGGCCGCCGCACCGGCGGCC
>NZ_QURH01000357.1 GCF_003428695.1 Actinomadura logoneensis
AACAGGTCCACCAACCCGTACAGCTGGTTGGACTTCTTGGCCGCGTCGGCCGTCTGCCTGAGCACCTCCACGTTCACGTTCGGAGTCGGCAGGTTCTGGCCGACCCGGAACACCACGATCATGAAGAGGGTGAAGAGGAGTTTCTTGCGTAGGTCCGGGGTTCGGAACGCCCGGGCGAAGGCCGTGAGCACGGATGGGCTCCATACGGATCAAGCCGCGACGCCTCTCCTGGGCGTCGGCGGACGGGAAAAGGGACTGCTACAGATCCGTGCTGGAGGGCGGTCCGCGCACCGGGTCGGTCTCGCCGCCTCGTGCGGCGGGCGGCCGGCGGTCCCCGGGGGGGAGGACGGGGCGTCCAGCGGCGTCGGGCGTGCCCGTCGCGACCGGTGCGGCGGCGCGCGCCGCGGAGACCTCGACGCGGGACGTGTCGTGCCCCGGCCGGGTCCCGTGCCGGGAGATGACGGCCGCGTAGTACTGGTGGAAGAGGGCCGCGCCGGCCTTCAGCGCCTCGCTGCGCTGGGCCGCCCGGTCCTGCGCCGCCCGCTCCTGGGCGGCGCGCC
>NZ_QURH01000356.1 GCF_003428695.1 Actinomadura logoneensis
CGGTCACCGCGCGCGCCTCGGCGACGGCGGCCGACAGCCGGTCCAGGGCGGCGTCGATGCGGCCGGACGCGCGCCGGTTGGTGATCAGGACGCAGCCGAGCAGCCCGACCGCGGCTCCGGCGCAGGTGTCCAGCCAGCGGTCGCCGACCAGCTCGCGCGCGGGGTGGTGCCCGGCGAACTCCACCATGCTCAGTGCCATCGGGGTCACGAACACCGTGCCCAGCCAGTAGTTGCGGGACATCGTCGCCTCCGCGCCGAACTGCGCGGCGAGCGCGACCAGCACCAGCGCGAGCGGGCCGGTCCCGATGACCGGCACCAGCGCGGTGAACAGCGCGAGGCCGAGCAGGTTGCCGAGCACCCGCTGGAGCGCGCGCCGCCAGGTCAGGGCCAGGTTCGCCTGGAAGATCGCGGCGGCGGTGACGACCGCCCAGTAGGGCCGTCCCACGCCGAGCAGCATGGTGAGCCAGCCCGCGCCCGCCGCGCTCACCCCGACGCGGGTGGCGACGGGGAGCAGCGGCGAGTCGCGCCGCAGCGCCGCGAGCACCGCCCGCGCGCCGCTCGGGCGGGAC
>NZ_QURH01000360.1 GCF_003428695.1 Actinomadura logoneensis
ACGCGCCGCCGGACGGCGGACCGGCCGCGGACTCGCGCACGTCGTCGGCGTCGTGCGCGCGGACCGTGCCGTCCCCGAGGCCGGCCTCCGCGAGCGTCAGCGCGATCAGCCGCGCGAGCCGCCGCTGCCCGGTGTGCGGCGCGCCGACCAGCAGCACGCTGGGCACCCCGGCGCGGATGCCGGACGCCTCGTCGATCCGGGTCGAGTCGGCGTCGTCCGGGGAGAGCACGGCGTGGTACGCCTCGGTCTGCTCCCGGACGGCGTCGAGCAGCTCCCCGGCGTCCTGCGCCCCGGACACGAACCCGATCCCGTACCGCTCCAGGACGCGTCGCTCGGTGCGGTCGCTCGGCGGCGGGATCTCGTGCACCGGACGCTCGGGCGACGGCGTCCGGTCGAGGAAGTCGAAGCCGCCGACCATCGTCTCCGACATCACGCGCGTGCCCGGCGGGTCCGCCTTCTTGGGCGGCCCGGCGGGTCCGCCGGCGTCCGTGGCGGACGGGCCGAGGACGCGCGTCCGGGGCGGCGCCTTCTCGGGCGGCCGGTTCCCGGCGGGGTCGGGCCCGCCGGGCG
>NZ_QURH01000359.1 GCF_003428695.1 Actinomadura logoneensis
CGCCGGGGGCGGCGGGCGCCCGGGGCGCGGCGGGGCCCGGCGCCGGGGACGCGCCCATCCGCAGGCCTGGCAGCGGGGGTTCCGCTGCCGGCGCGCCACGCGTCCGCCCTCGCGGCAGGACCGCTACGCCGACTTCATCGCCCTGCACGAGTCGTTCGCGGACGTGGACGCCGCCGCCCGCCGGCTCTGGCTGATCGGGCTCGGCTCGGCGCTGGTCACCGCGCTGCTGGCGTTCGGCTCGGCCTACGTGGTCCGCTCGATGACGGACGTGCCCGTCCCGTCCTTCGTGGACCGGACGGTCGGCCCGGGCGGCGCGGGCGCCGCCTACGCCATCTGCTCCGCCGCCGTGACCTTGCAGCTCACCGCGCTCGTGCAGATCCTGATCGCGACCGCCGACCGGCCCGTCCGCGCCTTCCTGTGCAGCGGCGGGCTGCTGGTGCTGCTGGTCACCGCCCTGCCGCTGCTGGTCGGCGGCCCGGCGCAGGCGGTCGCCGCGACCGCCGTGCTCGACGGGTGCGGCGGGGTGGCGGCCGTCGCCGTGCTCGCCGCGGCCGCGTCCGTGGTGGGCCC
>NZ_QURH01000364.1 GCF_003428695.1 Actinomadura logoneensis
CCGTGGTCGCGGACGGTCAGCACGACGTCCCCGGCGCGTCCGCCGTCCCCGGCGGCCCGCGCCACCCGCACCTCGACCGGCCCGCGCCCGTGGCGGTGGGCGTTGGCCACGAGGTTCGCGACGATGCGGTCGAGGCGGCGCGGGTCGGTCTCGGCGACCGGCGCGCCGTCCACCTCGACCGCCGCGGCCAGGCCGGTCCGCCGCACCGACTCGGCCACGACCTCGCCCACCGGCACCGGCCCGAGGTCGGCGTGCTCGACGCCGGCGTCCAGGCGGGAGATCTCCAGCAGGTCCTCCACCAGCGCGCGCAGCACCCCGACCCGGTCCCGGACGAACCCGGCCGCCTCCCCCTCGGGCAGCAGCTCGGCGGACGTCACCAGCCCCATCAGCGGCGTGCGCAGCTCGTGCGCGACGTCGGCGGTGAAGGCCCGCTCGGCGCGCAGCCGCTCCTGGAGGGCCGCCGCCATGGTGTCCACGGCCGCCGACAGCTCGGTGACCTCGTCGCGGGCGCGCCCGGACGCGCCGATCCGCGCGTCGAGGTCGCCGGCGGCGATCCGGCGGGCCGTGGACGCGGC
>NZ_QURH01000361.1 GCF_003428695.1 Actinomadura logoneensis
TGGACGACGCGGGCGACGTCGCGGGCGCGCGCGAGGCCGACCGCGCCGCGATCGCCACCGGCGACGCCGAGTACGGCGCGCGCGCCGCCTACCACCTGGCGCTCACCCACGAGCGCGCGGGCGAGCACGACGAGGCCGAGCCCGCCTGGCGGGTCGTGGTCGACTTCGGCAACCCCGCCTACCTGCCGCCCGCGCACCTGGCGCTGGCCCGGCTCGCCGACGACACGGGCGACTTCGACCGCGCCCGCGAGCACTGGGAGGAGACCGTCGCGACCGGGGACCGCGAGTACGGCCCGCTCGCCGCGCACGACCTCGCGCAGCGGCTGCTGGAGCGCGGCGAGCCGGCCCGCGCCCAGCGGGTCCTGACCGCCGGGCTGAGGCTCGTCGACCGGGCGTCCGCGCCGCACGCGCACTCCCGGCTCGCCGTCGCGCTCGGTATCGCCTGCCTCGACCAGGCGATCGGCGCGTTCGGCGCGGCGCTGGGCACGGCGGGCGAGCCCGCCGACCCGGAGGTCGGTCCGCTGGCCACCGAGCTGCTCGCCCGCACCCTGCCGCTGCGCGGCCGGGACGGGGAGGC
>NZ_QURH01000363.1 GCF_003428695.1 Actinomadura logoneensis
CAGCGCCACCGCGACCCGGGTCTTGCCCGCGAGGGCGCGGAGCGCGGCGCCGGCGGCGCGGCGCAGGCCCTCGGCGTCGAGGGCGTCGGCCTCGCCGAGCCCGACGGCGACGATGAGGGCGGCGGGCACGGAGCCCAGGGTCGGCAGCTTGACGACCTCACCGGGCTTGCCGGTGGCGCCCAGCGCCGTCAGGGAGTCGGCCAGTCGGCCGGAGAGGGCCGCGTCGAGGTCGTCGGCGCCGGCCGGACGGACGCCGTCCTCGGCCGGGTGGACGCCGACGACGATCGCGTCGGCGTCGAGGGCGGTCAGGACTGCGCTGTCAAGACTGATGGTCGTCACGTCCTCCGATGTTAGTCCTCCAGGTGACCGGTTTCGCCCTTTTGGATCAAGCATTGCCCTCATCGGACGGCCTGTGTCAGCAGGGCCGCCGCCGTGGCGACCTCGACCAGCGCGCCCAGCACGTCCCCGGTGACCCCGCCGAGCCGCCGGACGGCGTGCCGCAGCGTCGCCGCGGACGCCGCGAGCGCGACCGCAACCGCCGCTCCCGCACGGACCGCGCCGCCCGGACCGTCCACGGC
>NZ_QURH01000362.1 GCF_003428695.1 Actinomadura logoneensis
CGGCGGCGGCGCGGTCGGTCGGGGTGACCAGCGCGGCCCGCACGCCCCGTCCCGCGGCGGCGGTGACGAGCGCGACCGCCGTCGCGGCCAGCTCGTCCGCGGTGCCGCGCCAGACGGTCACGCCGGTGCGCAGCGCGGCGGTGAAGGCGAGCGAGCGGTCCTCGGGCAGGTCCGCGCGCAGCTCCTTGACCGCGGCGTCGTCGAGCAACGGCCCGGCGGTCGCGTTGAGCCGCTGGAACCCCTCGGCCGCCGCCTCCTCGGCCAGCGCCCACCGGGCGAGGCCGAGCGACTCCTCGGGCTCGGGGACGTCGGCGTCCTCGTCGAACGCCTCCTCGTCGAACTCCGGCTCCTCGGTGAGGCCCAGCACCTCGCCCTCGTCGAGCGCGTCCTCCACGGCCCGGCGGGGGTCGGCGACGCGCTCCTTCTCCAGCGCCTTCAGGACGTCGGCCAGCGGCGTGACGGTGTGGCCGCGCACGGCGGCCTCCGCCAGCAGCGCCCCGACCACCGCGCGCCCGCGGCGCGGGTCGTCGGGACGGGCGGCGTCGCCGAGCACGCGCCGGGCGAAGTGGTCGGCCTGC
>NZ_QURH01000374.1 GCF_003428695.1 Actinomadura logoneensis
GGGTATGAGGAGGGCGGGCAGCTGACCGAGAAGGTCCGCCGCAAGCCGTTCTCGGTGGTGCTGTTCGACGAGATCGAAAAGGCCCACCCCGACATCTTCAACAGCCTGCTGCAGATCCTGGAGGACGGCCGTCTCACCGACGCCCAGGGGCGGGTGGTCGACTTCAAGAACACGGTGATCATCATGACCACCAACCTGGGCACCCGGGACATCTCCAAGGGGCAGTCGCTGGGGTTCTCCCGCCAGGACGACACCCAGGGGTCGTATGACCGGATGAAGTCGAAGGTGTCGGAGGAGCTCAAGCAGCACTTCCGGCCCGAGTTCCTCAACCGTGTCGACGACATCGTGGTGTTCCACCAGCTCACGCCGAAGGAGATCATCCAGATCGTGGATCTGATGATCGCCAAGGTCGACGAGCGGCTGAAGGACCGGGACATGGGCATCGAGCTCAAGCCCGAGGCCAAGGACCTGCTCGCCGAACGCGGCTACGACCCGGTGCTGGGCGCCCGGCCGCTGCGCCGCACCATCCAGCGCGAGATCGAGGACAACCTGTCGGAGAAGATCCTGTACGGCGAACTCACCGCCGG
>NZ_QURH01000367.1 GCF_003428695.1 Actinomadura logoneensis
ACGCAGGGCGCGGGACCGCCCGGCATGACCGCCGGGACGTCGGCGGCGGGCCGCCGCCACGACGCGGTGCGCCGTGCGGGCGTCGCGGTTCTCGCCGCCGACCTGCAGGCCGCGCCGAACGTGCTGCCCGCGCTGCACCGCTGGCTCGACCCCGACAGCATGCGGACGCTCCAGGCCGTGCTGTCGGATCCGGGGCATCCGCTGCGCGCGCTGTGGCCGCACGAGGGACGGCTCCCGAACGTGCTGCGCGGCGACCCGGAGACGCTGGCGTCGCTGCTGGTCACGACCTACAGTCTGGGCCTGACCTGGTGCCGCCTGGCGCAGGTCACCCCGCCGGCGACGGGTTTCGCGCTGCCGCAGGCGGTCGCGGCGGAACTGACGTCCCCGGCCCTGCACAGCCCGCCGTCCACCGACGAGCTGAGCGCGTGGGACATCATCAAGGCGGCGCGCGCGCACCTGGCCGCGAAGCGCGAGCCGTCCCAGTCCCCCGCGGGGACGCCCGATCCCCCGGCGGGCCCGGTCGCGGGCGGGTCGCCGCCGCCTGTTCCGCCCGGTTCCCTGCCGCCCGTCCCGGCTCCCCCGCCGCCCGTG
>NZ_QURH01000366.1 GCF_003428695.1 Actinomadura logoneensis
CCCAACGCCTGCGAGATCCTCGACCCCGGCGCCGTGGCCCGGCTGCGCGACCGCCTCGGCCCCGACCCGCTGCGGCCGGACGCCGACCCCGAGCGGGCCTGGCGGCGGATCCGCGCCAGCCGGGTCCCCGTCGGGCAGCTGCTCATGGACCAGGCGGTCGTCGCCGGACCCGGCAACATCTACCGCGCCGAGGTGCTGTTCCGGCAGGGCGTCCACCCGCGCCTGCCCGGACGCGACCTGACCCGCGCCCGCTGGGAGGGGATCTGGGCGGACCTGCGGCGCCTCATGGCCGACGGCGTCCGCGACGGGCGCATCGACACCGTCCGCCCCGAGCACACCCCCGAGGCGATGGGCCGCCCGCCCCGCGTGGACGGCCACGGCGGCGAGGTGTACGTGTACCGGCGCGCCGGGCAGCCGTGCCTGCTGTGCGGCACCGAGGTCCGCACCGAGGTGATGGCCGGCCGGAACCTGTTCTGGTGCGAGACCTGCCAGCCGTCCGGCGCCGCCGGCGCCTGACCGGCTCGGCGGGCTCCGGCCCGGCGGGTCGGCCGTCGGGGGTGGGTCAGCCGTCGGGGGTGGGTCAGCCGGCGGGGTGGGCCGGTTCGGACCGGCCGTCGCCGGGGGAGG
>NZ_QURH01000365.1 GCF_003428695.1 Actinomadura logoneensis
CACGCGGCGCGTGCCCGTGCGGCGCGGACCCGTGCGGCGGGGGGCGGCGGTCGTCGCCGGGGTCGCCTGGGCGGCGCTGACCGCCGAGTTCGCCGCCGCCCGGATCAGACCCGGCCCGGCGACCGTCTCGGAGATCGTCCGGATGGCCGTGACCAGCGCCGTCATCCCGCCGGCCGCCGTCGCGCACCGGGTGCGCGGGACGTTCCGGCACCGCGACGCGGCGGTGTGGCGGCCCCGTCCGGTGGTGCTGTTCGACCGCGACGACACGCTGATCCGCGACGTCCCGTACAACGGCGACCCCGAGAAGGTGGAGCCCGTCCCCGGGGCCCGCGCCGCCCTCGACCGGCTGCGCGGCGAGGGCCTGGCGGTGGGCGTGGTCACCAACCAGTCCGGCGTCGCGCGCGGCACGCTCACCGAGGACGACGTGCGCCGCGTCAACCGGCGGGTCGAGGAGCTGCTCGGCCGCTTCGACGTCTGGGAGGTCTGCCCGCACGGCGCCGACGACGGCTGCGGGTGCCGCAAGCCCGCGCCGGGCATGGTCGAGCGCGCCGCGCGGCGGCTCGGCGTCGCGCCGTCCGACTGCGTGCTCATCGGCGACATCGGCGCGGACGTGGCGGCGGCGCGGGCC
>NZ_QURH01000368.1 GCF_003428695.1 Actinomadura logoneensis
CCGAGGCCGTCGGCGCAGGCGTGGCCCGCCGCGGCCAGGGTGCGGAACCCCAGGTGGCCGCCGCGCTGCGCGACGAACCTCAGCACGTGCAGCGACCGCGGGTCGGCCAGGTGCAGGTCGTCGACGACCAGCAGCCCGGGACGCGTCGCGAAGCGCGCCGCGAGCAGCCGCAGGACGGCCGCCGCGACCCCGGCGGGCGGCGACGGCGCGTCCGCGTCGAGCTCCAGCACCGGCCGCAGCCCGGCCCGCTCCCGTTCGTCCAGGCCGTCCAGCAGGGGGAGCAGGACCTGGTTCAGGCAGCCGAAGGGCACGCCGTCGCCCTGGCCCTCCAGCACGGTCATGCCCAGGTCGCGGGCGTGCCGGGCGGCGTGGCCGAGCAGCGCGCTCCTGCCCGCGCCGGCGTCGCCGGTGACCAGCAGGGCGGACGGCTCGCCGCTCTCGACCATCCGCACGAGCCGGGCCAGCTCGGCGTCACGCCCCACCAGCCCGGAGTCATGGCGCGCGAAGCCGGGGGCCCGTCCCCCGGCTCCGGCGTCACGCCGCGCGAAGCCGGTCTCATGTCCGTCGGCCCGCGCGGGGGAGGCCGCACGGGCAGCCGACGGATCGGCGGGACCGGGGGCGGGCACGCCGGTGCGGGGCGCGGGTGC
>NZ_QURH01000370.1 GCF_003428695.1 Actinomadura logoneensis
CGCGCGGCGTGGTGGACGCGTCGTCCGCGCGGCGCGTCCGCTACCTGCGGCGCGGCCCGGACGGACGGCACGGCGCGCTGCTCGACCGGCCCGCGACGGCCGAGGCGCTCGACCTGCTGCCGCACCCCGAGGGCGGCTGGTACCGGGAGACCTGGCGGTCGGCGCACGAGTTCACACCGGACGGCTACCCGGGCCCGCGCGCCGGCGCGACCGCGATCTACTTCCTGCTGCCGCCGGGCGAGGAGTCGATGTGGCACGCCGTCCGCTCGGACGAGATGTGGCTGTGGCACTCCGGCGGCCCGCTCGACCTCGTCCTCGGCGGGAACGGGGACAGGCCGGCGGAGAGGACCGCGACCGGGGGCGGCGCCGGAACCCGGACGGTGGTGCTCGGGCCGGACGTCACCGGCGGACAGGTCCCGCAGGCGGTCGTCCCGGCGGGGCACTGGCAGGCGGCACGGCCGTCCGGCGACCGGGAGGTCCTGGTCAGCTGCGTGGTCTCCCCCGGCTTCGACTTCGCCGACTTCCGCACCTGACGAGCCGCGGAGCAGCCCCCCCGGCGCACGTCCGAAGCCTCCGACGCGCGCCCGGCCCCCGCCGCGCAAGCGCGCGCCCGGCCCCGCCGCTCGAGGTGGGGCAGGACGGCACCG
>NZ_QURH01000372.1 GCF_003428695.1 Actinomadura logoneensis
GCCCGCCCCGGACGGTGCCGGGCCGTCCGGCCGACGCTCACGGCGTCCTGGACGCGCAGGCGCACGGGCTCGACGCCCGGGGAACCGCCGACGGCCGCACGGCGCCGAACGGCCGAACGGCCGCCGATGGACGAGCCGGAGCGGACGGACGGGCCGGAGCGGACGGGCGCGCCGCGGACGGCGGGGCACGCCGTCCCCGCACCCTGGTCGCGGCCGACGCGGGCGCCGAGTCCGCCGCCGAGGTCCGCCTCACCCGCCGCCAGCTGATCGCGGGCGCGTCGATCACCGAGGCGCTGCTGGCCCAGCTGGAGGAGTACGGGCTCGTCCGCCGGACCGGCACCCACTACGACGGCGACGCCCTCGCCGTCGCCCGGGCCGCCGCCGCCCTCGGCGCGTTCGGCTTCGAGGCCCGGAACCTGCGCGCGGTGAAGGCCGCCGCCGACCGCCAGGTGGGACTGATCGAGCAGCTCGTGGCGCCCCAGCTGCGCCGCCGCAGTCCCGGCGCGCACGAGGAGGCGGCCCGCACCGCCCGCGAGATCGCCGAGCTGTCGGTCCGGCTGCACACCGCCCTGGTGTCGGCGGGCCTGCGGGAGAGCCTGGACCGGTGACCCCGGCCGCGCCCCGCCGCACCGCCGCCCGGAAGGGGCGGC
>NZ_QURH01000376.1 GCF_003428695.1 Actinomadura logoneensis
CCCGGCCGGTCATGCCGGCCGGGGCGCACGGTAAAGACTTCGCAGGTCCCCCCTTGAGCCGGTGCGCGGCGGGAAGACCGGACGGTGACCGGAGAAGCGCTTCGTGTCATCACCGCGTGTTTCGGGGGGAACCGTGCGCCACGTGCTGGGATGTCTGGGGTTGACCGGGACCGTGTTCGCCGCCGGTCTGGCACTGGGCGCGGACCCGGCACGGGCGGACGACCTGGACGTGTCGCCGAGCCTCGTGCGGCCCGGCCAGCCGGTCACCGTGTCCGGCGGCTGCCAGACCACCGACCGGTACGTGAACATCACGGGCGGCGCGCGCGGCAAGGGCGTGGTGAACGACGGCTGGTTCAGCGTCACGGCGATGCCGACCAAGAACCGCTACGGCCGCTACGGCATCACCGCGAAGTGCATCACGTCCAACTACTCGCAGACCGGCGCGTTCCGGATCGGCGTCCGGCACCGGGAGCGGGAGCGGGAGCGGCACTTCCATCACCACCCGTACGGCGGGGCGATGACGGGCGGCGGCGGGACGCAGCGGCCGGGCGCGCCCTGGACCGGACTCGGCCTGGTGGCGCTCGCCGGAGCCACCGCGATCGGCGGGACGGCCCTGAGGCGGACGCGCGCCGCCCGCGGGCGGGCCTGACCTCC
>NZ_QURH01000371.1 GCF_003428695.1 Actinomadura logoneensis
CAGGGACTCGGCGACCAGCTGGGCCGTGACCGGCGTACGGCCCGCCGGACGGGCGGGACCGGCCGCCAGCGGCGCGGCGAGCTCGCGGAGGGCCGCGTCCACGGCGTCCTGGGACAGCTCCTCCGTCCCCGCCAGGGCCCGCCGGTACCGGGCGTAGGCGACCAGGCGCGCGGTCAGGGCCTCGGCGGCGAACGGCTTGACCAGGTAGTGCAGGGCGCCCCGGCCGAGGGCCGTGCGGACGGACGCGGCGTCGGCCGCGGCGGTCGCCATGATCACGTCGGCCTCGAGGCCGGGCAGCAGGCTCAGCCCGGACGCGTCCGGGAGGTAGACGTCGAGCAGCACCAGGTCGGGGTCGAGCTCGACGGCCAGCTCGCGGGCGCGGGCGGCCGAGTGCGCGGTCCCGCACACCTGGAAGCCGTCCACGGACGCGACGAATCCGGCGTGCACCTGCGCGACCCGGAAGTCGTCGTCCACCACCAGCACGCGGAAGTCCCGGTCGGTCACCGGTCCGCCTCCTTCCCCAGCACTCCGGGCAGCCGTGCCACGACGACCGCGCCGGTCGGTCCGTCCTCCGCGCCCCGCCCCGGCGGGTCCGCGAAGGTCACCTCGCCGCCCCGGGCGCGCGCGGTGCGGCGGGCCAGCCCGAGGCCCAGGCCGC
>NZ_QURH01000369.1 GCF_003428695.1 Actinomadura logoneensis
GCGGCGCGCGGGCCGTCCCATGCCCGCACGTGCCCGCACCGAGGCGGCCACGTCCGCGCCGCGGCGGCCCGGGGCGCGGGTGGGTCAGAGGATGTCGAGGTCGGTGGGGCGGGGCGGCTCGGGGCCGTCCGGGCCCATCAGGGTGATCCGCTCGATCCGGACGATCCGGAAGCGCCGTCCGGCGACCTGGATGCCGTTGCGGCGGGTGCCGTCGGTCATCAGGTCGGCCGCGGCGGCGTACTCGGCCCGGTCGGCCTCGGCGGGTTCCTCGACGGCGGGCACCACGTGCCGGAAGTACAGGGCCAGCGAGTCGCGGGCGGCGCGCGGGCTGTCGTGCAGCCGCCCGGTCGGGCGCCAGGACCCCGCCGTCCGCTCGGCGACCGCGAACGCCGGGTTCATCGGCAGCGGGGTGAGGAACGCCTCCGAGGCGGGCTCGGCGCCCGCGTGCGCCGCCGCGTCCAGCAGCTGGCACAGCAGCTCGGAGGCGGCCAGGCCGGGCGGGAGCCGCCCGTCGTCCAGCAGCTCGTAGGGGCGCGGCGCGGCCCGGCGCGGGGACGGCCGGGGGTCCAGGTCGCTCGGCCGCGGCGGCTCGGGGCCGTCCGGCCCGGACCGGACGAGCTGCTCCACCCGGACGATCCGGAACCGGCGCCCGGCGGCC
>NZ_QURH01000373.1 GCF_003428695.1 Actinomadura logoneensis
ACCGGCTGGCGCGCGGGGAGCCGCCCCGGCCGGTCGCGCCGTCGGCCGCGTCCGCCGACCTGACCGTCCGCGCCGACTTCGACCCGCCCGCGCAGGCCGAGGAGGTGGCCTTCGCGGCCAAGCGCCTCGCCGCCGAGCTGCACGCGTCGCTCGCCGGGCACGGCCGCGACTGCGTGCGGCTGGCGGTGGAGATCGGCCTCGCGGACGGGCACGTCCTGCAGCGGCTGTGGCGGCACGACGGCGCGCTGTCGGCGCTCGCCGTGGCCGAACGCGTCCGCTGGCAGCTCTCGGCCTGGCGGACCGACGCCCCCGGCGCGGACGAGGACGCCGTCTGGGGCGGCGTGGTCTGGCTGGAGCTCGCCCCCGACCAGCTCGTGCCCGCGGTGGGCGCCCAGGACGCGCTCTGGGGGCACGCGGGCGTGGACGAGCGTGTCTCCCGCGCCGCCGACCGCGTGCAGGCGCTGCTGGGGCACGGCGGTGTCACCCGTCCGGTCCTGGTGGACGGGCGCGGGCCGGGCGAACAGGTGATCAAGGTCCCGGTGGGCGACCTGCCGCCGCGGGAGATCCCGGACGGCCCGTGGCCCGGCCGCGTCCCGGCGCCCGCTCCGGCCGTCGTCCCGCCGGAGCCCCCGCCCGCCTCGGTCACGGCGCCGGACGGCAC
>NZ_QURH01000378.1 GCF_003428695.1 Actinomadura logoneensis
CGCTGACCGAAGCCCGCCCGCGCCACCCCCCAAAGCGCGAGGCGGGCCTCCCACTGCCCCGCTTCCTCGGCGCCCCCGCCAGCCCCCTCCGCACGCCGCCTCCCCACCGACCCGCGGCCAGCGCGCCCTGCGCCGCCCGCCCATCAGCTCGCGTCTAGCGCGGTGTGCATGCTGTCGCGTGCCCGCACTGGTTCTTCGCGCTTCGCGTACCACGCGCTTTCGTGTCTTTTTGCGCGCGCCGCGTGCACGCCGCCAGTGCGCCCGCCGTGCGCCTCCGCGTCTCGCGCCCGCGTGCTACCGCCACGCGCACCCGCGCCCTCTCTTCGCGCGGCGCGCACTGAGCGCTTCCGGGCTTCTTGCGCGCGCCCGCACGCTCTCTTTGCGACGCGCGTGCTGGGTGCTTCGGTGCCTCTTAGGCGCGCGCCCCTTGCCACTCGCGCCGTCCGACCGGCGATCCGGGTTCCCTGCCTTTCGGGGCCCTATGGCCCCCGCGCGCTTCCTGTGCGGGGGCGGCGAGTCGGCGTGGGGTCAGTCGGGCTTCTTGGGGAGGTGGGCGCGGAGGCGGGTCAGGGCTCGGGCCAGGGCGTGTTCGGCGCGGCCGGTGGCCAGGGCGGTGCGTTCGCCGGCGGCGCGGGCCGCCTCGCGGGCCTCGGCGACGGTGGACGCC
>NZ_QURH01000375.1 GCF_003428695.1 Actinomadura logoneensis
CCGGTGCGACCGCCACGGCGACCCGCGTCGCCACCGACGGTCCCGGACGGCGGGACGGCCCGGAAGCGGGCCGTCCCGCCGTTCGGCTTCCCGCCGCCCGCGCGCGGCCCCGCCGACTCGGGCACCCGCCTCGCCGCTCGGTCACCCGCCGCCTCCGTCCGGGCTCTCCGTCCGGAGTCTCTGTTCGGTTGCCCGCCGGTCGCGTCCCGGCCTGCTCACGTTTCCGCGAATGGATCTTTCCGGCCGGGATTCGCCCCGGGGATTCGGGGCACGGGTCCGGCGCCGAGGATTCGGACCGACTTGTCGCTCCGTTTTCGGATGACCGGTGACGGAGGCCGGCGGAATTGAGGTGATCTGTGTCCTGTGTCACGCGAACTTCCCAGCCGTTCCAGCCGTCCTTCTCCTGGGGGCCATATGAGTGAGATGACCCGCCCGACGCACCGATCCCCTCGGGTATCGTCGATAACGAAAAAATCACGGGGGGCCAGTGAGCAGTAAGGACATGACCCCGGGGGGCGAGTCGTCCACCGGGTCGAACAAGGACGTCTCGTCGCGGCCGGGCCGCACGGCACGGCTCGGCGGCGTCGCCGAGAGCCCGCGCACGGCCGGGGTCAAGGCCGCCGAGACCGCCCGCACGGCGGCCGGCGGGAAGGCGGGGGCCGGAGACGCC
>NZ_QURH01000379.1 GCF_003428695.1 Actinomadura logoneensis
CTGCTGGCCGGGGGAGCGGCGGCGGCGGCGGGAGGCGCCGCCGCAGGCGCCGCGGCGACCCGGATGGCGCCCGCCGGTGCCTACGACCAGGGCTACGGCCAGGGGCAGGGGTACGGCCAGGGCGGCATGACCCAGGGAATGGGCGGCGGCGGAGCGACCCTGCCGCCGGTCGCCGGGTACGAGGACGCCTACCGCGGCGGGGGCCGCCCCGCCGGACGCGGCGACTGGGAGCCCGAGCGGCGGTCCAAGGGCCCGATCATCGCGGCGGTCGTGGCCGTCCTGGTGCTCGCGGCGGTGGTCGGCATCGCCGTGGCGAACATGGGCGGCGGGGGCGGCGGCAAGAACACGCCGAGCGACCAGACGACCTCGGCGCCGGAGAGCCCGACCGACACCGACTCGCCCACCAACACCGACACGTCCGAGCCGGAGCCGACGCACACCCGGACGCGTCGTCCGACGCACACCCCGACGCAGTCCAGCGAGCCGACGCAGCCGACCTCGCCGCCCAACACCGAGACCGGCGGACCGACCGGCAGGCCGACCCGCACCCCGAGCAGCCCGAGCAACCCGCCCGGCGGAGGCGGTGGCGGTGGCGGCGGTGGTGGCGGCACCGGCGGCGGCGGAACCGGCGGTGGCGGCGGATCGGGCGGTGGCGACACCGGCGCCGGCGGCG
>NZ_QURH01000387.1 GCF_003428695.1 Actinomadura logoneensis
CGGGCGCTCCCCGGGGGCGTCCGAGGCGGGGGGACGGTCGGCGGCCGACCCGGCCCCGTGGTCCGGCGCGGGACGCGCCGGCACGGCCGGGGGTCCGGGCAGGTGGCCCTCTGGCTGTGGCATGCGTGTCAGACCTGCTCTGCCGGCGGGACCGGCGGCGTCGGGGGCTGGACGGAACGGGGCGCGGGGCTCTGCACGTGCGGGCCGGACAGGGCCTCGTAGAAGTCCTTCAGCTCGCGCAGGCCCGGGTGCTTCTGCCCGACGGCCGCGCCGACCTGCCGGGCCCGGTGGACGAGGATGTCCGAGCGGTGCTCGACGGGCAGGTCGAAGATGGCCTCCCGGGCCGTGCTGAGCGCCGCCTCCGGCTGCCCGGCGTGCAGCTTGCACGACGCGCGGTCGAGCCGGACCAGGGTGAGGTCGACCCGGTCGGTCGGCGCGTACAGCGTCAGCGCCTTGCTCAGTGACTCCTCTCCGCCCTTGTGGTCGCCGAGGTTGGTGTAGGTGTCGCCCTCGTAGAAGGTCATCTGCCGTTCGGTGAAGCCGAACACCAGGTCACCGGTGTGCTCCTTGCTCAGCTGGTCGAAGACCGACCGGCCGCGCAGCAGCGCCCGGCGGGCGCTCGGGGCGGCGTCGCCGCGGCCGCGCAGCGCGAGCTGGCCGAGGGCGCGCGCCTC
>NZ_QURH01000381.1 GCF_003428695.1 Actinomadura logoneensis
CGGACCGGCCCGGCCGCGGTCGAGGAGTGGCTCGCGGACGCGCGCGCCGGCGACCGCATGACCGTGCGCCCGGCGCCGCTGGACGCTCTGCCCGGCTGGACCGCCGATCCCGTCACCGGCGACCTCGCCCACGACGGCGGCGCGTTCTTCGCCGTCCACGGGCTCGCCGTCGAGGACCGCGACGCGCCGCTGCCGCGCTGGGAGCAGCCGGTCATCGACCAGCCCGAGATCGGCATCCTCGGGCTGCTCGTCCGCGAGTTCGACGGCGTGCCGCACTTCCTGGTCCAGGCGAAGGCGGAGCCCGGGAACGCCGGCGGCGTGCAGGTCGCGCCGACCGTCCAGGCGACGCGCAGCAACTACACGCGTGTGCACCGGGGCAGGCCGGTGCCGTACCTGGAGTACTTCCGCACCCCGTCGGCGGCCGGGCGCGCCGCGCGGCGGCTGGTGGACGTCCGGCAGTCGGAGCTCGGCGGCTGGTTCCTGCGCAAGCGGAACCGGAACATGGTCGTGGAGGTCGGCGCGGACGTCGAGGCCCTGCCCGGCTTCCGCTGGCTGACGCTGCACCGGCTGCACCGGCTGCTGCACCGCGACGACCTGGTGAACATGGACCTGCGGTCGGTGCTGGGCTGCCTGCCGGTCGCCGGGCCGGGCGCGGCGGCGGCCCTCGCCGCGCCCCCGC
>NZ_QURH01000380.1 GCF_003428695.1 Actinomadura logoneensis
GCTCCGGCGGCCGGCGACGACGAGGGCGGCGTGCTGACCGTCCGGGCCGGGCGGCGGTCGGTGCGGCTGTCCCGCCCCGGGCTGCCGTTCACCACGACCGAGGCCGCCCGCGCGGACGCCCTGGTCCGGGCGGCGCTGCCCGCGGGTCCGCCGTCCGCCGCGTCCCGGACCGTGCCGCTGGCCGACGGGACACGCGTGACCGTCCGGCCGATCGGGCGGGACGACGCCGACGCCGTCCGGGCGATGCACGAGCGCTGCTCGCTGGACAGCCGCCGGATGCGGTACTTCAGCGCCAAGCCGTTCCCGCCGCGCGCCGCCGTCGAGCGGTTCTGCGAGCCGTGGCACGGGCTGACGCTCGTCGCCGAGGGCCCCGACGGCTCGGTGCTGGCCCTCGCGCACCTGATCCACGTCCTCGACCCCGGCGTCGCCGAGGTGGCGTTCCTGGTCGAGGACGCCTGGCAGGGCCGCGGTCTCGGCCGGGCGCTCGCCGAGCTGCTCGCCGTGCTCGGCCGCGAGCGCGGCCTGGTCGAGCTGCGGGCCGCGACGCTCGGCGAGAACACCCGGATGCGGCGGCTGCTGGAGTCGCTCGGCGGCCGGAGCCGCCGCACCGGCGAACCCGGCGTCCTGGAGATCCGCCTGCGCCTGGACGGCCGCCCCGCCGCCGCCGCGACGGCCGCGGAC
>NZ_QURH01000382.1 GCF_003428695.1 Actinomadura logoneensis
CCTCCCGGTCGAGCCGGTCGACGCGCGCCTCCAGCGACGGGTCGTCGCCGCAGGCCGCGGCGAGGTCGGCGCTGTGCCGGGCGTGCTCGTCGGCGAGCGCGGCGTCGTGCGCGTCGGACGACTGGAGGGAGGCGGCGACCCGCTCGGCCTCGGCGCGCTTCTCCTCCCCCTCGGCCTCGGCGCGGCGCAGCTCGGCGTCCAGCCGGTCGACCTCGGCGGCGGCGGAGTCCAGCTCGGCCACGCGGACCAGCGCCGCGTCCCGTTCGGCGGCGATGTCGGCGGCGGGCTCCTCCCCCGCGATCTCCAGCTTCGCGTCGCGCTCGACGCGCAGCCCGTCCAGGTACCGCGCGGCCTGCTCGCGACGGTGCTGGGCGGCCTCGAACTCCTCGCGGGCGCGCTCGACGGCGTCCTCGTCCGGGATGTCGGCGCTCGCGGCGGCGGGCGCGGGATGCTCGGTCGCGCCGCAGACCCGGCAGGGCTCGCCGGGCAGCAGCTCGGCGGCGAGCACGGCGGCCATCCCGGCGAGCCGCGCCTGCTGCAGGTCCTGGTGGCGGTCGCGGGCGTTCTGCGCGGTGTCGACGGCGGCGCGGTGCGCGTCCTCGGCCCGCTCGATCAGCCCGTCGAGGTGGTCGCGGCGCTGCGCGGCGGCGAGCCGGCGGTCGAGGTCGTCGGCGCGGGCCCGCTCGCCCGGGAGCTC
>NZ_QURH01000383.1 GCF_003428695.1 Actinomadura logoneensis
CCTGCTGCGCGCCGCGCTCGGGCACGACGCCGAGCCGCCGCGCGTCGCCGGCCCGGGCGAGGCGGTCGGCGAGACGCCCTGGGGCGCCGTGCTCGCCCCCGGCACCGGCGACAACATGGGCGCCGCGCTCGGCCTCGGGCTGGAGCCCGGCGACGTCGTGGTGTCGATCGGCACATCCGGGACCGCGTTCGCGGTGGCGGACGCCCCCGCCGCCGACCCGTCCGGCCTGGTCGCCGGCTTCGCCGACGCGACCGGCCGGTTCCTGCCCCTCGTCTGCACGCTGAACGCCGCCCGGATCCTGTCGGCCGCCGCGTCCCTCACCGGCGCGAGCCTGGCGGAACTGTCGGCGCTCGCGCTCGCCGCCGAGCCGGGCGCGGGCGGCCTGACGCTGCTGCCCTACCTCGACGGCGAGCGCACCCCCGACCGTCCCGGCGCCACCGGGGTGCTCGCCGGGCTCACCACGGCCAACGCCACCCGCGAGAACGTCGCCCGGGCCGCGGTCGAGGCGCTGCTGTGCTCCCTCGCCGACGCCGTCGGCCATCTCGCCGCCCAGGGCGTGACGCCGCGCCGCACCCTGCTCATCGGCGGCGGCGCGCGCTCGGAGGCCGTCCGGGCGCTGGCCCCCGCGATCCTGGGGACGCCGGTGACCGTGCCGGAACCCGCCGAGTACGTCGCGCTCGGCGCCGCGCGCCAGGCGG
>NZ_QURH01000384.1 GCF_003428695.1 Actinomadura logoneensis
CCGACCGACCGCGCCGCCGCCGACCTCGCCGCCGCGCACCCGGAGCTGCCGGACGGCGCGGCGGTCGGCCTGCACCGGCTGCTGGACCCGGCGGACGAGCCCGGCACGGCCCCCGGATCGGTGCTGTACCGGCGCGGCGAGCAGCGCCCGTTCGAGCTGGACCTGCTCGTCCTGCCGGACGCGTCGGGCCTGGACGTCGAGCTGTGCGCGGTGCTGGTCGAGGCGTGCCCGGACGGCGCGCACCTGGTGCTCGGCGGGGAGCCCGGCGCGGCCCCGCCCGCCGCGCCCGGCCGCGTCCTGGAGGACCTGGAGGCGTCCGAGACCGTCCCGGTGGTGGAGTTCGACCCGCGCGGGCCCGGCGGGCCGCTGCAGGAGCTGGCGGCGGCGGTCCGAGGCGGCGCGCTGCCCGCGGTGGCCGCGCCGAACAAGGAGGTCGTGATCGTCCCCGCGATGGGCGAGGAGGAGGCCGTGCACCGCGCCGTGCAGCTGGTCACCGACTCGATCCCGCGCGTGCTGGACATCCCGGCGGCCGAGGTGCAGGTCGTGGCGCTGGCCCCGGCGGGCCCCGCCGCGGCGGGCGCGCTGAACACCGCGCTCAAGGCGCGGCTGAACCCGGGCCCCGGCCGGTTCGGCGGGTTCGACGTCGGCGACCGGGTCGTGGTCGCCGCGCCGCTCCCCCAGGCCGCCGTCGGCGAGACC
>NZ_QURH01000386.1 GCF_003428695.1 Actinomadura logoneensis
GCCCGCGCCGAGCACGGCGAGGGTGGCCGCCTCCGGCCGGGCGAGCAGGTCGGTCGCCGCGCCGGACGCGGCGGCGGTGCGGATCGCGGTGACGGCCGCGCCGTCCAGCAGCGCCTCGGGACGTCCGGTCGCCTCGTCGAACACCAGCACCAGGCCGGAGTTCACGGGCAGCCCGCGCGCGGAGTTCCCGGGTTTGACCGCGATTATCTTGACGCCGAATCCCGTGTCGGAGTCCGCGCCGGAGTCCGTGCCGGGACGGCCGATATGGGACGGCATCACCGCATAGGCGTCACCGCCCGCTGTACGTAGCATCAGCCGTTGGGGTTGAATGGCCTCGTCCGCGCTGAACATTCGCAGTGCGGAACGCATCGCGTCGACGGATTCCTTCATCGGATGAAGGGACCGGACATCTTTCTCGTCCAATATCAGCATCATGCCTCCGGAAGAGGATCGGCTCAGCCTGTGCCGGTCGCGGATCCGCTGTCAAGATTGGATTCCGCTGCCTTTCTGGGGTATTCGTCAATGCAAGTTCCCCCCGATCACGGAAGCGTGAGGCCTTCTCATGCGCGAAGAGTCCGGGTGTGCCCTTCCGACCGCGCCGACCGTGCCGCAGCCGACCGCCGCGCAGCCGACCGCGCCGACCGCAGCGCAGCCGACCGTGCCGACCGCAGCGCAGCCGACCGTGCCGCAGTCGCCGGC
>NZ_QURH01000385.1 GCF_003428695.1 Actinomadura logoneensis
AGCGGCGTCCCGGCGTCCCGGTGCGGTCCGGGCGCTCTGGGACAGGGCGTCGCGGGCGGCGCCTGCGGCCAGGCCGCCGAGCGCCAGCAGTCCCGCGGCCGTGGTCGCGACGTGCCGGCCGAACCGGCCGCGCGAGGCGTTCGCGTGCTCGTACCAGCCGCGTCCGTGCAGCGCGTTCATCAGCGCGTCGTCGGCGTTCCCGGCCTGCGCCCGCACCGACGCCCAGAACCCGGCGGGACGCGCCGGATGCGTGACGTGCCGCTCGCCGCGGACCAGCCCGTGGCCCGCGCCGGTGACGCGCAGCGCCAGGTCCGCGTCCTCGCGGAAGGCGCGGCGGAAGCGCTCGTCGAACCCGCCGACCAGCATCAGCACCGGGCGCCGGTACGCCATGTCGGCGGTGATCCAGGCCGCGGTCTCCAGCCCGGCGGTGTTGCGCTCCCAGTCGGTGGGCCGCCGGTCCGCCGGGAGCGGCACAGTGACGCGGCCCTGCGACCCGGCGACCGCGCCCGGGAGCCCGGCCAGGTCGTCGTGCAGCCGCCGCGCCCAGTCGGGGTCGGGCACCACGTCGTCGTCGAGGAACACGATCCACTCGGAGGACGCCGCGCGCCACCCGGTGTTGCGGGCGGCGGCGGGGCCGCGCCCGCCCGACCGGAGCACCCGCAGCCGTTCGTCCGCGCCGTCCGGCAGCGGGAGCGGCGCGC
>NZ_QURH01000390.1 GCF_003428695.1 Actinomadura logoneensis
ATGCCCCCGCTGCTGTCCGCGCCCCTGGTCGGGCGCGGCGGGCCGCTCGCGTCATCCCCTCACCATCACGGGTAGTAGGCGGCGAGCTTCTGCTTGATCGCGGCGATCGAGGACGTGAACGGGATCGGGGCCGGGTCCCCGTTGCGGTAGTCCAGCAGGTCCATGGCGTAGGCGGCGCGGCCCTGCCGGACGAGCGCGACCTGCCAGTGCTGGGTGCCGCCGCCTCCGTTGACGCCGCTGGTCAGGCGCCATACGTCCACGCCCCCCTCCGTGGCGACCTTGGTCACCGCCGTGACGTACGCGGTCCCGGGAGCGCCCGACCCAGGCTGACTCCGCTGCACGCAGTCGGCGAGCAGGTTCTTCCACTGCTGTTCGAACGCCGCGGCGCCCGCGCTGTCCGCGAAGACCCACACGTCGTTGTAGTTGTAGTACCAGGTGGGCGTGCGGTAGCGGGCGCTCAGCCCGTCCTGCGCGCCGGTGGCCCGTCCGTAGTCCCAGCAGGACGGCCCGGTGACGGACGGTTCGAAGTACGGGTCGATGTACGGGGTCGCCGCCCACGTCTCGTCCACGGGCGGCTGCTGGGCGGCGGAGAGCAGCACGCCGCGGTCGACGGCGGACGCCGCTCGAGCGGGGGCGGCGGCGGCCTTGCCGGGGGACGGGGCGGGGGACGCGGCGCGGGCGGGGGAGGCGGCCAGCGTGAGCGCCA
>NZ_QURH01000388.1 GCF_003428695.1 Actinomadura logoneensis
GAAGGCGGCGAGGCGGGCCTCGTCGCGGCCGGTGACCACGACGCGGTGGCCGAGGCCGAGCAGGCGGCGGGCGGTGGCCGCGCCGATGCCGCCCGCGCCGCCGGTGATGAGTGTGACGGGACCGTCCGCCATGGTGGCTCCGTAGGCTCGGTGACTCCACAGGCTCGGTGACTCCGCGGGGTCGGTGACTCTGCAGGGTCATTCTGCGTGGCGGACCCCTGGCCTCGGGCCTTTCAGATTGCGCTGCGTTTTCCGGGTCTTGGTGCGCGGACGGGAGCGGACGCGAAAAAGGGGACGTCCCCGAAGCGCGGTGCTTCGAGGACGTCCCCGGGCGGGCGTGGGAAGAACTAGGAGGGCGCCTCCGAGGCGGCCCCTGGACGGGACGCGGACCCGGCCGTCCGCTCCTCGACGCTCTCCGGTCCGGGCTCCGGCTCGGCCGCCGCGTCGGCCGCGTCCGACTTGCCCGCGCCCTTCTTCTTCTGCTTCTTCGGGGGCTTGGGCGGCGGCGGCATCGGGGGCACGCCGCGCATCGCGGCGAGCGCCAGCACGCCGAGGAGGAGCACGACGGCCGCGCCCACCAGCGCCACGGTGTGCAGGCCGGAGGTGAACGCCTCGAACGCCGCCTTCCGGACGCCGTCCGCGACCTGGCCCGGCAGCCCGCCCGCCGCGGCGACCGCGCCCTCGACGCTCTCCCGGGCCGCGCGGGC
>NZ_QURH01000389.1 GCF_003428695.1 Actinomadura logoneensis
GGACCCGGCCGCCGCACCCGGCGCTGCGGCACGGGTGTGCCGCGCCGTGGACGGCCTGCCGCTCGCCCTCGAACTGGCCGCCGCCCGGTTGCGCGCGTTCGACCCCGAACGGCTCGCCGACCACCTGGAGGAGGACCTCGCGCTGCTGTCGGCGGGCGGCGCGGCCGTCGAGCCCCGGCACCGGACGCTCGCCGCCACGATCGGCTGGTCCTACCGGCTGCTGGACGAGCCCGGCCGCGTCCTCCTCGCCCGCCTGTCGGTGTTCCGCGACGGCTTCACCGCCGACGCCGCCCGCCAGGTCTGCGCCGATCCAGACCCTTCCCCCGGCCAGGCAGTCCTTCCCGGCCCCACCGGCCCGACGGGCCGGCCTCCCCTTGGCGGTCCGGCCGGACTGCCGGGACGGCGGGTTCCGGCCGTCCTCGCGGCCCTCGTGGACGACTCGCTCGTCCAGCCCTACCGGGACGCCGCCGGCGGGCCGCGGTACCGGCTGCTGGAGACCGTCCGCGACTACGCGCGCGACCGGCTGGACGAGCGCGGCGAGACCGCCCTCCTGCGCGACCGGCACCTGGCGTACTGGCTCGGCCGGGCCCGCGCCGTCCACGACCGCGCCCCGGACGACCGGCTGGACGGCCTGCGGGAGCTCGGCCCCGAGGTCGGCAACCTGCGCGCCGCGCTCGGCCACGGGTTCGCCGCCGGGGACGCCGCCCGGGCC
>NZ_QURH01000394.1 GCF_003428695.1 Actinomadura logoneensis
CGCGCCGGACCCGCCAGGGGAGCGGGACGCGCGCGCCGTGCCACCCCACCCGCCGAACAGGCCCGACCCGCCACGGCCCGGCCCCCCAGGACCCGGCACGGCGAGCGTCCCACCCGGCCGCGCCGCCTCCGGACGATGCGGATCGGTGTCCAGCACGTCCTGCAGCAACGCGTACAACGCGGCCTTGCCCGTCCGCGCCGGACGACGCCGCAGCCGCTCCCGGTCCAGCAGATACGCCCCCACCCGGTCACCCAGCCGCACCGTCAGGAACCCCACCGCCGCCAGCGCCGCCACCGCCAGGTCACGCTTCACCATCCGGCCCGTCCCGAACCCCATGCTCGGCGTGAGGTCCGCCAGCGCCCACACCTCAAGCTCATGATCGGCGATCAGGTCCCGCACGTGCGGCGTCGTCGTCCGCGCCGTCACCGCCCAGTCCATGTGCCGCACATCGTCCTCGCCCGGCTGGTACAGCCGCGCCTCGGCGACCTCGGTCCCCGGACCCGGCAGCAACCCCAGGTGCTCACCGTTCAGCAGACCGTCCAGCCTGCGCGTCACCGACAGCTCCAGCCGCCGCAACGTCCGCTCGGGCACCAGCTCCGCCAGCCGCGAATCCCGCGCCCCCGGCCCCGCCCCGGCCGCGGCGTCCGGCGGCGCGAACCCCGGCCGCGCGCCCCACGCACCACCCGGCCCACCCGGCCCCTGCGGGCCGTCCG
>NZ_QURH01000395.1 GCF_003428695.1 Actinomadura logoneensis
GTGTGGGCCGCCGCCGAGTGCCTGCGCAAGGCGGGCCTGCCCGACGACGCGCCGCTGACCGCCGCCGGGCGGCCCCGGCCGGGCTGGGCGGTGCTCGCCTCCGGCGGCTCGCGGGTCGCCACGTTCGCCACGACCCTGCGGGACGGTCCCGGACCGGTCGTGTTCGCAGTCCTGACCGGAGAAGGACGGTCGTAACCCCCATGAGCGACTACTTCGAGTACCGGCACACCGTCGGCTTCGAGGAGACCAACCTCGTCGGCAACGTCTACTACGTCAACTACCTGCGCTGGCAGGGCCGCTGCCGGGAGATGTTCCTCAAGGACCTCGCCCCGGACGTGCTCGCCGAGCTGTACGGCGACCTCAAGCTGTTCACCCTCAAGGTGGACTGCGAGTTCTTCGCCGAGATCACCGCCTTCGACGAGCTGTCGGTGCGGATGCGGCTGGTCGAGCTCGCGCAGACCCAGCTCGAGTTCGGGTTCGACTACGTGCGGCTGGACCCGGGCGGCGGCGAGACCCTCGTCGCCCGGGGACGGCAGCGGGTCGCGTGCATGCGCGGCCCCAACACCCGGACCGTCCCGTCCCGGGTGCCCGAGGCCCTGGTGCGCGCCCTGCGCCCGTTCCAGCCCGCCGCCCTCGCCGACGTGGGCGGCGCCCCGTGACCCCCGGCGCGCAGGACCCCGCCCCCGCGGACGGCCGGACCACCGCCCCCGGCGCC
>NZ_QURH01000393.1 GCF_003428695.1 Actinomadura logoneensis
GGCGACGGCCCGGCCGGCGATCACGGCCCGGCCATCGGGCACGACCCGGACGACGGCCACGGCCCGGCGGGCGGGCACGGCCCAGGCGACGGGCACGGCCCAGGCGACGGGCACGGCCCAGGCGACGGGCACGGCCCGGCGGGCGGCGACGGCCGCTCGGCAGAACCAGGTCCGGGCCGTCCTCCCCCGGCGTGCGCGCACGGCGGAGGACGGTCCGGGCGGCCCATCGGCGCCGGACGCCCCGGCACGGCGCCGGACACCACACCACCGGCACCGGACGGCACACCGGCGGCAGACACACCAAGACGCGGAAGGCGAGGATCGGTGAGCACCAAGGACTACCTCGAGAAGGACTACTACAAGGTCCTCGGTGTCTCGAAGAACGCCTCGCAGGACGAGATCAAGAAGGCTTACCGCAAGCTCGCCCAGCAGTACCACCCGGACCGCAACAAGGGCGACGCCGACGCCGAGGAGAGGTTCAAGGAGGTCTCCGAGGCGAACAGGGTCCTTTCGGACGAGAAGCGCCGCAAGGAGTACGACCAGGTCCGCTCGATGCCGAGCGGCTTCCGCGGCGCCGGCGGCGGGCAGGGCGGCGGCTTCGGTTTCGACCTGGGAGACCTCTTCGGGCAGGGCGGCCCGGCGGGCGGCGGCCCGGCCGGCGGCGCCGGGGAGCGCATCGGCGACCTGTTCGGCGGCCTGTTCAACCGGGGCGGCACGCGCACC
>NZ_QURH01000391.1 GCF_003428695.1 Actinomadura logoneensis
GGCGCCCGGCTCGGCGCCGCGCCGCGCCGCCGGGCGCAGCAGCCGGCCGAGGACGCGCATCATGGGCGCGCGCACCCGCACGGGCACGCGGGACGGGACGGGCGAGTCCTCCAGGAAGATGTTCACCATCCGGTTGAGGTAGTGGAACGTGACGGCCACCCCGACGAGCCGGGGCGCCTGCCCCGCCGCGAACGGCGCAGCCGCCGAGACCGAGACCGATGCCGACGAGACCGACGCCGCCGACGATGCCGTCCCGGCGGCCCAGGCCGCGAGCGCGTCCCGGTCCGCGCCGTCCGCCGCCCCCGCCGGGACGAGGTCGTGCAGCGCCGCCTCGTGGACGGCCACGCAGTACGGGCAGGCGTTGGCGCGGGACACCGCCGCCGCCACCGCCTCCGCGTCCGGCCGTCCCGCCGCCGGACCGGCGACGAGCGTCTCGCGGAGCATCATCCAGGCGGCGGCCAGGACCTCCGGGGCGGGCGAGTGCAGCGCCACCGGCGGCGCGAGCATCCCGAAGTCCCGTTCGACCTGCTCGTACACCCGGGCGACCAGTCCCTCGGCCGCCGCCGGACGGACCGGGTCGACGTGCGCGACCCGATCCAGCGTCCGGTGCAGCGCCCGCCGCAGCACCCCGGGCCCGGCGACCGCCGCCGGACCCGCGCCGGAGCGGGTCACGGCCGGGTGAGCGAGCGGACGAGGGGGAAGGCGGCGCGGCGCGCGCTGGTGGCCCC
>NZ_QURH01000398.1 GCF_003428695.1 Actinomadura logoneensis
GGCCGCCCCCCGCCGCCGCTCGCCCGCCAGCGCGGTCCGCAGGTCGTCGGCGGTCACGCCCTGCGACGCCAGCAGCCGGGCGGACGCGGCGTCGGGGTTCGCCGCCAGGGCGAGGACGAGGTGCTCGGGCCCGATATAGGACGAGCCGAGCGCGTTGGAGATCCGCTGCGCGTCCAGCAGGGCGCGTTTCGCGGACGGCGTGAACGTCGTCGGCGGTGATCCGGGCGTGCCGGGCAGCGCCTCGTCGATCGCTTCCGTCAGCGCGTCCGGGTCGGCTCCGGCCGAGCGCAGCAGGGCCCGCGCGGGGTCGCCCTGCGCGGCGGCGGTCAGGATGTCGAGGGTGTCCAGGTCGGGCGCGCCGCGCTCACCGGCGTTCCGCACCGCCCGGACCAGCAGCTCCCGGCCCTGCTCGCTGAGCAGCCGGCCGACGTCCACCCGCTGCACCCCGGGCCGGGCCGGCGGCCACGCCTCGCCGCCGAAGACACGTCCGCTGAGCAGGTCGAACCCCCGGAAGGGGTCGTCGAAGAACGATCCGAACGGCGAGTTGGTCACGAGGTCCCCCAGACAGCGGCAACAAGGGGCTCGTTTCCGTCCGAGACGGCCATAAGACCAGGTCCCCCACCGATTTGGGTAAACACCCGCTCCCTCGCGCCCCACCCCCGCACGCCACGCCCGGCACCGCGCGTCCCGCCGCCGCGCGCGCGGCCCGGCATCGGCCGCCGGACGGCC
>NZ_QURH01000397.1 GCF_003428695.1 Actinomadura logoneensis
GCCCGGTCCGCGTCCGGCGCGCGTGCGCCGCGGACCGGACCCGCCGCACCGCGGACCGATCCCGCGGCGGCGCCGGACACCGAGGCGGCGCGGACCCGCGCCGCAGGACGTGAGGACGCGAAACCACACGCCGCTCCCGCAGGCCCCCCGGAACCGACCACTCCATCCGACCAGGAGGACCAGATCCCATGACACAAGCCCAACAGGCCGGTGGTGCGGCGGCAGGCGAGCTGAACTGGTTGCTCGACAACCTGGTGCAGCGCGTCCCGCAGGTGCAGAACGCCGTGGTGCTGTCCAGCGACGGGCTGCGCATGGCGTCGTCCAGCGGGCTCGCCCGCGAGGACTCCGAGCACATGTCGGCGGTCGCGGCGAGCTTCCAGAGCCTCGCCCGCGGCGCGGGGGAGACCTTCGGCGGCGGCGCCGTCCGGCAGACCATCGTGGAGATGGAGAACTCGTTCCTCATCATCTCGGCGGCCGGGCACGGCGCGTGCCTGGCCGTGCTGGCGGACGCCGGGGCCGACCTCGGCGTCATCGCCTACGAGATGGCGATGCTGGTGACCCGGGTGGGCCAGCACCTGTCGGCCGACCCGCGCTCGGCCGTCTCGGCCGGACAGCAGGGCGGCGCCTAGCCATGGCACCGCCCGAGCAGCCGTCCGGGCCCGGCATGGGCGGGCCCGGGGACGACGCGTTCGCGGACGCCGGGGAGCGGTCCGCCGCCCCCGGCGAGGCGGC
>NZ_QURH01000392.1 GCF_003428695.1 Actinomadura logoneensis
GGCCGGCGCAGGGCCGGGCGCAGCGCCCACAGGCCGTAGCCCGAGGCGGCGAAGTCCCGCCGGCTGGCGGCGATGATCTCGGTGACCTGCCGGGCCGAGACCCGGCGGTCGCCGAACAGGTGGCGGCGGACGAGCGGGCCCGTCCAGTGCGCCAGCAGCGCCGCGTGGTCGCCCGGGCCCACCGGGCGCAGCGCCAGCCGCCCGGTGCGCAGCTCCTCGCTCACCGCCCCGCGCGGCGGAAAGCTCCGCCGGGAGCGGACAGGACGCAGATCACTTACGGAACGCTAGGCGCTCGCCCCGGCCCGCTCAAGGCCGGAGGTGAAGGTGAAACTCTCACCTCACGCCGGTGTAGCGGTTCCGTAACACCGGCGGGCGACAGTGGCCCGGACGACCACGGCCCGGCACCCGCACCGGACCGTCGCGACCCGGAGGGACAGGCCCATGCCGCTGCTGCGCATCCGCACCGAGATCGAGGACCGCCCCGGCCGTCTCGCCGCCCTGACCGCGGCGCTGGCCGCGCGCGGCGCGAACATCCTCGGGCTGACCGTCCAGATGGGGACCGACGGCGTGGTGGACGAGTTCGTGGTGAACGTCCCGTCCGGCGGGGCGGGACCGGACGAGCTCGCCGGAGCCGCCGCGGCGGCGGGAGGCGTGCGCACGGCCGTCGTCCCGGCACGCCCGCGCGACCTGGTGGACGAGCCGACCCGCGCGCTGGCCCTCGCCGCCCGCGCC
>NZ_QURH01000396.1 GCF_003428695.1 Actinomadura logoneensis
CCGCCGCGGCCACGGCGGGCCCGTCGGCGTCGCGCAGCCCGGCGGGCCAGGCGCGCCAGTCGGGCCCCTGGTCCTCGTACAGCGCGCACCAGGTGGCGAACGCGGTCAGCGGCGCGCCCTCCCGCCGCCGGAACTCCTCGTAGGCGGCGTCTCCCCGGAAGCGGGCGTGCAGGATCTCCAGCGCGCGCATCTTGGCCGTGTGGACGGCGTCGCGGTCCAGGACGTCCAGGGTCTCGTTCGAGGCCCGCAGCGGCGCGCCGAGGGCGTCCACCCGCGCGCGCTCGTCCGGCGTGAGCGCCAAGTACTCGGGGACGTCCTCGACGCGCAGGTACAGCGGGCTGGCGAAGCGGCGGCTCATCGGCGAGTACGGCGACGGCCCCACCGGCGGGACGGGCTCGGTCGCGTGCAGCGGGTTGACCAGGACGAAGTCCGCGCCCTGCCGCGCGCTCCACCGGGCGAGGCCGGCGAGGTCGCGCAGGTCGCCCATCCCCCAGGACGCCCGCGACCGGACGGAGTAGATCTGCGCCGTCACGCCCCACGCGCGCGGGCCGGTGCCGAGGCGTTCCGGCGCGACGAGCAGCGCGGCCTCCGCGCCGTCCGCCGCCAGCCGGTGCCAGCCGAGCGGGAGGTCGCCGTCCACGGGCAGGTCGAGGACGCGGCCGTCCGCCAGCTCGACCGTGCCCTCCTTCGGCGGCGGGCCGCCGGGCCGCGCCACCACGACCGGCGGCAGCCG
>NZ_QURH01000399.1 GCF_003428695.1 Actinomadura logoneensis
CCGGTGCCTCCACCGCGGGCTCGGCCGAGGCGTCCGGCGGCCGGTGGGCGGCGATCAGGCGCGGCGGACGCGCCGGATGGCCGCGGCACGCCGTCGCGGTCGCCGCCGGGCTGCTGCTGTGGCTGGCGTTCCCGCCCGTGGACCTGCCCTACCTCGCCTTCCCCGCGATCGCGCTGCTCACCCTGGCCTGGCGCGGCGTGCCCGCGCGCACCGCCGCCTGGCTGGGATTCGTCGGCGGCGCGGTGTTCTTCCTGCCCGTCCTGGAGGGCATCGGCAAGGTCGGCTGGGACGGCTGGGTGGCGCTGAGCCTGGTCCAGGCGCTCTACCTCGTCCCGCTGGCCGCCGGGACCGCCGTGGTCACCCGGCTGCCCGCCTGGCCGCTGTGGACCGCCGCCGGATGGGTCGCCGAGGAGGCCCTGCGGGGCCGCCAGCCGTTCGGCGGGTTCCCCTGGGCGCGGCTGGCGTTCAGCCAGACCGCCACCCCCCTCACCCCCTACGCCTCGCTCGGCGGCGCGCCCCTGGTCACCTTCCTCACCGCGTTGGTCGGCGGGCTGCTCGCCTACGCCGCCGTCACCGCCTGGCGCCTGCGCCCCACCTCCGACGCAACCCCCGACGCAACCCCCGACGCGACCCCCGACGCGACCCCCGACACGGCCCCTGACGCGACCCCCACGACCGGTGAGGCCGGCGGCGCGGGGGCGCGTCCCCGCCCCCGCGGGCCGCTGGCCGGCGC
>NZ_QURH01000400.1 GCF_003428695.1 Actinomadura logoneensis
GCTTCGACGAGGCCGCCGTCCCGCCCGCGCCGAGCACCGGAACCGGCCAGCCGAGCGCCGGAGCCGTCCGGCCGGGCGGCGACGCCGCGGGCCCGGCCTCGGACGGCGCGGTGACGGTGGCCGACGTCGTCCGGGGCGAGCTGACCGGCGTCCTGCTCCAGCTGTACGAGCAGCGCGAGCCGTCCACGCCGGACGACCTGGTCCGCGCCCTCCTCGACCACATCGACGCGGCGTACGACGTCGGCGACCCGGGACAGGTGGCCGAAGCGGTGGCCGACGCGCTCCGGCGCCATCTGGACGAGCTGGCCGAGTGGGGCGTGGTGGCCGGACGGGACGCGAATGCCGAGCGCGCCGCGGACGCCGGGGGATTGGAGCTGACGCCGCTCGGCGTCTGGGGCGTCCGCGAGCTGCTGCTCGCCGACGGCTACCGGGCCCCGGCCGTCGGGGCGCTGGCCGACGCCCCCGCCGGGGAGCTGGTGGCCGGTCTCGCCCTGCACCGCCCCGAGACCCTGGACGACGAGATCACCGCCTGGCTGCGCGGCCGGGACCAGCGGCAGGCCGGCCGCGACCTGGTCGCCGTCATGCGCGACGGCGGGGCGGGGGAGCGCGTGCTGGCCGCCGCCGTGCTGGACCGGCTCGGCGCGGAGGCCGAGCCGCCCGTCCGGGAGGCCGTGGACGACCCGGACGTCCGCCCGTACGCGGCGCGCTGGCTGACCGGGCACGGCCTGCCCGCCCCCGACCCCGACCC
>NZ_QURH01000402.1 GCF_003428695.1 Actinomadura logoneensis
CCCGGGGCCCGCGCGCCGAGGCCGGAGGGGCGGTCAGACCGGCCGCCGCCGGCGGCGCGCCAGGCGGCGGAGGAGCGGCGGCTCGGACGCCGCGACCTCCGGATGGTCCGGGACGGCGAGCGAGTCGAGCAGCGAGTCGAACGACGGCGGGCGGACGCACACCAGCGTCGCGCGCGTCCGGCGGGCGCAGTGCAGCCGCACCGACGGGCGGACGATCCGGGACAGCAGGCAGCGGTGGCCGTGCCCGACGACCAGGATGTCGTCGTCGCGGGCCAGCCGGACCAGCGTCGCGCCCGGCTCGCCGACCAGCGCGAGCGTGGTCATGTCGACGCCGTGCGGGCAGCCGCCGGCGACCTCGGTGAGCGTGCGGGTGATCAGTTCCGCGCCGGCGGCGCGCAGCGCGTCGGTGATGCCGCAGCCGATCTGCCCCGCCGCCGACACGTGCGGCGGGAGCGGCGCGGCGTGCACCACCAGCAGGGGCAGGCCCCGGAGCCGGGCTTCACCGATCGCCCACGACAGGGCGCAGCGCGCCCCGGGCGAGTCGTCCACGCCCACGACGACGCGCGGTCCGCCCTCCGGTCTCACTATCACGGTCCCCTCCTGCGGGAGCCTGCCACCGTCCCTGCGGCATGTGTGCCATCCAGGGTGCAGCCTTACCCGCTCGGGTGGAAGTGTTTACACGCGTTGAACCCCGGGTTTCTCGCAGCGGACGTCCGCTTGACGCGCGCGGCCCCGCCGGACGGGTGCCGGCCGGGCC
>NZ_QURH01000401.1 GCF_003428695.1 Actinomadura logoneensis
CTCGCCGCCGACCGCGCCCTCCCGCGCAGCGCGTTGGCGGCCTGGGCGGCACTGCGCGAGCCCGGACGCGTCCGGCGCGGCGCGACCCAGCTCCTGTACGCCGGGCACCTCGACGGACGCACCGTCGCGGTGCTCCGCAACGGCGACCGCGTCGCGCGCTACTCGGGACCGGGCCGTCCGCTGGAGGTCGCCACGACCGGCACGGACCCGTCCGCCCCGGTCGCCCTGGGCGGCGGACGCTACCTGCTCGCCCCGTGGGACACCGGCGCGGCCGTCCCCGGCGGCGACGCCGTCCGGGTCAGGGGCGGGGTGACCGACCCGCTCGCGCCGCGCACCCGCTGCGGACGCGGCCCGCTGCTCGACCTGACCGGCCCCGACGGCGGGCGCACGGTCGGCGACCTCGGCGGCGTCCGGCCCGTGGTGCTGAGCTACCGCGCCTCGGGCTCGTCGTCCGGCGCCTCGTCCGGGGGGTCGTCGGGGTCCTCGGGCGGGGCGCGCCGGACGCCCGGACGGCTCGACGGCACCGGCCTGCGCCTCTGGGACCGGCTCGCCTGCGTCCTCCCGCAGCCCGCGCGGCCCGTGGACCGGGCGGACGCGGCGGACTTCTGGTCCGGGTCCGTGCCGCACGGCGGCGGCGCGGCCGACTGGGTCTGCGCCCGGCTGGACTTCGCGGGCGGCGGCAGCGCGGGCCAGGCGGCGCTGGTCGGGCACGCCGCCGACTCCCCGCTGTCGGCCGCCGCGGGCGGCTGCGACGACCGCCGCC
>NZ_QURH01000407.1 GCF_003428695.1 Actinomadura logoneensis
GCCGCCGTGGTCCGGCCGGTCGGCAACGCCGTCGACGCCGTCACCGACGCGCCCGGCGCGCGCCGCCGCGCCGAGCGGCTGCAGCGCGAGAACCAGCGGCTGCGCGACCAGCTCCGCAGCGCGCGGATCGACCAGGGCAAGTCGGCGCAGCTCGACCGGCTGCTCGGCGCGGCCGGGCTCGGCGGCTACCGGATCGTGGCGGCGAACGTGATCTCCGTGGGCCAGGGCCTGGAGGACACCGTCACCATCGACGCCGGCTCGGGCTCGGGCATCCGCCCCGACATGACCGTGATGACCGGGGACGGCCTGGTCGGACGGGTCACCCGGGTCGGTCCCGCGACCTCGACGGTGCTGCTGGCGACCGACGTGAACTCCTCGGTCGGCGCCCGGCTGGAGGACTCCAAGGAGATCGGCTTCGTCCAGGGCCGGGGCCGCCGCGGCCTCGGCGGCGGGCGCACCCCGATGCGGTTCCAGTTGCTCGACGCGAACGCGCCGCTGCGGGTGGGGCAGCGGCTGGTCACGCTCGGCTCGCAGGGCGAACGCCCGTACGTGCCCGGCGTCCCCGTGGGGACGGTCGAACGCATCGACGCGCCCGCCGGCGGACTGACCCGCACCGCCTACATCCAGCCGTTCGTGCACTTCACCGGACTGGACGTGGTCGCGGTGGTGGTCGCCCCGCCGAAGACGGACCCGCGCGACGCGGTGCTCCCGCCGTCGCCCACGCCGTCCGCCCCGGCCCCGCCCGCCGCCGCCCCCGGCGCGTCCCC
>NZ_QURH01000404.1 GCF_003428695.1 Actinomadura logoneensis
CGGCGCGCGTCGCGTCCGGCGTGCGCACCCGGCAGCCGCTCGGCCGCGCGCTCGCGGGCGCGTCCGGCTGGGCCGGGCTGCCGGAGGAGCTGCGCGCGCAGATCGCCGACGAGCTGAACGTCCAGTCCGTCCAGGACCTGGCGTCCATCGGCGGCGACCTGGTCGAGTACGAGGTCAAGCCGAACTTCCGGTCGCTCGGCGGGCGGTTCAAGAAGGACGCGCCGAAGGTCGCCAAGGCCGTCACCTCCGCCGACCCCGCCGCGCTCGTCGCGGCGCTGCGCGGGCCGTCCGGCGCCGCCTCGGTGGACGCCGAGGGCGTCGGGACGGTCGAGCTGACCGCCGACGACGTGATCGTCACCGAGCGGCCGAAGTCCGGCTGGGCGGTCGAGTCCGGGCAGGGCGAGACCGTCGCGCTCGACCTGACCGTCACGCCGGAGCTGCGCCGGGCCGGGCTCGTCCGCGAGGTCGTCCGGCTCGTCCAGGACACCCGCAAGGCCATCGGCCTGGACGTCACCGACCGCATCGAGCTCTGGTGGGACGCGCCGGGCGGCGACCTCGCCGAGGCCCTGCGCGAGCACACCGGCGTCCTGGCCGGCGAGGTGCTCGCGACCACGGTGACCGAGGGGCGTCCCGACGAGGACCTTCAGGCGTTCAACGACGCCGAGCTCGGCCTCACCTACCGCCTCCGCCGCGCCTGACACCCCCGCCCCGGCCGTCCCCGACGGCCGGGGCTGCCCGGGCGGCTCCCGCGGCCGGACGGCTCGCGCGGA
>NZ_QURH01000403.1 GCF_003428695.1 Actinomadura logoneensis
CGGCGAGCGCGGCGTCCGGGGGCGTCCCGGCGGCGAGGGCGCGCAGGATCTCCGCCCACGACCAGGCGGCCGGCGCTCCCCCGGCCTCCTCCGACCGGCCCCACGCGACCCGCCAGCCGTCGGCCGCGAGCCGCCGCGCGATCCGCTCGACCAGCGCGGTCTTGCCGATCCCGGCCTCACCCCCGACCAGGGCGACCTGGAACCGCCCGGCGGCGGCGCGTCCGGCGGCGTCCAGGAGGCGGGCGGTCTCGGCGTCCCGGCCGAAGAACGTCTCCGCGTCCGGCGGAACGAGCCGCAGCGTCCCCGTCCGTCCCGCCTTGGGCCCCACTCGGGACCGCGCCGAATCGGCCTCCGGACGAGTCGTCGGCTGTTCCGCCACGGATGCACGCGGCCCCTGCTCATCCTGCGACGAGCGTGCCGCCTCCTCGCTCCGCGGTTTCGCCGCCTGCGCCTCGTGGGGCCGCGATGGGTGCGTGTTCTGGGGTTGTGGGGCGTCCAGGTGGGGGGCCTGGGCGAGGATGTCGGCCTCCAGGCCGCGCAGCGCCGGGCCGGGGTCCACGCCGAGCTGCTCGGTCAGGACGTCCCGGGCCCGGCGGAGCGCGCCGAGCGCGTCCCCCTGGCGTCCGGAGCGGTAGAGCGCGAGGGCCAGCAGCCGCCAGGCGTCCTCGCGCAGCGGGTCGGCGGCGACGTGCGCCTCCAGGTCCGGGACGGCCTCGGCCGCCGCGCCCAGGCCGAGCATCGCCTCCGCGCGCCGCTCGGCGGCGAGCCGGCGC
>NZ_QURH01000409.1 GCF_003428695.1 Actinomadura logoneensis
GCCACGCGGCCCGGGCCGCCCGGCCGCAGGCCGCCGGCCAGGCCCCCAAGGCCGCCGCGCCGCGCAAGCCCACCGCCCAGCAGGCGATCAAGATCGCGACCTCCCAGGTCGGGATCAGCGAGGACCGCGCCGGCAAGACCAAGTTCCAGCAGTGGTACATGGGCACCGAGCGCGCCAAGCAGACCCTCGCCCGCGACGGCGGCGCGCTCCGCCTGTACGCCGACGCCGAGTGGTGCGACATGTTCGTCTCCTGGGTCGGCACCCAGGCCGGCTTCTCCCACCAGGTCGGCTCCGACGCCTGGACCGTGGCCCACGCCAAGTGGTTCAAGAGCCAGGGCCGCTGGGGCACCACCCCGAAGCCGGGCGCGGTCGTGTTCTTCGCCTGGAACGGCGACAAGAGCCTCGACTCCATCCAGCACGTCGGCATGGTGATCAAGGGCAACGGCGACGGCACCGTCAAGACCGTCGAGGGCAACACCGACGGCGGCTCGGTCGAGGTCAAGACCCGTCCGTCCTCCACCATCGTCGGCTACGGGTACCCCGGCTACGCCGGATGACCCGCGCTCCCGGCCGCGCCCTAGGATCGCCGCATGGACGACGAGCGGGCCGCGGAGACCGCGACAGGGCCCGCTTCCGGGCGGACCGCTGAGCACCGCCCCGAGCCCACCGCCGCAGGTGGGCGCGGGGAACCCGCCGCAGAGCCCGTCGCCGCGGAGTCCCTCCCCACCGGAGGGCTCTCGCGGCGGCGGGCTCTCGGCCTGCTCGGGGCCGTCAC
>NZ_QURH01000405.1 GCF_003428695.1 Actinomadura logoneensis
CCCGCGCGGCGAGCTCGCCGCCGCGGCGGCCGGGCGCGTGGAGGCCGGGGCGTCCGACCTGCCCGAGGCGTTCGCCGAGTGTCCCGCCGAGCACCGGGAGGCGCTGCTCGAAGGCGTCCTGGACGGCCTTGTCGCGGCGGACGGGCCGACCCGGCGGGCCGTCCTCACCGACGCGGCCTGCGACCTGCTGTACACCGAGCTGTACCTCCCCGGTAAGGGCCGCTCCCGGTCGAGGTCCGAGCCGGGCGGGCGGAGACGACCGGGAGAACCGGAACGTGGCAGCGCCCACCGCGCGGACGCTTTCACGCCCCCGGCGGCGTTCGGCTCCGCGGAGGCGGACGGGCCCGGCGGGACGTCCGCGCGGGCCAGGGCCGGTTTCCGCGGCGCGGAGGAGATCGCCGCGGAGGTCCTGGCGTCCGTCGGGCGGCGGGCTCCGGAGCGGCGGGTCGAGGTGACCGGCGCGCTGCTGGAGCTGGGGCTCGGCGCCATGGAGCTCGACCCGGTGTTCGGCGTGCTGTGGGAGGAGCCGCCCGACGCGGCGGAGTGCCTGGAGCTGCTGGCGGCCCATCCCGAGGGGTGCGCGGAGCATCCGGCGCTCGGCGTGCTGCCGTCCCGGACGTTCGTCCGGATCGCGGCCGGGCACGGCGCGCTCACCGAGGCGTCCACGCTGCGGCTGGCCGAGCGGGTGCGGACGGTCCTGCCCGGCGGCACGGCCGACGCGGACGCGGCGGTCGTCCGGGCGCACGCCGAGGCGGTGACGGCCGAGAAGCCGGCCG
>NZ_QURH01000408.1 GCF_003428695.1 Actinomadura logoneensis
CGCGGCCGGTGGCGGCGGTCCGGGGCAAGGATCGAAGCGGGTCGCGCCCGCCGGGCCGCTCGGGCCGCCGGGCGTGCCCCCGGCGCCCGGCGGAGTCGATGACCAACATGCACAGCCGTCCCACCAGCAGGGACGTGGCGAAGGCGGCCGGGGTGTCGCAGTCCACGGTGTCGCTGGTGCTCGGCGGGAAGTGGTCCGGCCGGGTGTCGCCGGCGACCGCGGCGTCCGTCCAGGACGCGGCGGAGCGCCTCGGCTACCGGCCGAACCCGGCCGCGCGCAGCCTGCGCCTCGGTTCGACCCGGACGGTGATGCTGGTCGTGCCGACCCTCAGCGCGCCGTTCTTCGGCGCGGTCTACGAGGGCGCGGCGCGGGTCGCGGCCCGGCACGGCTTCGGCGTCGTCGCCTACCCCTGGCCGGACGACGCGGGCCCCGCCGACAGCCCGTTCGCCGCCCCGCGCGACGCGATCGACGGCATCCTCTCGTCGTCGCTGGCCGAGGACGTGGTGAGCGGGTTCGCCGGGACGCCGCTCGTGATGCTCGACTCCGACCCGGCGGCCGAGGCCCCGACCGTGGTGTTCGACGTCGGGGACGCGATGCACGCGATCGTGGCGCACCTGGCGGCGCTCGGCCACCGCCGGTTCGGGCACGTCGCGTCGTCCATCGACCAGTGGACGTTCCACGCGCGCGGACGGGCCCTCGCCGAGGCGGTGGCGGCGGTGCCGGGCGCGACGCTGGCCCGCGAGGACGCGGCGCTCGACGTCGCGGCGGCCCGGGACG
>NZ_QURH01000412.1 GCF_003428695.1 Actinomadura logoneensis
CCGGACGCGTCCGGAGCCGCGGGCGCGGCGGGAGGTTCGGGAGCGGCAGGAGGTGCGAGAGGCTCGGGAGCGGACCGGGCCGGGGCGGGCAGGCCCGCGCGGAACTGGCCCAGCGCGCAGTCGACCAGCTCGCGCAGGTCGGCGCGGCCCCCGCCGTCCACCCACAGGTTCACGACGACCCGCATCGTCAGCCCCATGACGCCGGCGACCAGGTGGGGGTAGAGGTCGCGGGCCGGGTCGGCGCCGGTGCGGGCGGCGATCAGCGCCGCCGCGTCCCGCTGCATCTCGCCGAGCCCGCACAGCTGGGACGCGACGAGCGCGGGGTCGGTCTTGACGATGCGCATCAGCGCGACCGTCTCCTCGAACCGCTCGGGCGGCGCGACCACCTCGTGCAGGACGGCGCGGACCGACTCCCAGACGGGTTCGTCCGCGGGCCGTCCGGCGAGGCCGGCCAGCAGCGCCCGGGCCGCGTCGGTGAGCGGCGCGACGATCGCCTCCTCCTTGCCGGGGAAGTAGTTGTGGAAGGTGCGGGCCGACACGCCCGCCGAGGCGGCGATCGCGTCGACGGTGACCCCCTCCACGCCGTGTTCGAGCGCCAGCCGCGCCGCGGCGCGGCTGAGCGCGTCGCGGGTCGCGGCCTTCTTGCGCTCGCGCAGGCCCATTTCCTCCGTCATACGGACAACTCTAGACTTTCTTGCACATCCTGCAAAATTGCGCGGGCCGAAAACTTGCGTGACGTGCAGCACACCGAAACGCCGACCGCCCGGCTCGCCGACCGGAGAG
>NZ_QURH01000406.1 GCF_003428695.1 Actinomadura logoneensis
CGTCGCCAGGGGGGCCGGGTCGGCCCGTCGGGTGGGCGCCGGACGTCCGGGGCGCTGCGGGGGTGGACGGGGTGGGGGTGCCGGGGATCTCGCCTGCCGGGCCTCGGCGGGCGCGCACGCGGGACAGCTCGCCGAGGTGGCGCAGCAGGGCGCGGGTCACGGCGAGCGGGTCCGGAGCGGCGTTCGCGCCGGTCGCGGCGGGCGGGGGGTGATCCGGCACAGGGACGTCCTTTCCGGAAGTACCCCCAGATCTAACACCCCGCCGGGCCCCCATTCCAGCGAACGGGAGGTATCCGCCCGGCGCGGCGGCGCGGTCCTGACTCGGCCGGGTCAACGCCGCCCGCGCGGGCGGCGCGGGGCGCTCCGGGCGGTAGCGGGGGCGCTACTCGCTCGGCAGCATGATCCAGAGGACGATGTAGACGACGAACTGCGGTCCGGGCAGGAGGCAGGACAGCAGCGCGAGCAGCCGGACGGTCCACGGGCTCATCCCGAAGCGCCGGGCGATCCCGGCGCAGACGCCGGCGATGACGCGGCCCTGCCGAGGACGATAGAGGCCGTTCATGTCGTGGTTCCCCCCAGTCGTGAGCGTCGCGACCGCGTGTACCGCGGCCACGACAACGACACTATGAACCGGACACCCTGCTTCACATCGCCCGTTCGGCTGGTCCCCCTCCCCTACCCGGGACCTAGGGATTCTCCCCTAGGACGAGTAGTTCCGAAGTCTGTCCCCTGGGACAGGGCGAGGGTGTTCAGGCTCGGTTTGTGGAGACCGAAGAACTGAACACCC
>NZ_QURH01000414.1 GCF_003428695.1 Actinomadura logoneensis
CGCGTGGAGCACCGCGTCCGGGCCGCCGCCGGCCGCGTCCGCGCCCGCCCGCAGCGCCCGGGACAGCGCGAGCGCCGTCTCCCGCTCGTCCGCGGCGAGGTACCGGTTGCGGCTGGACAGCGCCAGCCCGTCGGGCTCCCGGACGGTCGGGGCCCCGACGATCTCGACCGGGAGGTCCAGGTCGGCGACCATCCGGCGGATCATCGCCAGCTGCTGCGCGTCCTTCTCGCCGAACACCGCGACGTCGGGACGCGTCAGGTTCAGCAACTTCATGACGACCGTCAGCATTCCGGCGAAGTGGCCGGGCCGCGTCTCGCCCTCCACGATCCGGCCCATCGCGCCGGGCTCGACCGTCACCATCGGCTCGCGCGGGTACATGACCTCGGGCGTCGGCGCGAACACGATGTCCACGCCCTCCGCCGCGCACGCCTCGACGTCGGCGGCGAACGTCCGGGGGTAGCGGTCGAGGTCCTCGCCCGGCCCGAACTGCAGGGGGTTGACGAAGACCGACACGGCCACGGTCCCGGACGGGCCGGCGGCCGACCGCGCGCGCCGCATCAGCGAGCGGTGCCCCTCGTGCAGCGCGCCCATGGTCGGCACCAGCGCCAGCGTCCCCCGGACGCCGGACCGCACGGCCGCCAGTTCCTCGCGGGTCTTCGCGATCACCGGTGTCAAGAATCCTCCACTGGGTCGGCCGCCGCTCCTTCGGGCGGTCGGCGCGCCGTCCCGGGCCGCCGCGGCGCGGGTCGCCGGTCGGTCGGCACGGGGTCGTCGGGTGCCTGCCCGGCC
>NZ_QURH01000411.1 GCF_003428695.1 Actinomadura logoneensis
CGCGGGCCTGCCGCCGGTGCCGCCGCCGCGCGGCACGGGCCGGGGCTTCGCGGGCGGGGGTCGTCCCGCCGAGGAGCCGTGCGTCGAGCCGCGCGGGGTCGAGCGGTTCGCCGACGCCACCCCCGACCTGCTGTACAGCGCCGACGTGCTGCTGGACGCCTTCCCCGACGCCCAGCTCGTCCAGGTGATCAGGGACGGCCGGGACGTGGTGGCCGAGATGCTCGCCGACGACGGCTGCCTGGGCTGGTTCCGGCCGGGCCTGTCGAACCTGGACGAGGTGTTCCCGAACCCGTTCCTCGGCGTGGAGGAGGAGAGCGAGCGGCTCCGCTGGCCGGGCGCCGCCCTCGCGGTCAAGTGCGCGCTGCGCTGGCGCGGGTCGGTGCGGCTGTCGGCGCGGCTGCGCGCCCAGACCCCCGAGGACCAGCTCCACACCGTCCGGTTCGAGGACCTGGCCGCCGATCCCCGGCAGATCGCCCGGGAGGTGTCGGAGTACCTGCAGGCCCCGCTGTCCCCGGGCGTGCTGGCCGGGCTCGTCCGGCCCGGCGCCCCCACCGACCCGAACGAGCCCGAGCGCCGCGTCGGGATCTGGCGCGACCGCCTCACGCCGCGCCAGGTCGTCCAGGTGGAGCGGATCGCGGGCAACGAGCTGGCCCGCCTCGGCTACCGCCTCACCGACTGACCGGCCGACCGGCTGACCGGCGGACGGCCGACCCGCGGACCGGCCGACCCGCGGACCGGGCCTCAGGCCCCCGGCTGTGCCCAGGGGCCGGCCGCGCCCACGTGCGGGAC
>NZ_QURH01000410.1 GCF_003428695.1 Actinomadura logoneensis
CGCCGCCGCCCGCGGAACAGGTTCGGGCGACGGGGGAGCAGGTGCGGCCCGCCGCGCCCGTCCGCCCCCGCGGCCCCCGCTCCGCCGCCCGCCGCAAGGACGCCCCGGCCACCGACCCCGCCGCGGCGGAGACCAAGGAGAGACTCCCGTGACCGCAGTACCGGCCCCGATCGCCGTCGCGCTCGACGCCCCCGACCTGGACACCGCCGCGCGCTGGGCCAGCCAGGTCACCCCGCACGTGAGCACCGTCAAGGTCGGCCTGGAGCTCTACCTGCGCTACGGCCCCGACGTCGTCGCGAGCGTGCGCGGCGCCAGCGGCGTCCAGGTGTTCCTCGACCTCAAGCTGCACGACATCCCGGCCACCGTCGCGGGCGCGACCCGCGCCGTCGCCCGGCTGAAGCCCGCCTACCTGACCGTGCACGCCGCGGGCGGCCCCGCCATGATCCGCGCCGCCGCCGAGGCCGCGCCGGACACCCGCATCGCCGCCGTGACCGTCCTGACGTCCCTGTCCGACGCCGACCTCGCCGCGATCGGCCTGGCCGGCCCCGCCTCGGACGCCGTGCTGCGGCTCGCCGCCCTGTCGGTCGAGGCGGGCGCCCGCGCGCTGGTCTGCTCCCCGCAGGAGGCCGCCGCCGTCCGCGCGGAGGTCGGCCCGGACATCACGCTGATCACCCCCGGCGTCCGCCCCGTCGGCGCCGACACCCAGGACCAGGCCCGCGTCGCCACCCCGGAGCAGGCCCTCGCCGCCGGCGCCGACCTCCTGGTCATCGGCCGCCCCATCACCGGCGCCCCCGACCC
>NZ_QURH01000413.1 GCF_003428695.1 Actinomadura logoneensis
CGGGCGCGGTGCCGGACGCGGTGTCGGCGGTGGCGCCGGACGCGGTCATGTTGGACGCGGCGGAGGTGGGCGTGCCGGGACGGGCGGCGGCGTTCCGCGGGGCGGCGCCGGGCGGAACCGGGTCGCGCCCCTGCAGGAGGCGTTTGCGCACGTCATGGGCCGTGGAGAGGGAGATGCCCGCCTTCCGGGCGACCTCGCGCAGCGACGCCTCGGGACGCGCCTGGATGATCTGCGCGGCGAGCCGCCGCCCGCCCGCGCCGTCCACCGGGCGGGCGCGGCCGTCCGCGCCGACGCGCGCGTTCGAGTGCGGGACTTGCGCGGTCGAACGCCGGACGGCCGCGACCGTCCGGGCGGAGAGGCCCGTCCGCGCGGCGATCGCCCGGTCGGAGGAGTCGGGCTCGGCGGCCAGGATGCGCGCGGCGGCGGCCCGCCGGTCGGCGATGGTCAGCGGGAGGCCGTGCGCGATGTTCAGCTCGACGGCGCGGGCGAACGCCTCGGCGGCCGTCCCGTCGAAGTACACGGCCTCGATGTGCGTGTCGCCGCGCAGCATGGCCGCGCGCAGCCGGTGCATGCCGTCGATGACCCGCATGGTCGGGCGGTGCACGAGGATCGGCGGCAGCGGCGTCTCCACGCCGACCAGGCGGAACACGTGCTCGCGGTCCTCCCCGCGCAGGCGCGGCGAGTCCGCGGGCCGCAACGACCCGATCGCGACCCGGTGCACCGCCGCCCCGCCGCCCGCGGCTGGCGCGGCCGATGCGGCCGGACCGAGGGAAACCGCCGGGCCGCGGGAAGCCGCCGGGCC
>NZ_QURH01000416.1 GCF_003428695.1 Actinomadura logoneensis
GCGACATCGACGTGCGCACCGGAGTGCCCCGGCGCGCAGGACCCCGCCCCCGCGGACGGCCGGACCACCGCCCCCGGCGCCGGCCGCGACGGAAACCCGTCCGGCGGTCCGGACGCCGTGACCCCCGGGGGACGCGGCGGCAGGCCGTCCGGCGGTCCGGACGTCGCGGCGTCCGGGGCGTGCCCGGCGGGTCCGGACGGGGAGCTGGACACGCGGGCGCTGCGGCGGATGTTCGGCGCGTTCGCGACCGGCGTCACCGTCCTGACCTGCGGCGGCCCCAAGCCGCACGGGATGACCGCGAACGCGTTCAGCTCGGTGTCGCTCGACCCGCCGCTCGTCCTGGCGTGCGTGGACCGCGCCGCCGTGATGCACGGGTCGCTGCTCGACACCGAGTACTTCGGCATCTCGGTGCTCGCCGCCGACCAGGAGGCGGTGGCGCGGCACTTCGCCGACCGCCTCCGCCCGCTCGGCCCGGCCCAGTTCGACTCGGTCGACTGGGCCCCGGGCGAGCGCACCGGCGTGCCGCTCATCGCGGGCGCGCTGGCGGCGTTCGAGTGCCGCCGGTGGCGCGGCTACGACGGCGGCGACCACACCATCTTCGTCGGACGGCTGCTGTCGGCGAGCCGCCGCGACGCCGAGCCGCCGGCCCCGCGCGACGCCCTGGTGTTCCACGACGGCCGGTTCCGCGAGCTGCGGCCCGAACCGACGCAGGTGCCGCTGTGACCGGCCGCGGGTGGAGCACCCCGGTGCCCGTGCCCCGGCCGCGCTCCGCCGGGACGGGACGGGTGCCGCCCGGCCCGCCCC
>NZ_QURH01000415.1 GCF_003428695.1 Actinomadura logoneensis
CGCCAGGGCGCCGCCCTCCGCCGGCTCACCGGGTGCGGCGCCCGCGTCCGCGTCCCCGCCGGACGGGCCGGACGGGCCGGGCGCGGGCCGGGTCACCGTCCCGACGCTCACCTCGGGGGCGCGCTCGCAGGGGCTGGCGAAGAACGAGAACTCGGCGCCGATCTCCACCGGCCGGACGAGCCGTCCGACGAACAGCGCGCCGTGGTCCACGGGCGCGCCGTGCACGAACGCCGTCCCGACCACGCGCAGCAGCGAGGACAGCGACTCGTCGTCGGTGTCGAGCGCGACCGCGGGGACGTCCAGGGCGGTCCCGGCGAGGGCGCTGAGCGTCCGGCCGGGGCCGACCTCGACGAACAGGTCCACGTCCTTGCCCGCCAGCTCCAGCGCCTGCCCGAACCGGACCGGGTCGGCGATCTGGCGGCGCAGCAGCGCGCGCAGGTCGGCGCCGGGCTCCAGGGGCTCGCCGGTCACCGTGGACACCACCCGGCCCTCGACCGGCCCGAACTCGCGCCCGGCCAGCCAGGCGTCGAACGCCTCGGCGGCGGGCGCGACCAGCGGCGAGTGGAAGGCGTGCGAGACCGCGAGCCGGGTGCAGTCGATCCCGGCGCGCTCGGCGCCCGCGACGACCGCGTCCACGGCGGCGGCCGGTCCGGCGACGACCGTCTGGTTCGGGCCGTTGTACCCGGCGATGACGACCGGGCCGTCCGCGAGCAGCGGCGCGACGACGTCCGCGGGGGCGGCCAGGCCCGCCATGGCCCCGCCGCCGGTGCTGTGCTCGGCCATCGCCCGGCCGCGCGCGGCGGCC
>NZ_QURH01000422.1 GCF_003428695.1 Actinomadura logoneensis
GGCTGGCGCGGGTGACCGCGCTCGGCCGGGAGCTGGCCGGGGCCGTCGCGGCGTGGCGCCCGGCGGCCGAGGCGCACGCCGTCGCCGAGCGGATGGCGGGCCTGACCTCGGGCAGGTCGCCCGCGAACCGGCACGCGATGTCGCTGTCGGCGTACGTGCTGGCGGCGCGCCTCGAACGGGTCGTGGCGGCGGCGAACGAGCGCCTCGGCCGGATGTCCGGCGGCCGGTACGTGCTGCGGCACACCGTCGACAAGGCGGCGGGGGACCGCAGCAAGAGCGGCGGCGGGCTCGGCCTGCGCGTCATGGACGCCTGGACCGGCAGCGACCGCGACCCCGCGACCCTGTCGGGCGGCGAGTCGTTCATCACCTCGCTGTCGCTCGCGCTCGGCCTCGCCGACGTCGTCACCGCCGAGGCGGGCGGCACCGAGGTGAACACCCTGTTCGTGGACGAGGGCTTCGGCACCCTCGACGACGAGACGCTGGACGAGGTCATGGCCGTCCTGGACGCGCTGCGCGACGGCGGCCGGGCGGTCGGCGTGGTCAGCCACGTCGCCGAACTGCGCACCCGCATCCCGGCGCAGCTCCGGGTCGCGAAGAACCGCACCGGATCGACCGTCCACGTCACGGTCTGACCCTCGGGGGGCGTCCGGCGGTCCCGATCGTCCGTCCGTCGCGGCCGGGTGGCGCCCGGCGGACGTCGCCCGCCGCCGTCAGGGCGGAACCGGTCCGCTGTCCTTCGCGGAACGGTTCGCTGTCCCTCGGAAGAACGGCGCGAGGCAGCCCGCGGGGCCCGGCCGCAGCCGGGCCCC
>NZ_QURH01000417.1 GCF_003428695.1 Actinomadura logoneensis
GCAGGCCGGGCTCGGCGGCCAGGACGTCCAGGGCCGCGAGCGCCGCGCCGACGGCGGCCGGGGCGAGCCCGGTGTCGAAGATGAACGCCCGGCCCGCCTCCACCAGCGTCGCGATCACCTCGGGCGCGCCGAGCACCGCCCCGCCCTGGGACGCCAGCGCCTTCGACAGCGTGAGGGTCAGGACGACGTCCGGCTCCCCGGCGAGGCCGGCGGCGTGCGCGGCGCCCCGCCCGCCGTCGCCGACCACGCCCAGCGCGTGCGCCTCGTCGACCACCAGCAGGGCTCCGTGCGCGCGGGCCGCCGCGTGCAGCGCCGCGAGCGGGGCGAGGTCGCCGTCCACGGAGAAGACCGCGTCGGTGACGACCAGCGCGTGCGGCTCGCGGCGTCCGGCGAGGGCACGGCGGACGGCGGCCACGTCCCGGTGCGGGGTGATCTCGACGCGGGACCGGGACAGCCGGCAGGCGTCCACGATCGAGGCGTGGTTGGCCCGGTCCGACACCACCAGGACGTCCGGGCCGCCGAGCGTCGCGACCGCGCCGAGGTTGGCCAGGTAGCCGGACGAGAACACCAGCCCGGCGGCCGTCCCGGTGAAGGCGGCCAGGCGGCGGTCGAGTTCGGCGTGCAGCTCGGTGGTGCCGGTGACCAGGCGCGATCCGGTCGCGCCCGTCCCGTACTCCCGGACGGCCCGGGCCGCGCCCGCCGCGAGCCGGGGGTCGCGGCACAGCCCCAGGTAGTCGTTGGACGCCAGGTCGATCAGCCCGCCGTGCCCGCCGTCCCGGGGGAGCAGCCGCCTGCGCAGCCCGGCGTCCTCGCGGGCCCGCGC
>NZ_QURH01000419.1 GCF_003428695.1 Actinomadura logoneensis
CGGCGAGCCCGCCGAGCAGCGCGGCGGGGCCGAGCCAGGACGCGCCGAGCCCGGCCGTCATCACGGCCGTGGCGGCGAGGCCCGCGCCCTGGGTGACGCCCATGACGTCCGGCCCGGCGAGCGGGTTGCGGGCGACCGACTGCAGCAGCGCGCCGGACACGCCGAGCAGCGCGCCGACGGCGAGGCCGACCTCGACGCGCGGGAGCCGCAGGTCCTGGACGATCAGGGACGCGGGGCCCTCTCCGGCGAGGGCGCGCAGCACGTCGGCGGGCGCGACGAAGGTGCTGCCGATCGCGAGCGAGGCCACGGCGGCGACGGCGGTCAGCACGGCGAGCACGACGCCGAAGACCAGCGCGCGGCGGCGGACGGTGACGGCGACCGGCCCGAACCCCAGCACGAGGACGCCGGAGGCCGGATGCCGGACGCGCGCCCGCGCGGCGGACGCAGGCGAAGAGGCGGGCGGAGGCACGGGCGAAGGCGAAGGCGGAGGCGTGGACGGGGTCGCGGACGCGGGCCGGGGCACGGGCGTGGAGGCGTCGGGGGTCACGCGGTCACCGTCCGGGCGCGGCGGACGAGGACCAGCAGGAAGGGCGCGCCCAGCAGGGCCGTGACGACGCCCGCGCGGACCTCGGCGGGCGGGGCGACCAGGCGGCCGAGGACGTCGGCGGTCAGCAGCAGGGCGGGGCCGAGCAGGACGGACACGGCGAGGGTCCAGCGGTGGTCGGCGCCGACGAGGGCGCGGGCGAGGTGCGGGACGGCGAGGCCGACGAACCCGATGGGTCCGGCGGCGGCGACGGCGGCGCCGGTGAGCAGGATCGCGGCGGCGGCGGCGCCGAGCC
>NZ_QURH01000421.1 GCF_003428695.1 Actinomadura logoneensis
CGCCGGGCGCACGCCCGGCCCGTCCGCCGCGTCTGTGACACGACGCGGTGGACGGGTCCCCGCGCGCCCGCCGCGACGCGCCCGGGCGGCACACGGAAGATCGTCCGGTGGCCGCCCGGCCGAAGACCCGCGCCTGACCAGCACCGGCCCGGTCCGGCCCCCGCGACCGCCGGACGGGCCCGCCGGAGGCGGTTGACAAGGTCGCGGAACTGGGTAGTTTTGCACGGGTCCAGCACGGGACTCACCGATCGGCCGCCTCGGGCGCGCACCGGCCACCGCGCCACGGCGGGCCGCGAGCACACGCCGCCACCCCGTCCGAACCAGGCGCGGCGCCAGGAGCCGTCGCGAGCGGAGCCGCCCGATCGAGCGGGGGTTGGACCCGGGAAGGGCCCCGACATCCAGTAGAAAACGGTGTACCGCCCCTACCGCCTGTGGGGACGGCGCCGGCCCGACGGATGAACGGGGCCCTCTTCCGTGCCCGCCCCACTCCCGGCTCCCGCTCCACGCTCCCGCCGAACCGTCCGCCGCAGCGCGCCGCCGGGCCACCGGGGGGCACTGGCGGGCACTGGCGGGCGGCTCACGGGCGTTGGTGGGCGCGTCCGGACGGGGTAGGACCCCGGGCAGGACGGCCTGCGCCGACCCGGTCCTGTTCCGCCCGGTCGTATCGGTGCCGCCGAACCGGTAGCGTTCGGCCGGTCCATAACGGACGCCGACCCATCGGACAAGGAGCCGCGGTGGCGCACGACACCCTCCCGGAACGGCCGGGCCCCGGCGCGGGCGACGACCCCGCCGAGCCCGGTTCCGCCCGCCCGGACGCCGGCACGGCCACCGCGACCGCCGCC
>NZ_QURH01000418.1 GCF_003428695.1 Actinomadura logoneensis
GAGGGCCGCGCCGCCGACGGCCGCGACGGCGAGGGGCGCGGGCCAGGTGCGTCCGCCGGGCGCGTGCGCGGCGACGGCGTGGACCAGCGCCAGTTCGACCCACCAGTACCAGAGGAACCCGTCGCTGAGAGGAGGGCCGGACCAGCCGGCCAGGTCGAGCCCGAGCCATGCCAGGAGCGCCGAGAGCGCGATGGTCAGGGCGCCGCGCGGGGCGGTCCTGCGCCACCAGAGCGGGAGCGCGTGCGCGATGAACACCAGGGTCAGGCAGGCGCCGAGCCGAGGCGAGGAGAACGGGTCGGGCCGGTCGCCCGGCGGCAGCGCGGCGCCCAGGGACAGCGCGACGGCGAGCACGACCAGGGCGGCGTCCAGCGCGGCCGGTCCCCGCCACCCGCGCGGACCGCGCGGGACGGGAACGGGGGCGGCGGTGAGGGGGAACTCGGCGCGGACCGTCCATCCGGGGCCGTCCGGACCGGCGGAGAACGACCCGCCGAGTGCCCGCGTGGCGGAGCGCAGCCCGGCCAGGCCGTGTCCGGTGCCGAGGCCGGGCGCCGCCGGAGGGCCGCCCGCGTCGGTGACCGTGACGGTGAGCGTGGTGGCGGTCCCCTCGACCCGGACGCGGTCGGCGCCGGAGGCGTACCTCGCGGCGTTCGTCAGCGCCTCCCGGACCACGCGGTGGGCCGCCGCGGCCACGTCCGGCGGCGCGTCGGCGGCCGTCCGCAGGTAGTCGACGTCCGGCTGTCCGGCGGCCAGCGCGTCGATGTCGGCGAGGGTGGCGGACGCGGCGGCGTCGATGAGGCGGTCCAGCTCCGCGACGGCCTGCCGGGCGGCGCCCGCGGCGTGGCGGGTCGCC
>NZ_QURH01000420.1 GCF_003428695.1 Actinomadura logoneensis
CCGGACGGATCATGTCCGTCCGGACGGCGGCGTCCCACCTCTTCGTCAGGCGCCGAGCATGCGGTCCACGAGGTCCCGGTAGCCGCGCAGGGCCAGCCGGAGCCGCTCGGTGTCGGAGACGTCCTGGCCGCCGTCGCGGGCGCGCCCGTCGAGCTCGTGCCGGCGCGCGGTCAGCGCCTGGCCGATGGCCGTGACCACCTCGCCGGTCAGCTCGTTCGCGCGCCGGACGGAGGCGCCGGGGTCGTCCACGAACGAGGACTGCACCTCGTGCCATAGCTCCCGGAACCGCGCGGCCTCCTCCGCTGGAAGCAGCGTGTCGCCGCCGGCGGCCGTCGCCGCGCCGTTCCCCGTGGCACGGGTGTTGGTCGCGGTTCCGGGCGCGCCGGCCACGTGCGTGCTGGTCCCGCCCGCCGACGCCTGGCCCGGGGCCTGGCCCGGGGCCTGGCCTGGGGCCTGGCCTGGGGCCGTCCGGGTTCCGGCTTCCCGGTCCGCGGCGCTCTCGCCGTCGGCCGTGCGTCCTGCGGGCGCCTGCTCACCGGGCGTCGCGGCGCCACCGGCCGGGACATGCCCGTCCGGGTCGGTTCCGGGCAGTTTGTGCTCCCCGGTGTCGGCACCGGATCCCGGGACGCGAGGTGCGGTACCCCGGGATCCGGCCTGGTCCCGTCCCGGGTGCCCGGCGACCACGCGGTCCTGGGGCTGCGTGACCGGCTCGGGGACGGCCGCCTTCCCGGCGGTGTCGGGACGGCGCGTGTCGCGCGCCCGGTCGGAGGGTTCGGTCGGCATCTCGATCAGCTCCTCGGCGCGGGGCCGCCGCCCCGCTGGTCGGCGACGGGTCCGCGGGCGGCGGCCTGGTGGCCCGGCCG
>NZ_QURH01000424.1 GCF_003428695.1 Actinomadura logoneensis
CGCGAGCGCCCGGCAGGCCCCCGGCGCGAACGGCTCGGCCCAGGCGCCGGGCCCGCAGCAGGGCCAGGCTCCGGCGCGGCAGGCAGGACCGCCCGCCGACACGGTTCGCAACCGGTTCGCGAGCCTGCAGCGCGGCGTCCAGCGGGGACGTACCGAGACCCGTGGCGCGACCCCCGACCTGCCCGGCGCGGGGTCCGCGGACAGCGGCACTACAGGTGAAGATCCGTCGCGCAGGAGCGGCGGAGAGACAGGAGGCACGCGGTGAGCGGGCAGGATCTCAACTGGTTGGTGACGAACTTCGCGGACCGTGTCCCGAAGGTCGCGCACGCCGTGGTGGTCTCCTCCGACGGATTGCCGATGGCGTACTCGGCGGGCTTCCCGCCGGAGCGCGCCGACCAGCTGTCGGCGATCGCCTCGGGGCTGATGAGCCTCACGCAGGGCGCGGCGAAGATCTTCGACGCCGGCGGCGTGAACCAGACGGTCGTCGAGATGGACCGCGGACTGCTGTTCGTGATGTCCATCGCCAACGGCGCGGTGTTCGCCGTGCTGGCGGCGCCGGACTGCGACCTCGGCCTGGTCGCCTACGAGATGACGCTTCTGGTCGAGCGTGTGGGCCGGGTGCTGACCCCGGCGCTGCGCACCGCCGAGCAGCAGCCCCCCTACGCCGGACCCTCGGTGTCGGGCCTGGGCGCCGGGCCCGCCCGGTACTAGCGGACCCTGAACACGGAGGTCGGTGCGATGGATCAAGGTGGTTCCTTCGGTCCCGGACCGGGCGGCGGCCCGCCGGGCTGGCACGGCGACGCCCCGGGCGTGGCCGGCGGGCACAGCGGCGGCTACCCGGTGGCCGGGCAGCAGCCGCATCCCGGTCCG
>NZ_QURH01000427.1 GCF_003428695.1 Actinomadura logoneensis
CGCCCGCTGGCGCTCGACCGGCACGGCCTGTGGCTGCGCGCCGCCGACGGCGACCGGCGCGTCGGGTTCGGCGCCCCCGTCCGGGATCTGCGCGGCCTGCGCGGCGCGTGCCGGCGGCTGCTGGTGTCCCCGGCCCCCGGCGGCGTCAGGGGTGCGTGACCGCGTACGTAGCGGAGGTCCGCGGTCCGTACGTGGTCCCGCCACGTACGGATACGGGTGCGATGGCCGTGGAATCCCGGATGTGGGCGGGGACCGGCACGAGGGATAGTTCTTTCACCGGCCGAGAGCGCCCCGCCCCGACGGGCAACACGGGCCCCGGCCACTGGAGCTCCTTCGCGGGGTGGGAGTTCCGGTGGACGGTCCCTCTCCTTCCGAGGGGGCGGGCGCTCCGGCCGGGCAGCACGGACTGGCCACCGCGACCAGGCGTGCGGTCGCCGGCGAGTGGGGTGCGGCGACCGCATCGGAGACGGGGTCGCCGCACCGGGATCGGGGGCTCCCGGTGCGGCGGAGGAACCAGGACGAACCGATCGGGGGATCGGTGCGTCCAACAGAACGACGCACCACTTCGGGGGAGGCGGGGCGTCAGGCGGAAGGGCGCACCGGCGCGGGGGCCGGAGCGTTCACGGGGGAGGCGTCCCTTTCGGGGGAACGGGACGCCCCGCACGGCGCGTCCGGTCGGGGGACCGGGCGCGGAACGGGGAGGCCGCGCTCCGGATCGGGGGAACCGGGGCAGGCCGCGGCAAGCGGACGCACCCGGTCGGGGGACCGGGTGCGCCGCCTTGCCCGGCCCTTCCCGGCGCGCTCCGAACCCCCGCGGCGGCCGTCCGCACGCCGCCTCACCCACACGAAGACGACCGCCACGAGGCATCGGC
>NZ_QURH01000423.1 GCF_003428695.1 Actinomadura logoneensis
TCCGCGCCGTCCAGCTCCCCGGCCGGGAGGCCCGCATCGGCCTGCCGCCCTTCCACGACGCCGAGGCGCTGGCCGCCGCGCTCGCCGCCACCGCCGCGGGGTCCCGGGGCGACCTGTTCCGGCGGCCGTTCGCGCTGTTCGGGCACAGCATGGGCGCGCTCGCCGCGTTCGAGTTCGCCCGCCGGCTGCGCGCGGACGGGCTGCCCGGCCCCGTCCACCTGTTCGTGTCGTCCCGGCCCGCGCCGCACCTGCCGCCGCCGAGCCCCGGCGCGCACCTGCTCCCCGACGACCGGCTGCTCGACCGGGTGCGGGAACTGGGCGGCACACCGCCCGAGGTGCTGGCCGACGAGCGGCTGATGCGGCTGGTGCTGCCGGTCCTGCGCGCGGACTTCGCGGTCAACGACGGCTACGTGCACCGGCCCGGACCGCCGCTCGGCGTCCCGGTCACCGCGCTCGGCGGACGCGCCGACGCCGACGTGCCCCCGGCCGCGCTCGCCGCGTGGCGGACCCACACCACGGCGCGCTTCCGGACGCGCCTGTTCGAGGGCGGCCACTTCTACCTGCGGGACGATCCGGAACCGCTGCTGCGGCTCGTCCGCGAGACCTTGTCAGAGGGCTGAGTCAGCGTCTCCCCGGGCGCCGGTCACCGCAATCTGGAAGATGCCGGGTACGCGGCGATCTCCAACGATTGGGCGGACCGATCCGCGCCCTCCGCCGGGTCGCGCCGGGCGGGGGCCGCGGCGCGGGCGGGCGAGGGCCGACCCCTCGATGGCAGGTGATCGCATGGTCTTGTCGCGTCGGCAGATGCTGGGATCCACGGCGGCGGCGTCCGCACTCGGGCTCGCCGCCACCGCGGCCCCCGCGGCGGCGGCC
>NZ_QURH01000425.1 GCF_003428695.1 Actinomadura logoneensis
CCCGGCCCGCAGCCGCACCGTCGCCGGACGCGGCTCGGCCGCCGGATCGTCGCGGTCGAACGCGATGGCCCGCACGTCGGCGTCCGCGGGGACGACCACGCTGCCCGCCGGGCCGTCCGGACGCACCGCGCCGGTGATCCGGCTCAGCCGGAACACCCGCGGCTCGCCCCGGTCGCGGTCGTGCCCGACCACGTACCAGCGGCCCCGGCGGCTCACCACGCCCCACGGCTCCAGGTGCCGCCGCGCGCCGTGCGTGCGGCCCACCCCCTGGTACTCGAACGTCACCGGACGGCCGTCCCGGACCGCCTCCCACAGCGGCGCGAACGCCGGATCGCCCGTGTCGACGCGGGGCTCCACGCCCACCGCCGTCGGCACGTCGGTCTCCACCCCGGCCGCGCGCAGCTTCAGCAGCGCCCCGGACGCCGCGTCCGCCATGCTCGCCTGCTGCCACACCCGCGCCGCCAGGCCCAGCACCGCCGCCTCGTCCGGCGACAGCCGGATCTCCGGCAGCTCGTACGCCTGCGGCGGGATCCGGTAGCCGATCTCCTCGCCGCCCCCGCCGGACGCGTCGCTGCCGACCTCGAGGGGCACGCCCAGCTCGCGCAGCTCCTCCTTGTCGCGCTCGAACATCCGCTTGAACGCCTCGTCGCCGTCCGGGTACCCCGGGACGGCCCGCCGGATCTGCTCGGCCGTCAGGTAGCGCCGCGTGGCCAGCAGGCAGACCACCAGGTTGAGCAGGCGCTCGGTCTTGCGCCGCGACACTTCGCGACCACCTCTTCCGCGTCCGAATCCCTCACCGCCGGGCGCACCCGCCCGCCGTCCAGCCACCGGCGCGGCCTCCCGCGCCGGCTCCGGCGCCGGTCTCCCCGCGCCGG
>NZ_QURH01000428.1 GCF_003428695.1 Actinomadura logoneensis
CACCGCCGCGCCCACGGCCGCGGCCGTCCACCACGCGCGCCGCGAAGCGCCCCGCCCGGCCCGCGGCGACGCCGCGTCGGCGTCGTGATGGGCGAGGGAGTCGTGATGGGCGAGGGAGAGGACGCGCCGCGGGAAGGACGCGTTGTCGCGCGAGGCGGACGCCGTCTCGCGCAGGCGGTGGAGGAGCGCGGCGTCCGGCTGGATGTCGTCCGCGGCACGGCGGAAGTGGTCGCGCAGGGCGGCGCCGAGTTCATCGTCCATGCGTGCGGCCCTCCCGGACGTGCGCGCGCAGCGCCGCCATGGCGCGCGCGGTGTGGCTCTTCACGGTGCCCCGGCTGATGCCGAGGGTGTCGGCGATCTCGCGTTCGCCGAGGTCGCACCAGTAGCGGAGGACGACCACGGCGCGCTGCTGGGCGGGCAGGGCGCGCAGCGCCGCCTCCAGCTCGCCGTCGCCGGACGGTGCCTGGTGCGGATCGCGTCCGGCGAGGCGGTCGAGGTCGGTGACGCTCCCGGCGGGCAGGTCGCGGCGGCGCGCCCGGCGCTTGCCCTCGTCGATCGCGAGGTTCACCAGAATGCGGCGGGCGTACGCCTCGGGATCGCCGTCCGCGAGCCGCCGCCAGCGCCGGGCGACGCGTTCGTAGGCGACCTGGAGGAGGTCCTCGGCCAGGTGCCGGTCGTGGACGAGGAACACGGCGGTGCGCAGCAGGCGGCCCGCGGTGGCGGCCACGAACTCCTCGAACGTGTCCGCCGTGCCGCGGGCCTTCCGAATGCTCAAGGTGGACAGACCGCGCCCCTAGAACGCGCCGGAGGTCGGCCGGTGCGCCGGCGCGCCGCGTCCCGGGGCGGCGGGCACGGCCTTCGGCGGCACCGGGGCCG
>NZ_QURH01000426.1 GCF_003428695.1 Actinomadura logoneensis
AGCGCCTCGGCGACGGCGTCCAGCACGTCGCCGACCACGCGCGCGGCGGACGGGCCGGAGTCGGCCAGCGCGCGCAGGTCGGGCGCGCCGGCCGCGCCGGTGCCGGGGAACAGGAACGCGCAGACCTCGTCGGGTTCGAGTCGCGAGGGCCACAAGGGCGGGGCGGGGTTCACTCCGCACTCCTAACCGGGAAGGCACACTTCCACTTCTCGACGGACAAACACCACACAAGAACTTGATGTGGAAAGAGAACTGCGAAATGGGATTATTCACTCATGGAATCCGGGCGCCGACAAGGACCGTACGGCCCCGGTCTCGCGTGCGGTTCACCACAGACAGACCGCACGATCACCCCGAGTGAAAGGAAAAACTAGAACAAAGCAGAACAAATGCCGCGCCGCCCACGACCACCAGAATCCGGCCGCCCCACCGGCCGGACGAGGGAGAAAAAGACGTGACGATCCCGTACGCCATCCCGTACGCCATCCACGGCACCGGCGCCTACCTGCCCGAACAGCGCATCACCAGCGCCGAGGTCTCCGCCGCCCTCGGCCTCGACCCCGACTGGATCGAACGCCGCACCGGCATCCGCGCCCGGCACCGCGCCGCCCCCGACCAGGCCGCCTCCGACCTCGCCGCCCACGCCGCCCGCGACGCCCTCACCGCGGCCGGCATCGACGCCTCCGACCTCGCCCTCATCGTCCTCGGCACCTCCACCCCCGACGAACTCGGCCCCGCCACCGCCTGCCGCGTCCAGGCCCTGCTCGGCGCCCGCCGCGCCGCCGCGTTCGACGTCGCCGCCGCCTGCACCGGCTTCGTCCACGCCCTGCAGACCGCCGCCGCCCTGCTCACCGCGACCCCCGCCGCCCCCGCCCGCCA
>NZ_QURH01000432.1 GCF_003428695.1 Actinomadura logoneensis
CCCACCGCCTCCGCCGCGCGCCGGATCGTCGCCGCGCTCGTCCGGGACGGCGGCGACGGGGAGGTCGCGGTCGCGGACGGCCCCGTCCTGCGCGAGGTCCGGCTGGGGGACGCGCTCGCCGCGGACGGCCTCACAGTGCACGACGCGCGCGGACCCGACGGGCGCGACCGGGTGCGGGCGGCCCGCGTCGCCGTGACCGGGGCCGACTTCCTGGTGGCGGGCAGCGGGACCGTGGTCGTCCTGGAGGCGGACGGCGCGGCTCGCGCCTGCGCGACCGTTCCCGAGACGCTGGTCTGCGTCGCGGGGCTGGACCGGACCGTACCGACCTGGGAGGACATGGAGGTGCTGCTCCAGCTTCTGCCGCGCGCGGCGGGCGGAGACCGGCTGAGCGCGCGGGTGTCGGCGTGGTCGGGCGTCGTCCCCGGCGACGGCCCGCGCGAGGTGCACGTGGTGCTGGTGGACAACGGCCGCACCCGCATCCTCGGCGACGAGGCCGGCCGGGAGGCGCTGCGGTGCATCGGCTGCGGCGCGTGCTCGGCGGTGTGCCCGGTGTACGAGCGGGTGGGGGAGCGCCCCTACGACCCGCGCGGGACGGGGCCGTCCGGGCCGATCGGCGCGGTGTGGACGCCGCTGGCGCGCGGCGTCGACCGGGCGCAGACGGCGTCGCTGCCGTTCGCGTCCACGCTGTGCGGTGCGTGCGCGGAGGTCTGTCCGGTGAAGATCGATATTCCGGGGCTGCTGGTGCGGCTGCGCGGCGAGGTCGTGGACGCGCGCCGGCACCGCCCCGTCCCGGCGCCGGAGGCCGCGGTGATGCGCGGCCTCGCGTGGACGATGGCCGACGCCCGCCGGTTCGAGGCGGCCGTCGGGGGCGCGACCCGGTGGG
>NZ_QURH01000437.1 GCF_003428695.1 Actinomadura logoneensis
CGCGGGCGCTCCCGGCGCGGGCCGCACCGACGGCACCCGTCCGGCGAACACCTGCGACGGCGACGGCACGGCGGGCTTGCCGGCGGCGGGCGCGGCGTCCACCGGCGGGACGGCCGGGACGGGCAGCGCCTTGGTCTTGGTGAAGTAGGGGCGGAGGAAGTCGGCGGGCAGCACCTCGACCGTGTCGGACTCCCAGACCAGCCATTCGGCCTGGTTGGAGCCGTGCGTGGGCTCCACGCCCCACAGGTGGACGCGGACGCCGTAGCGCTGCGCCGCCTCCACGGCGGGCAGCATGTCCTCGTCGCCCGCGAGCAGCACCGCGTCGGTGATCGCGCGGTGCCGGGCCAGGGCCTCCAGGTCGGCGCGGAGCTGGGCGTCCACGCCCTTCTGCTGGCCCTGCGCGTTCAGGTTGCCGAGCCGCAGCTTGACCAGTGGCAGGTTGGCGATGACCCGCTGGTCCACGGTCGGCTGCCGCTTGGGCGCCGCGTCGAACCAGTACAGCCGGAGCAGTTCACCGACCAGCCGGCCGTCGGCGTGGTCGGTCAGCGCCTCGATCAGCTTCTCGGCGGCGACCCGGTACTCGCGCCGCGAACCGCAGCCGAGCAGCAGCGCACCGGAGGCCGCGTAGAGGTACCCCGCGTCGACGAAGATCGCGTATCGCGCGGGCTGGGGAACGAACTCCGAGGTGGCCATCGCCACTCACCTTATGTGCGCACCCCCCGATCCAGGGGGTGAACCACGGTTACGTGTCGCGCCGGGACGAGCCCTCCGGAGCGTCCCGGCGCGTCCCCGAGAATCAGCCCGGAAGGGCGCTCGCCCGCCAGGCGCCCGGCCCGGGACGGGCGGGGGCGGGGGTGCGCGTGAGGCGCGCGCGGTCGGCCCAGCGGGACG
>NZ_QURH01000431.1 GCF_003428695.1 Actinomadura logoneensis
TCGTCCAGGACCTGACCGCGGCGGGGCACCCGCCGCCGCCCGCGGTCCCCGAGGCGGAACGGCTCGACCCGCTCCGCGCGCGGTTCCTGCGGCACCGCGCGATCGCCGGGCACCTCGCCCGGCTGGCCGCGCGGCGTCCGCTGCTGCTGGTCTTCGACGACCTGCACTGGGCGGACGAGGAGACCCTCGCGCTGCTGACCGCCCTCGCGGCCGGGGACGCGTCCGGGGATGCGCCCGGGGGCCGCGTCCTCATCGTCGGGACCTACCGGGCGGGGGAGATCCCCGGCGCGCTCGCCGAGACGCTGGCGCGCCTCGCCCGCGCCGAACCCGCCCGGATCTACCTCGGCGGCCTCGCCCCCTCCGACACCGACCACCTCGTCCGCGCCCTGGCCCGCGGACCCCTGCCGGACGAGGCGGTGCGGGCGGTCCGCGAACGCAGCGGCGGCAACCCGTTCTTCGTCCGCGAGCTGGTCCGCCTGTGGGAGGACGACGGCGCGCTCGACGAGGTGCCCGCCGGAGTCCGCGACGTCCTGCGGCACCGGTTCGGCGCCCTGCCGGACGCGACGCGCGCCGTCCTCAACCAGGCGGCCGTCCTGGGCGACGACATCGACCTCGACGTCCTGATCGCCCTCGCCGGGGACGAGGAAGGGGTGCTGGACGCGGTCGAGCGGGGCCTGCGCGCGAGCTTCCTCGCCGAACCGGGACGCGGCCGGCTCGCGTTCGCGCACCCCCTGGTCCGCGAGACCCTCTACGCGGACCTGCCGGACGCCCGGCGCGTCCGCTGGCACGCCCGCATCGCCGACCTGGTCGGACGCGGCCGTCCGGAGGACGTGGAGGCCGTCGCGCACCACCTGCTGCGCGGCCCGGGCGGCCCGCCCGCCGCCCGCCAGGCCCGCGCC
>NZ_QURH01000429.1 GCF_003428695.1 Actinomadura logoneensis
CGACCGGGCGGGCCGGGGAACCGCGCGCCCCGGCGACCGCGCCGCGCCCGGCGCCTCCACCCGTCCCGCGTCCGCGCACTCCGCCTCCGCGCACTCCGCGTCCGGGCACTCCGCGTCCGCGCACTCCGCGTCCAGGCACTCCGCGTCCGCGCACCACGCGTCCGCGCGGACCGCCGCCACGGACGCGGAGCTGGTCGCGGCCTTCCGGCGCGATCCCGACCGGTTCACCGACGTGTACGACCGGTACTTCCGCGACATCTACCTGTACGCGGCGGGACGCCTGGACACCCAGGCGGGCGAGGACATCGCCGCCGAGACGTTCTGCACGGCGTTCGCGATCCGGGACCGCTTCGACCCGGGGCGCGGCGCCCTGCGCCCGTGGCTGTTCGGCATCGCCACCAACCTCATCGCCCGGCACCGCCGCCGCGAGGCCCGCCACTACAAGGCCCTCGCGCGCGGCGCGGAGGACCCGGCCGAGGGCAGCCACGAGAACGGCGTGCTGACCGCCGTCGCCGCGCGGCGGATGCGGCCCGAACTGGCCCGCGCGCTGCGCTCCCTCAACCAGGGCGAGCGCGACGTGCTGCTGCTGACGGCCCTGGCCCAGCTCGGCCACGACGAGATCGCCGAGGCGCTCGGGATCTCCTACGGCACCGTCGGGTCCCGGCTGAGCCGCGCCCGCGCAAAGCTCCACAAGACCCTCACCAAGGAGGACTTCCATGGATGACGACCTGCGCGTCCTCGCCGACACGCTCGCCAAGCCCGACCCCGCGCGGGACGTGGTGGACCGCCGCCGCCACCAGCTCCAGAACGCCATGCGCGGCGGCGCCGCCCGCGCCCCCGGCCGCCGCCGCGTCCACTGGGCCGTCGGCGGCACCGGCCTCACGGCCGGAGTGGCGGCCGC
>NZ_QURH01000433.1 GCF_003428695.1 Actinomadura logoneensis
CCCGCGCGCGCAGGTCCGCCAGCCCCGGCCGGGCGTCGCGGGACGGAACGGGCGGCCCGCCCGGGACCAGGCCCTGCCCGCCTCCCGCGCCCGCGGCCTGCGGCACCGGCGGAGGAGGCGAACCTCCGTGCTGCTGGACGGCCGTCATGTCGTCCCGCCTCTCGTGAGCGTGATGGTCGTCCAGGCCCCGACGTGGACGCGGTCGCCCTCGCCCACCGGGACCTCCACGTTGTTCGGGATCGGCTCGGCCGAGCCGTTCACGCACGTGCCGTTGGCCGAGCCCGGGTCGACCAGCGACCAGCGGCCGTCCGGGCGGGCGAGCAGCACCGCGTGGGTGTGCGAGACGCCCGGATCCTCCGGCGGGTGGCGCAGGTCGATCTGCGGGTCGGTGCCGCGGCTCGGGCTGCGCCGCCCGATCAGCACCCGCTCCCCGGACAGCGGGATGCGGCGCTCCAGCGCGGCGGGCGGGAACACGATGCGCGCCGCGTCCGGGCCGTTCATCGCGATCACCGCGTCGTAGTACGCCCGGTCCGCGGTGACGACCGCGATCCACCCGCCGCCCGACGTCCCCGGCGGCGTGGAAGGGGTGGAGCCCGACGAGCCGGTCGACGCGCCCTGGAGACCGGGCGACGACGGGCCGTGCTCCGGAGGCTTGCGGGTCCCCGGCGGATCGGGCAGCGTCGGGATCTTGATCGGCCCGGACGGTTCGCGCGCCGCCGGGCGCGGGCTCGGCCGTCCGCCGCCCGTCGCGAAGTCGTAGCCGCACTGCTCGCAGAACCGGTCCGCGGCGGGCGTGCCGCAGTCCGGGCACGGCATACCGGGCACGCCCGCCGCCGGAGCGCCCGGAGCGCCCGGAGCGCCCGGCGCGGGCGGGGCCGCCGGGGACGCGCCCGGTGCGGACCCGCCCG
>NZ_QURH01000430.1 GCF_003428695.1 Actinomadura logoneensis
CCCGGCCTGGCGGGGCCGGGGGCCGCGAGTGCGGCGGGAGCGGCGGGAGCGGCGGGGGCGGCGGCGGTCGAGCCGCCGGGGGTCAGGCGATCTTGAAGCGGCGCAGCGGCAGTTCCAGCGGCAGGAAGCCGTCCGGGCCGAGGGACGCCAGGTCGCGGCCGACCATGTGCTCGCGCGCGATGGCCAGGCCGAACTCCTCGGGCGAGAACGGCAGCGGGACGTCGGGCGCGCCCGCGTCGATCTCCGTCCAGTAGGGGCGCTCGGCGGGCAGCCGGGCGCCCTGGTCGACGACCACGCCGTCCTCTGCGGTCACGCACACCTCGCGGCGCAGCCCGCCCCCCTCGTACCAGCGGAACCAGCAGCCGGAGGCGACGTTCTGCAGCACCAGGACGCCGCAGCGCGCGCCCGGCAGGGCGGCGGCGACGGTGTCGGCGATCCGCCGGGCGTCGTCGCCCATGCCGAACAGGCGCCGGTCGCAGACCAGGAGGGCCCCGTCGAACGCGCCGACGAACAGCTCGTCCTCGTAGGGCCACAGCGCGAAGTCCAGGACGGTCTCGCCGGTCTCGACCAGCCTCGCGCCGGGGTACAGCCGCCGGGCCAGGCGCGCCGCGGCGGCGCCGTCGGGGGTGACGCCGGGCCGGAACACCTCGGCGGGATCACCGGTGGTCGCGCAGGCCAGAGCGACGGTCCACCCCATGCTCGTCCATCCCCTCCCGCGGCCGCTCGCCACCCGCCGGGGGGCCGGGCCCCGCCGGCCGCGCGGCCAGCGTAATCCCTCGCGCGCGGCGCGTGGAGACCGGACCGGGAAGTAATCGGCCGCCGCCCCGGACGGGCCGTCCGGGAGGGCGGCCGGAAGGCGCTCCGAGGCCGTCCGCGCGCGAGCCGGCCGTGCCGTGGGGGCAGGGCCGGCTCGCGGACGTCACCGGCG
>NZ_QURH01000440.1 GCF_003428695.1 Actinomadura logoneensis
CCGAGGACGCCGCGGGCGCCGCGGGACGGCCGGGACGGGGGGCGGACGCGCCGGAGGCGACGACGTTCACCACGCTCCACGGGGCCCCGGCCGACCCGGCGCCCGCCGCGGGCACCACCGGGCTGGTCGTCCACCCGGACGCGGCGCGGCCCGTCCTGGACCGTCCCGGCGGCAGGCCCGTCGCGGTCCTGCCGCCCACCGAGCTCGGCGGGCCCACCTGGGTCCCGGCGGTCGAGGCGGACGGCGACTGGCTGCGCGTCCTGCTGCCGAGCCGCCCGAACGGAGCGACCGGCTGGATCACGACCCGGGGCGGGGGGCTCCGGACGGCGCGCACGCCGTACGTGATCAAGGTGGACGTCGCGCGCCGCGATCTCTCCCTGCTCAAGGACGGCCGCCGGATCGGGCACTGGACGGTCGCCGTCGGAGGACCGAGCACCCCGACGCCGCCCGGCCGGACCTTCGTCATGGCGTCCCTCGCCCCGGCGAAGCGGACGCCGAGCCCGGTGGTGCTGCCGCTGGGCACGCACTCGGCGACGCTCGACACCTTCGGCGGCGGACCGGGGACGGTCGCGCTGCACGGCTGGCCGGACGCCTCGGTGTTCGGCCGGCCGGTCACGCACGGCTGCGTCCGGGTCCCGCCCGCCGCGCTGCGCGAACTCGCGAAGGTTCCGCTCGGAACCGTCGTCCACCTGGCCTGACACCAACGGGCGGGCCTCCCCGGCCGTGACCGCCGGCGCCCGCCCTGATCCTCTTCTTCACGCGAACGGAGAACACCATGCGCTTCGGTACGGCCACAGCACGCCTGACCAGAGCCCTCACCCTCGCCGCCGCCGGCGGCCTCCTGGCGGCCACCCCGGCGTTCGCCGCGCACGGCGCGGACGCGAACGGCGGCCAGAGCGGCGCGGCCGGCGCGGCCGGCGCCGAGGGCAG
>NZ_QURH01000434.1 GCF_003428695.1 Actinomadura logoneensis
CCTGCCGCTCCCGCCGCCCCGCGCGCCGCTGCCCGGCGACGACGCGGGCATCCGGCCGTGGCGCTTCGACCGGGAGGAGGGCGGCGGGGCGGATCCGCCCCGGCTGGTCGCCCGCACCACCGCCCGCTGGAGCGACCCCGCCGCCGGAGCCGTCCGCGCCGCGATCGTCCTGCGCGACTCGCCGCGCGGGCTGGTCGAGTGGGGCGTGGCCGCGCACGCCGAGCGCGGCTGGACGCACCGGGCCGTGCCGCCGTGCGTCCGGCTCGGCATCGACCGCCAGCACATCTGCGACTCCGGCGGCCTGCCGGTCACCGGCGAGCCGCTGAAGCTGTTCCCGGTGGACGGCGTCGCGCCCGACGAGGGCATCGAGGACGACCGGCTCACGCTGGTCGCGGGCAGCCTGGAGCATCCCGACCGCAGCGTCGGCGTGCTGGTCGTGTCGCTCGACTCCCGCAAGGCGCTGACCAGCATCGACACCCTCTTCCGGGTGCACTGGCCCGGACTGCTGAGCGTGGCGGTCGTGATCGAGCCGGGCCGCCGGGTGCTCGCCGGGCTGCTGCCCGAGCGGGCGGTCCCGGTGGGCGGGGCGCGCTACTTCGGCCCGTCCGGGAACGCCGAGGACGACACGACGTTCACCCGCGCGGCCGTCCGGGACCGGCACGGCCTGCTGACCGCGCTGCTCGACGACGCGCTGGCGGCTCGCGCGGACACCTGCCCGCCGGGTGTCGCGGCCGACGCCGCGAAGCTGCTGGACGAGCACCTGCCGCGCCGGTTGCGTCCGAAGGTCCCGGCTCCGGCGAAACCGCCCGCGAAGGAGAACGGCGACGGGAGCGGGGCGGCGGGCGCGTCCGGCGGGTCCGGCGCGTCCACGGACGGCGGGGCCGCGGCGTCGGAGATCGAGCGGCTGCGCGCCCGGCTCGCGCGGCTGGAG
>NZ_QURH01000435.1 GCF_003428695.1 Actinomadura logoneensis
GACCGTGTCCGGCCCGGCGACCTGCGGCGGCAGCAGCCCCGGCAGGTCCGTCCGCGAGCCGTTCGGCGCCGCGGTCGCGAACGGCCGCGCGGCCTGGTCGCTCATGACCGACGGCCCGGAACCGTTCGGCACGCTCACCCTCGGCCCGCCGCCGCCCGTGTTCCCGGGCGTACCGCCGCCCTTGCCGCCTGCCCCGCCCCTGCCGCCTCCGCCGTGACCGCCGGAGCCGTCCCCGGCGGGCTTGTCCGGCTTGGCGGGCGGCTTGGTCTTGGTCGGGGACGGCGACGGGGTGTTGTGGTGGTCGATCCGGTCGCGCAGGTTGTCGAGCTGGCACTTCCAGTTGTCGACGGTGCTGGCGGGGTCGGTGCCCTTCCTGCACGGCTTGGCGGCGCTCGCGCTCGTCGTCCCGGCGAACGCGGCGGGGGCGCCGAGCACGGTCACGGCCAGGGCGGTCGCCGAGACGGCCGTCGCCGCGGACCCGATCCTCCGGAGGCGTCGCTGCTGGGGCATGTCACTCCTTCGCTGTCGCCGCCCGGCCGGGCCGGCTCGTCCGAGCCGGCGCGGCCGGGCGATCGCACCGGGTTCGCGCCTTCGTGATCGAATCGTGCCTTACCGCGCCCCTCCGGTAAACACCGACACGACGGTTTCCTCCGTCCCGGCAAAGTCGCCGAACCTCCGGGCACCCCTGAGAAACGCCGCACAGCGGCCCCGAGGCGCCGCACAGGGCGACCGAAACCCGGCCGGGAGACCCGGAGTGCGGGGAGCGGAACCGTGGCCCCGGCGTCAGCCCAGCACCAGGCGGGCCAGCCGGGTGCGGCGCTCGGGCGCGCCCGTCTCGCGGACGGCCCTCGCGAGGCCGGGGCCGGCCGCCTGCACCACCGACAGGTGCCGCCGGGCCAGGCCGAACGCGGTCGCGACGGCGGGCCGCGACAGCGCC
>NZ_QURH01000439.1 GCF_003428695.1 Actinomadura logoneensis
CACCCGGCGGACGCATCCGGCGCGCACTGGGTGGAGTCGCGCGGCAAGCACCCGGCGGACGCGCGCGGCGGGCGTCGCGCTGCTGGCCGCGTGCGCCACGGCCGCGCCGGCCGGATGCGCGCTGGGCTCGGCGGAGCAGCACTCGATCCTGCACAAGCACTCGCTGGTCATCGGCGTCAAGGCGGACCAGCCCGGCCTCGGCCTGCTCAAGGACGGCCGCTACCAGGGCTTCGACGTGGACGTGGCGACGTACGTGGCGGGGAAGCTCGGGGTCCCGCCGTCCCGGATCACCTTCAAGACCACGCCGTCCTCGGTCCGGGAGAAGGCCCTGGAGAGCGGGTCGGTGGACATGGTCGTCGCGACGTACTCGATCACGCCCGCGCGCAAGACCCGGATCACCTTCGCGGGCCCGTACTACGTCGCGCACCAGGACACGCTCATCCGGTCGAGCGACCGCTCCATCACCGGCGTGCACGACCTGGCGAAGAAGCGGATCTGCGCGGTGAACGGCTCGTACTCGTCCAAGCGCATCACCGAGGAGCGCGGTATCGCGGCCGTCCCCGTGCCGGTGGGCACCTACAGCGCCTGCATCCCGCTGCTGACCGCCGGGAAGGTGGACGCGGTGTCCACCGACGACCTGATCCTCGCGGGCTTCGCGGCGGGCCACCCCGACCTGCACCTCATCGGCGCGCCGTTCACCGACGAGAAGTACGGCATCGGCCTGCGCAAGGGCGACCTCGCGGGCTGCGAGACGGTCAACCGCATCCTCACCCGCATGTACCAGGACGGCTCGGCGGGCCGCTTCCTGAACCACTGGTTCGCCGACACCGGCGCCCGGCTCACGACCAGCGTCCCCCAGTTCGAGGGCTGCTCGTGAGCCGCCGCCCGCCCGTCCGCCCGCGGGCACGGCCGGACGGGCGGACGGCCGGGCGCTGACGGCGGACGCCGCTGACG
>NZ_QURH01000436.1 GCF_003428695.1 Actinomadura logoneensis
CGACGCGCCCGCCAGGCCCTCCAGGGACAGCGCGAGCGCGCGCGGCTCGGCCAGCCCGACGGCGATCTCCAGCCCGGCGCGGTGGCGGGCGAGGGCCGTGGCGGCGTCGCCGCGCAGCTCGGCGATGAACCCCTCCTCGGCGGCCATCAGGTGCTCGCCCAGCGCGGACGACTCGTACCCGGCGCGCAGGGTCCGCAGGTGCCGTTCGGCGGCGTCGAGGTCGCCGCGGCGGCGGGCGCCGAGCGCCAGCCCCATCAGCGCGTACACCTCGCTGTACCGGTAGCCCTGCTCGGCGGCCAGCCGGTGCGCGCGTTCGTGCAGGTCGCGGGCCCGGTCCCAGTCGCGGGCGAGCAGCGCCAGGCGGCCGAGCCCGGACAGCCGCTCGGACTCCTCGGCGCGCAGCCCGAGGTCGCGGGCGATCCGCAGGCCGCCCGCCTGGAGCCGCTCGGCCTCCGCGTAGTCGCCGCGCACCTCGGCCAGCACCGCCAGCGGCGGGACGGTCTGCAGCTCGCCCCACTGGTCGCCGAGGTCCCGGAAGATCGCGGCGGCCCGTCCGCCGGCGTCGGCGACCTCGGCGAGAGCACCGGCGTTCATCGCGTGCATGGCGCGCAGCGCGAGCGCGGCGGCGGTCCCCCACCGGTCGTCCGCCTCGGCGAACAGCTCCCGCGCCCGCGCGTTCGCCTCGCGGCTCGCGGCGGCGCGTCCGGCGTGGAACAGCGCGTACGCGTACAGCCAGACGGCGCGTCCGCGGCCGCGCGGCTCGGCGGTCGCGCCGTGGTCGCCGGTGAGCAGCGCGAACGCGGTGTGGAACAGGCTTCCGGGGGCGTGCTCGGCCAGCACGCCGCGGGCCTCGTGGAAGCGCCCGCGCAGCAGCCACCACCAGGTCAGCGCGGCGGCCAGCCGGGCGGCGTCCGCCGGGGGCGCCTCCTCCAGCGCGGCGCGCAGGTTGGCGGCC
>NZ_QURH01000445.1 GCF_003428695.1 Actinomadura logoneensis
CACCCAACCGCCCCCAACCCCCGCCCGCACCACTTCACAAGGAAGCGACGCCCGGCCCCCAGCGAACGCCGACATGCACAGTCAGAGGCCCTCATGACCGGACTTCGGCGACGCTGGGAGGGCTCACTGAGCGCACGAGCGGCGATCGGCCGGTGGCGGCCAACCCTTGGGGACGGCGGCGGCTGCACGAGCACCAGGTGCATGCACGCCCGAAGGGCTCAGCGGTCGAAGAATGAAAGCCGGGTGGCGTCGGTGAATGCCCCCGCCTTTTCTCCATTCAATGCGAAAACCCGCCGGTGTTCCGACGGGTTTCGACTGGTGGGCGTACCAGGACTTGAACCTGGGGCCTCATCCTTATCAGGGATGCGCTCTAACCGACTGAGCTATACGCCCTCAGCTGCGTCGCCGTCTTGCGGCGACGCATGAGAGATTACCGCATGCCGGAGCGTGGACGGTAATCGGTTGTCACTCGGCCTCCTTGAGGGTGACCTCGACGCCGCCGACCAGGTCGGCGGCCAGGTTGTAGATCACCGAGCCGACGGTCGACAGGGCCGTGATCAGCATGACGTTCAGGGCGCCCACCAGGACGGTGTAGCCGAGGACGCGGGTGAAGGAGAACCAGCTGGCGGCGTCGACGCCGCCGCTGTCCTCGCCCTGCTTGGAGGTCAGGTCCTGGACGGTGCCGGCGATGGCGTCGAAGACACCGAGGCCGGACAGGATCATCCACAGGACGATGACGGCGACGAGCAGGACGACGAAGCAGACCAGCGACATCACGAAGCTGAACTTCATCACCGACCAGGGCTCCAGCCTGGCGAGCTGGAGCTGGGCCTTGCGCGCCGTCTTGGCGGACGGGCCCGGACGGGAGGGGGCCGACGGGGCGGGGCGGGCCGGCGGGGGCGTGGCCGGGCGGTCCTTGAGGACCGTGCCGGCGAAGCCGCCGCCGGGCGCCGGGGCC
>NZ_QURH01000438.1 GCF_003428695.1 Actinomadura logoneensis
GCCAGGCGGGGTCGCGGCCGAGCCGGGCGAGCAGGACGTCGCGGGGCTCGCGGCCGCCGGCGGCGACCGGCGGGGCGAACGCCGCTCCCGGACGCCGCGACCCGGCATCGTCCGGGACGATCCGGGCGATCTTGAGGGAGGCCTCGACGAGCTCGTCGTCCGGCTCCCAGGGCAGGCCGAGGGTGGCCGCGACGTCCCACGCGTGCACGACCACGTCGACCACGTGGAACGAGATCGCGAGCGCGCCGGGGAAGGTCCCGCCGGTGCGCACCTCGGGGAGGGCGAAGCCGCGCGTCAGGACGCCGTCCTCGGCGAACGCCCCGGTCACCAGCCGTCCGGACGCCACGACCGCCGCGTGCGGGTCGTCGCCGAGCGAGCCGCCGCGCCACACGGCGAGGGGTTCGCCGCCGCCCCGGGCCGCCGCGGCGAACCCCTCGTCCTGGCCGACCTGGTGCCGCAGCAGACCGTGCAGCGTCCAGTCGGGGCAGGGGGTCGGGCGGGCGAGGTCGGCGGGACCGACCTTGGCGGCCAGCGCGGCGAAGAGGTCGAGCGCCCGGCGGTCCAGGTCGCGGAAATCCGAGGCGAGCAGTTCGGTCAGCACGTCCATGCGCTCACCGTAGGGACCCGCATTGGCCCATGTACAGATCCAATGGAGGCCCCGGAGACTGGGCCGATCTAGACTGCGCGGCGTGGAGCTGCACATCACGCTGGACGACCGCCGCGACCTCACCGGCAGCCTGTACCGGCAGCTCAGGGACGCGGTCCTGGACGGCCGGCTGCGCGGCGGCGAGGCGGTGCCGCCCACCCGCGAGCTCGCCCGCCGCCTCGCGGTCTCGCGCGGCACCGTCTCGGTCGCCTACGACCGCCTCGCCGCCGAGGGCTACCTGACGGCCCGGGTCGGCGCGGGGACGTTCGTCCGCGAGTCGGCCGCGCCCGCGCCGTCCCGGCACGCGCCCGCCGCC
>NZ_QURH01000441.1 GCF_003428695.1 Actinomadura logoneensis
CCCTGCCCCGAACCCAGCCGTGCGGCCCGCTCCGCCCGGACGGCCCGGACCGCCCCGCGCGGGCGTCCGGCGACCGGCGACCGGCGACCGCGGGGTGACTAGAACCCGTTACAGACAGAGGCTCCCGCACGCGAGCGCGCGGGAGCCTCTCGGGATTCGGCGGGTCAGGCCACGCGCTCCAGGACGCGGAGCGAGCCGACGACCCGGCGCTCCTCGAACTCCCCGGACTCCAGGGCCCGCAGGTACACGTGGTACGGGGCCTGGCCGCCGTCGGCGGGGTCGGGGAACACGTCGTGGATCACCAGCGCGCCGCCCGGCGCGACGTGGTGCGCCCAGCCGGTGTAGTCGGCCTGCGCCAGGTCCTCGGCGTGCCCGCCGTCGATGAACAGCAGCGCCAGCGGCGTGCGCCAGAACGCGGCGACCGTGGTGGACGTGCCGACCACGGCGACCACGACGTCCTCCAGCCCGGCGGCGGCGATCGTCTTGCGGAAGGCCGGCATGGTGTCCATGCGGCCGGTGCACGGGTCGACCAGGGACGGGTCGTGGTACTCCCAGCCCGCCTGGTTCTCCTCCGAGCCGTGGTGGTGGTCGACGGTGACGACGGTCGAGCCCGTCCGCCGCGCCGCCGCGCCGAAGTAGACGGCCGACTTGCCGCAGTACGAGCCGATCTCCAGCAGCGGGGCGTCCGCGCCGAACCTCGACCCGTAGGCGTAGGCGGTCTCGTACAGGGCCAGGCCCTCGTCCTCCGGCATGAAGCCCTTGGCCGCGCGGGCGATCCGCAGCAGGTCGGCGGGCATGCCGGGAACGCCGTCCGGCGCGTCCGGGCCGACTGGAACGCCCGAACCCGCCGGGTCGGCCGGGACGCCGTGCGGCGCGCCCGCCGGGGCTCCGGCCGGGGGCCGTTCGGCGCCGCCCGACGGCGCGCCGGCGGACGGCTCGGCCGGTGCGGCCGGGGTGCTGGTC
>NZ_QURH01000442.1 GCF_003428695.1 Actinomadura logoneensis
GACGGCGGGGGCCGCGGGGGCCGCCGGGGGAGGCGGCCTGCTCGCCGCGACCGGCGCGAAGGTCGCGGCGGCGGCGCTCGCGACCACGGTCATCGCGGGCGGCACGGGCACCTACGTGGCCACGCAGAGCGGCGGACACCATCCGCAGCCGAAGACGCTGCGGGTCACGCTGCTGAGCGAGGAGAAGCGGTTCCCGAAGCCGGACATGTCCGCGACCGTCCGGTACGCGCAGGTGACCGGACTCGCGTCCCCGGCGGTCGAGAACCGCGTCAACGCGCTGCTCCGGCAGCCCGTCGAGAAGTGGGCCGACGACGTCCACACCGACTACGCGGGCTTCGTCGGCCCCTCGTCCCCCGCCGATGAGCGCTTCCATCCGGCGAACGTGGTCGAGCTGGGGGTGAAGGGACCGCGCTACCTGTCCGTCCGGTACGCGCCCACGTTGGCGGCCCGGAACACCACCGCCAGGATGACGGTCACCGTCGATCTGACGACCGGGGCGAAGCTGGCCACCCGCGACATTCTGCTCCGGTCCGTGGACACCGACCAGGGCGCCCGGACCCTGACCGACCTGCTGAAGCGGCAGGTGCCGAACGGCGCGTTCTGCGGCAAGTCCAGCCCCCCGGAGGGCGGTGCGGGCCATCTGACCCCCGATCTGATCGAGAACGGCGGGGTCAGGCTGCTGCTCACGTCGACGGGGGCGGAGTTCCACCTCCCGATGTTCCAGCTTGGCTACGACCTGGCCTGCAACCGGTATGACCCGGCGACCAAGGTCCCGTACGCCCAACTGCGCGGGACGCTCCGCCCGGAGATCCTCAAAGCCGTCACCGGCGGCTGACCCCGCGACGTCGTCCGGCGGCGTGGGGGTCCGGCGGTCCGGTGTCGCCGGGGCCTCGCGTCGTCCGGCGGCCCGGGCGGTCGGCGAACGGCCCGGGCGGTCGGCGAACGGCCCGGGCGGTCGGCGGAC
>NZ_QURH01000444.1 GCF_003428695.1 Actinomadura logoneensis
CCGGGCGCGCGCGGCCGGTGACCGGCGCCCACCGCCGCACGCTCCGGCCGCGCCGACGGCGGGCCGCGCCAACGGCGCGAGCGCCGACGCTCCTTGATCTCAAACGGCCAAATTCGGCAACCGGCCGGCAGGAAAACGATCAGCCCCTCACCAGGTTTCCCCTGGTGAGGGGCTGATCGTTGCACTGTGGCGGGTGCAGGGTTCGAACCTGCGTAGGCTAAGCCGACGGATTTACAGTCCGCTCCCATTGGCCACTCGGGCAACCCGCCGTGGTCGCCGCTGTCGCGGCGGCACTGGAAAGAATAGCGGACCTTGGGAGTGGGTGTGACATCCGTTCGGGTCGCTACGCTGGCGGGGCGCGCCGGGGTGGGCCCAGGGTCGCGCGCCTGGTGCTCGGGGCGGACGTATTCGCAGCCTAGAAGGGGTGAGGTGTCCGGTGGCGGACTCTTCCTTTGACATCGTCAGCAAGCTGGACCGGCAGGAGGTCGACAACGCGGTGAACCAGGCGGCCAAGGAGGTCGCCACCCGGTTCGACTTCCGGAACGTGGACGCCGGGATCAAGTGGTCCGGGGAGACGATCGAGATCCAGGCCAACACCGACGAGCGGGCCGCGGCGGTGCTGGACGTCCTGAAGGACAAGCTGGTCAAGCGGGGGATCTCGCTGAAGTCGATCGACCCGTCGGAGCCGAAGGCGTCCGGCAAGGTGCACAAGCTGAGCGTCGCGCTCAAGGAGGGCATCTCGCAGGAGAACGCCAAGAAGATCAGCAAGATCATCCGGGACGAGGGGCCGAAGGGCGTGAAGGCCCAGATCCAGGGTGAGGAGCTGCGGGTCAGCTCGAAGAAGAAGGACGACCTGCAGGAAGTGATCACCCTGCTCAAGGGGCAGGATCTCGACGTCGCCCTGCAGTTCGTCAACTACCGCTGATTCCGCGGCCGAGGGCGCGGGACGGGCAGAACGCCCGTCCC
>NZ_QURH01000462.1 GCF_003428695.1 Actinomadura logoneensis
CTAGACGAGTAGTTCCGAAGTTAGTGGTCGTAGGCGATCAGTGATCGTGTGGTGGGTTGTCCGGTGCGGTGGTTGTGCCAGATCGCTGCGGTCATGGCCAGGATGCGTTGGGCGATTCTTGTGGCGACTCCCTCGAAGGTTCGACCGCCGTGTTGTTCCAGGTCGAGCTGGCCTTTGAGGGTGTCGTTGACCGATTCGATGAGCTGGCGGACGGGTTTGAGGAGGCGTTCGCCGGGGCGGGCCGGTTCGTCTCGCATCGAGGGCCGCAGCAACTGGATTCCCCGCTGGGCCAGGTCGTCTTCGAACCAGCGGGCCCGGAAGCCCTTGTCGGCGATCAGCAGCAGGCCGGGACGGCCGGTGGCCAGTTCGGGCTCGACGTCCAGCATCGCCGCGACCACCTCACGCTCGTCCAGTTTCGGGTTGGCCAGTGCCCAGCTGATCGGCATCCCGGCCGGGGTGCAGATCAGGTAGAGCCTCAATCCCCAGAACCAGCGTGAGTGCGAGCGGCAGTAGCCGTAGGAGGCCCACCCGGCCAGGTCCGAGCGCTGGGCGGTGGGCCGGGAACGACCGCACTCCACCGGGGTGGAATCGGCGATCCACACGTTGTCCAGCCAGAAGTCGGTGTCACGGGCCAACAGGCGGATTACTCGTTTGACCAGGGGCAGCGCCGCGCGCAGCCGCTTGTTGTAGCCGGGCCGCTGAGGAAGGTAGGGGAACATTCCGGCAAGATGCCCACGGGCGAAACGCAGCCATCTGGCCTCGGAGGTGAACCCCAGCAGGGCCTGGGCCACCGCCAGCGTGACCAGCTCGGAATCCGACAGCAGCGGCGGCCGGCCCAGCCACCGTTTCATTCCGATCTCGTCATCGACCTTCACGTACAGTGCCGTCAAGAGGGTGTTCAGTTCTTCGGTCTCCACAAACCGAGCCTGAACACCCTCGCCCTGTCCCAGGGGACAGACTTCGGAACTACTCGTC
>NZ_QURH01000443.1 GCF_003428695.1 Actinomadura logoneensis
GAACCCGACGACGGCCCCGTCGCGCAGCTCCCGCGCCGCCGGGGCCCGCGGGTCGAGCATCCGGCCGTCGGCCCACAGCCCCTCGCCGCCCGCCGCGAGCGCCCGCGCGACCCCGCCGACCGTCGCCCGGTCGTCCACGTCCGCGACGACGTCCCGGGGCCCCTCGTGGGTCAGCGCCGTGAACGAGATCCGCATCCCAGCCCCTCTGTCCTGCGCCATCACGACGCCGTCCACCGAACTCGCCCGCCCCACACACCACGCCGCACGTCCGTGCCGCGCCGCACACACGCCGCGTCGTACGTTCGTGCGGCGCCGCACACTCCCCGCGACGCACGCGACGTGCACGAGCGCGCCGCGCCGGACGTCCGCGCTGCGCGGTCGCGCCGCGCCGCGCGGGTTCGCGGGTCGGCGTCCGTGCTGCGTGTTCGTGCCGTGCCGGACGGGTTCGGGGCGGGGGTGGGCGGGTCGTGTCGGACGGGGCTTCACTTTAACGAGAAGGTCCGTCAGAGGGCCGTTCGGCGGCGCGGTCGCGTGACGATCGACGGGACGGAAGGGGCGCGGACCAGCGATCCGGCCACACTTCCCCGCCTTTTCCGGCAAAACCGAACAAAAGGGCTTTATTGGGTGTCCGTTTCGGTGGTGTCAGCGGCCGGTGTGACCGAGGGTAAGCCGCGAAGTGGCCGGTGAAACGGCTGGTCACCCGTGCCTGGTCGGTCACGGCCCGGGCACGGCTGGCCGAATACGTTGACGGGGGCGCGTCCGTCCCGCAAGCATGGATCGCCCGACGATTCGGAGATCTCCACATCCGAGATTCCGGCGGGCGCGAAAGGAGCACGTGGCTGCCCCCATGAAGAGCGACCAGCGGGCGACGAGCGGACGGGGCGGGCTCGCGACGGGCCCGGCGGCTGGCGGGCTCGGGTCCACCGGGCTCGGCACGGCGGGCGGGCAGCGGCTGCCGAGCGCGCCGCGCGAGCGCAGGCC
>NZ_QURH01000447.1 GCF_003428695.1 Actinomadura logoneensis
CACGGCGGCGGCGGCGCGCCGGGCCGAGCGCGGCCGCGACCGCTGCCAGGGCCGCGACGGTGAGGGCCCACTCGGGGAGCGCGCCCAGACGGTCCGCAATCGTACGCGATGTGCGCGCGGGGACCGCGGCGACCTGGAGGGCCGGGACGAACTCCCGCGACTCGGCGATCATACGGCCGTCCGGGGCCACGATCGCGCTGATCCCGCTCGTCGCCGCCACCAGCACCGCGCGCCCGTGCTCGACGGCCCGCAGCCGCGACATGGCGATCTGCTGCGGCGGCAGGCTGGTCTCGCCGTAGGTGGCGTTGTTGGTCTGGACGACCATGACGTCGCCGGGCGCGGAGTCGCGGGTCTCCTTGTCGTAGGCGACCTCGAAGCAGATGACGTCGCCGACGGTGACCGGGCCGAGCTTCATCACGCCGCTGCGGTCGCCCTTGACGAAGTCGCGGGGGACGCGCTCGAACCGCTTGATCAGCTTGGTCAGCACGTCGCGGAACGGCAGGTACTCCCCGAACGGGACGGGGTGCCGCTTGACGTAGTAGTTCCCGGGACCGGTCTTGGGGTCCCAGACGATGCCGCGGTTCTCGATCCGCTTGCCGTCGGGGGTCTCGACCAGCGCCCCGACCAGGACGGGGACGCCGATGTCGCGGACGGCTCCGTCGATGGCCTGGTAGGCGTCGGGCTCGGTGAACGGGTCGAGGTCGCTGGCGTTCTCGGGCCAGATCACCAGCTCCGGCCGGGGCACCCTCCCGGCGCGGACCTCCTCGGCGAGCCGGCGGGTCTCGCGGACGTGGTTGTCCAGGACGGCGCGGCGCTGCCCGAGGAAGTCCAGACCGAGCCGGGGCACGTTGCCCTGGACGACCGCGACGGTCACGGGCCGTCCGGCGGTGGGGGTCGGGATCGCCAGCCCGCCGCCGACGACCAGCGCGGCGAGGACGACGGCGACGGCGGCGCCGGCCAGCGGCCCGCGGGGGCGGGGACGCGCC
>NZ_QURH01000456.1 GCF_003428695.1 Actinomadura logoneensis
CGTCCCCGGCCGCGCCGCGGGCGCTCCGCGCGCTGCGCGCGCTGGCGCCCCTGCTGTGGCTCGGCCCGTCGATCCTGCTCATCGCCTTCGTGGTGTTGTGGCCCGTCGTGGAGATGGCCCGCACCTCGCTGCAGAAGATCACCTCGTCCGGCCTGACCGCGGGCTGGAACGGGGTGCGCGACTACTCCGACCTGTTCGACGAGGACGCGCTGGTCCCGGTTCTGCTCCGCACGGTGCTGTGGGTCGCGGGCGTCGTCGCCGTGACGCTGCTGCTGTCGCTGGCGCTCGGCCAGTTGCTCAACGCCCGCTTCCCCGGCCGCCGCGTGGTGCGCTGGGCGGTCATCGTGCCGTGGGCGGCGTCGGTCCTGATGACCGCGCTGATCTGGAAGTGGATGCTGGACAACTTCTCCGGCCTGGTCAACCGGGTGCTGCTCGACCTGCACGTGATCGACCATCCGCACAACTGGCTGGGCGACCCGCACCAGGCGATGTTCTGGATGATGTGGGTGGCGGTGTTCGTGTCGCTGCCGTTCACCTCGTTCGTGATCCTCGCCGGGCTGCAGACCGTCCCCGCGGACGTGTACGAGGCGGCGCGGGTGGACGGCGCGGGCCCGTGGCGGTCGTACTTCCAGATCACGCTTCCGCTGCTGCGCCCGGCGATCCTCATCGCCGGGATCATCAACGTCATCAACGTGTTCAACTCGTTCCCGATCATCTACGAGATGACCGGGGGCGGGCCGGGCAACGACACCGACACCACCACCACGTTCATGTACAAGCTGGCCTTCTCCGACCAGCACGTGGGCGAGTCCGCGGCGATGTCGGTGGTCAACTTCGCGCTCGTGCTGGTCATGGTGCTGCTGTACCTGCGCTTCTCGCGCTGGCGGGAGGAGACCCGATGAGCGAGCGGACGGCCGCGGCGGCGCGTCCGGACCGGACGGACGCGGCGGCCTCCCCCGGGCGGCGGACGGCGCGGGGACGGTCCGGGCGGAGC
>NZ_QURH01000446.1 GCF_003428695.1 Actinomadura logoneensis
CAGGTCGGCGACGGCCTCGGCGAGCGCGGCCACGGTCGCCGACGCGAGCCGCGGCGGCGCCGCCGGGACCGTCCGGCCGCAGCGGACGGCGGCCTCGGCGGCGAGCTGGGTGACGCGCAGCGAGTTCAGGTGCAGGTCGGCCAGGAGCCCGTCGCCGTCCCGGATCATGTCCGCGGGCAGCTCCAGCGCCTCGGCCACGAGGGACCGGACGACGGTGAGCGGGTCGGCGCCGTCCAGACTCGGAGCTGGGGGCGGCGGCGCCGCCTGTCCCTCGGCCCGTTCGGCGGCGGGTTCCCGCCTCGGCAGCGGGACGTCCGGCGCGCTTTCGCACGGGTTGGTCAGGAAGACCGGAGGGCGGTCGAGGTCGAACGGCCGGTGCAGGCGGTTCGCGAACAGCGGCCGGACGTCGCGCACGGCCCCGGCGGCGAACAGCGCGGCGACCGTCCGCGCGACCGGCCCGCCGGACGACGCGCCCGCGTCCAGCGTCACGACCGGGACGTCGGTGACCTGCTCGGCCAGGGCGCTCAGCGAGTGGCCGGGACCGCACTCGACCAGCAGGTCGCAGATCTCGGCGAGGCCCTCCAGGGCGTCCCGGAACAGGACCGGTGCGGTCACCTGCCGGACGAGCAGGTCGCGCAGGTCGGCCGCCGGGTCCAGGGCGCCGCCGGTGACCGTCGAGAACACCGTCCGGCGGGGTGGTCGCAGTTCGACGCGCCGCAGCGTCCGGGCGAGGCCGGGAGCGGCGGCGGCGACCGCCGGAGTGTGGAAGGCGTGGCTGACCCGCAGCGGTCGCGCCGCGTACCCGGCCTGTCCCGCGCGGTCGGCGACCGTGACCAGGTCGGCGAGGGACCCGGCGACGACCTGCACGGGGCCGTTGTCGGCGGCGACGGTCAGGGCGGTGCCCTCGATCAGCTCGGCGACCGCGCCCGGCGGGGCCGCGAGCGCGGCCATGCCGGTGGCCCGGTCGCCGGTGGCGGCCATGATCCGGCCGCGCTC
>NZ_QURH01000450.1 GCF_003428695.1 Actinomadura logoneensis
ACGGCGGACCCGGCGGGAACGCCGTGGCCGCGCGCGGGGCTGGACGCCGTCGCCGCGCCGTCCGCGCTGACGTCGCCGGTGCGCGACGCGTCCGGCCGGGTGGTGGACGTCCGGACGGACGCGGTGGACGCGGAGATGGCCGACCTCGCCGCGCAGCTCGCGCAGGCGCAGCGGCTCGGCAACCTCGGCTGGTCCCGGTGGGACCTGGTGACCGGCGAGGTGCGCTGGTCGGACCAGCTCTACACGATCTTCGGACGGTCCCGGACGGCGGGCCCGCTGCCGCCCGCACGGCTCGTCGAGCACGTCGTCCCGGAGGACCTGCCGCAGGCCGAGCACCTGATGCGGACGCTGCTGGGCCGCCGCGAGCCCGCCGACGTGGAGCTGCGGATCCGGGTGGGCGCGGACGTCCGGCACCTGCGGGTGATGGCCGAGCCGGTGCTGGACCCGCTCGGCGGCCCGGTCGCGCTGCACACGGTGTTCCAGGACGTGTCGCACCGCCGCCGCTCGGACGAGATGCTCGCGGTGACGCGGCAGCAGTTGCAGCGGGAGCGGCAGCGGATCGCCGAGGAGCGGCACATCGCGGTGGAGCTGCAGCGGGCGATCCTGCCGCTGCCGCGCGGCCCGCGCACGCTGCCGGGGCTGCGGGTCGCGGTCCGGTACCTGCCGGCGCAGTCGCAGACGCGGGTCGGCGGCGACTGGTACGAGGCGACGGCGCTGTCGGACGACGAGGTGTTCCTGGCGGTCGGGGACGTGTCGGGGCACGGCCTGGCGGCAGCGGCGGCGATGGCGCGGCTGCGCAACGCGCTGTCCGGGCTGGCCTGCACCGGCGCCCCGCCGGACGAGCTGCTGACCTGGCTGAACCGCCTGGTGATGCACCGCCGCCGGTCGCTGACGGCGAGCGTGATCGCGGCGCGGTTCCGGCCGGACACGCGCGAGCTGCGGTGGGCGCGGGCCGGGCATCCGCCGCCGGTGCTGCTGCGCGCGGGCCGGGCCCGGCTGC
>NZ_QURH01000448.1 GCF_003428695.1 Actinomadura logoneensis
CCCGGCCGTCCGGGCGTCGCGGGCGGCGACCGCCTGCTCGACCAGGCGGCGCAGCGCGCGGGGACTGAACGGGGTGTCGCCCGCCGCCGCGCGGCGCACCGCGTCCAGCAGCTGCGCGGGCTCGACGTCCTTGGCGAGGAAGCCGCGCGCGCCCGCCGCGAGCGCCGGGTACAGGTGGTCGTCGTCGTCGAACGTCGTGAGGACGACCACGATCGTCGCCGGCCGCTCGCGCAGGATCCGCTCGGTCGCGGCGGTGCCGTTCAGCAGCGGCATCCGCAGGTCCATCAGGATCAGGTCGGGGGCGAGCCGGGCCGCGAGCCGGACGGCCTCGTGCCCGTCGGCGGCCTCGCCGACCACCTCCAGGTCCGGCGCGGACTCGCACAGCATCCGCAGCCCGGACCGCACCAGGTGCTGGTCGTCCACGATCATCAGCCGGATCACGCCGCGCCTCCCGCCGGCAGCAGCGCGGCCAGCCGCCAGCCGTCCCCGGACGGCCCGACCGCCAGCGTGCCGCCCGCCAGCTCGACACGCTCGCGCATCCCCGGCAGGCCGTGCCCGGACCCCGCCGGGGACGCGCCGCCGGGCAGGTCGTTCGCCAGCTCCACGCGCACCCGGCCCTCGCCGTCGGCCGCGACCTCCAGTCGGACGGCCGTGCCCGGCCCGGCGTGCTTCACCACGTTCGTCATCCCCTCCTGGACGAGCCGCAGCACGGTCAGCGCCCGCACCGCGTCGAGCCGGGTCAGGTCCGCGCCGATCTCGGCGTCCACCTTCACCCCCGCGCGCTCGGCCCGCTCGACGACCGCCGCGAGCGCGGCGGGCAGGTCGCCGGGGTCGGTCATCAGCGTCCCGAGGTCGCGTCCGGGGTCGGCGCGCAGCGCGGCGAGCAGCCGCCGCAGGTCGGCGAGCGCGGTCGTGGCGCTGCCGTGCACGTCGTCCAGCACCTCGCCGACCCGCGGGTCCGGAACGGCCGCGCTCGCGGCGACGGAGTGCGGCCCGCCCG
>NZ_QURH01000449.1 GCF_003428695.1 Actinomadura logoneensis
CGGGCCCCGCCGGGCTCGCCGCCGCTGCCGCCGCGCTGCGCGCCGGCGCCCGCGTCACGCTGCTCGACGCGTCCGACCGTCCCGGCGGCCAGTACCACCGGATGCTCCCGGCCGAGTACGAGGCCGAGGACAACGGCCGCCTGCACCACGGCTGGGACGGCTTCGAACGGCTCCGCGGGCACGTCCTCGGCCACCCCCGCGCCGAGTGGTGGCCCGACGCGTCGGTCTGGGCGCTCGAACGCCCCGACGACACGGCCGCCGCGCCGCACGTCCACGTGCTGCGCGGCCCCGCCGACGGGACCGGGCGCGAGCGGCGCGTCCTGGCGCCCGACGCCCTCGTCCTCGCGACCGGCGCGCACGACCGCGTCCTGCCGTTCCCCGGCTGGCAGCTCCCCGGCGTGTTCACCGCCGGGGCCGCGCAGGCGCTGGCGAAGGGCGAGCGGGTCGTCGTCGGCGACCGGGTCGCCGTCGCCGGGTCCGGGCCGTTCCTGCTGCCGGTCGCCGCGTCCCTGCTGGAGGCCGGGTCGGACGTCCGCGCGGTGCTGGAGGCCAACACCGCCGCGACCGTCCTGCGCGGCTGGTCCCGACGCCCCTGGGAACTGGCCGCGCAGACCGGCAAGACCGCCGAGCTGGCCGAGTACACCGGACTGCTCGCCCGGCACCGCGTCCCCTACCGCCTCGGCCGCGCCGTCGTCGAGGCGCGCGGCGACGGCCGCGTCGAGGAGGTCGTCACCGCCCGGCTCACCGCCGACTGGACGCCCGTCCCCGGCACCGAGCGCACCCTCACCGTGGACGCGGTCTGCGTGACGCACGGCTTCAGCCCGCAGCTCGAACTGCCCGTCGCCGCCGGCTGCGAGCTGCGCGACGGCTTCGTCCGCGTGGACGGGGCGCAGCGCACGACCGCGCCCGGCGTGTACGCGGCCGGTGAGATCACCGGGATCGCGGGCGCGCCCGCCGCCCGCGCCGAGGGGCTGCTCGCCGGCTGGACGGCCGCGGGCGGCGAC
>NZ_QURH01000451.1 GCF_003428695.1 Actinomadura logoneensis
CGGGCCGCAGGTCCGGCCCGACCATCGCGATGATCTCGGCGGGGGTGGGCCGGGCGCGCGGCGCGCGGGCCAGGCAGCCGCCGACCAGCTCGGCGAGCCCGGCCGGCAGCCCGGACGTGTCCGGGTCCTCGCCGAGGAGCTGGGCGACCAGCTCCAGGACCGTCCGCCCCGGGTAGGGGCCGTGCCCGGTCGCGGCGAACAGCAGGGTCGCGCCGAGCGAGTACACGTCGCTGGCGGGCGTGACGTCGCGGGTGCCGCGCGCCTGCTCGGGGGCCATGAACGCGGGCGTGCCGACGGTCGCGCGGCTGAGCGTCATCCCGGCGCCCTCGGCGGCGCGCGCCAGGCCGAAGTCGATGACGCGCGGGCCGTCCGCGGCGACCAGCACGTTGGACGGCTTCAGGTCGCGGTGCACCAGGCCCGCCGCGTGGATCGACTCCAGGGCCTCGGCGCACCCGGCGGCGAGCCAGCGCACCGCCCCGACCGGCAGCGGCCCCGCGGCCCGCACCAGCCGCTCCAGCGACGGCGCGGGGACGTAGGCGGTGGCGAACCACGGCACCGGCGCGTCCGCGTCGGCGGCGATCACCGGCGCGGTGTAGACGCCGCCGACCCGGCGGACCGCGCCGACCTCGCGCGCGAACCGCTCCCGGAAGTCGGGGTCGTCGGCGAGTCCGGCGTGCACGGTCTTGACCGCGACCAGCCGTCCCGCCGCGGACCGGCCGAGGTAGACCCGGCCCATCGAACCCGCGCCCAGGCGGGCCAGCAGCGGGTAGGGCCCGACCGTGCCCGGATCCCCGGCACCAAGGGGGTCGAGCGGGCCGGTGCTTGCGTCCATCGCGCCTCCCGGCAGCACCAGGGTCCCAGGGTGCGCAGACGGAGGTCACGGCGGGATACCGGCGGCCCGGCACGGCCGACTGCGGCCACGGCCGAACCGGCGGCGCGTCCGAGCCGTACGGCACCGGAGACGCCGGAGGCGCGGAGGAAGCAGACGAGACGCGGCGGCCGTCCCGGACCTGGTCCGGGA
>NZ_QURH01000452.1 GCF_003428695.1 Actinomadura logoneensis
CAGCTCGCGGCGCAGCTCGTCGAGCGCGCCGACCGCGGCGCGGGCCCGGCCGCGCGCGTCGCCGCGTACTGGGAGGCGGCGTTCGTCGCCGAGGTGCGCGGCGCCTACGAGGAGGGCGTCGAGCTGGCCGAGCGCGCGCTGCAGATCGCCGGGGAGTTCGGCGAGACCCACGGCGCCCCGGACGGCGACCTGCGCAACCTCGCCCGGCTGCGGGTCAACTACGCCGGGCTGCTGCTGCGTGCCCGTCCCGAGCAGGCCGGGCGCGCCCGCGACCTGCTGACCCGGGTGCGCGGCGAGATCAACGCCAGTGCCGCCGGGGAGCTGGACGTGGCGTGGTGCCTGACCGAGCTGGCCCGCGCCGAGACCGCGCTCGGCCGTCCGGCGGAGGCGGTGGCCCGCGCCGAGGAGGCCCTGGACCTGCTCGGGGACGCGCCGCGCCGGGCCACGGCGGTCGCGCTGACCGTCCTCGGCGAGGCGTGCGTCCGGCTGGGGGAGCGGGAGCGGGCGACCGCGTCGCTGTCCCGGGCGGCGGCGTGCCTGGAGCGGATGGAGTCGTCCCGGCAGGCGGCGCAGACCTGGTTCGACCTGGCCGAACTGCTCGCCGAGAACGGCTCGCCGGACGACGACCGGCTCGCCGCCTACGGGCGCGCCCTCGCCTGCGCCGGAGTCTGATCATTTCCGGTTTCTTCGGTATCTTGATCTAGAACCTCGTCTTCCAGGCATAATGTCGCGCCAGGTTGCTCGGAGGAAGAGGTTCGGGGGATGTTCGGTGTGGTGCGGCCGTGCCGCCATGTGCTGGCGGGCGGGCTGTTCGAGGACTGGCTGGCGCACCTGTGCGGGCTCTGCCTGACCCTGCGGCGCGAGCACGGGCAGGCGGCCCGGATGGTCACCAACTACGACGGGCTGATCGTCTCGGTGCTGGTGGAGGCGCAGGCTCCGGAGACGTCCCCGCGCCGCGCCGCCGGGCCGTGCGCGCTGCGCGGCATGCGCGGCGCGCAGGTCGTCCGCGCGCAGGCGGAGGGCG
>NZ_QURH01000454.1 GCF_003428695.1 Actinomadura logoneensis
CATCCCGCAGCCGCTCGGCGGGCGGCCCGTCGGGCAGGCCGTCGGGACGGTCCGACGGCGCCGCGCCGCCGTGGCGGGCGGACTGCGCGGACGGGTGCTCGGCGGGGTGCTCGGCGGATGGCGTGGACATGTCTCTCCTGCGTGGACGGATGGTTCCAGTGTCACGGCCGGGCGGCGGCGCGGGCATCGTCGGCGGTGACGAACCCCGCGTACCACTTTCGATGTACGGCGGGCCGCACCGGCAGGAATCCGGGCGGCCCCCGCCCCGGCCCGCGTTGCGGTGAACGGTGCGTGAACCCTCCCGGTCTGGTAGATGATCTGATCTGTCCCGGGACCGCTTCCCGGGACCGCCCCGCCCCGCCACCCCGGGACGGCGGCAGGACACGGAGGGGGAGCATGCGAGCACCGGGTATCAGCGCGGACCTGTACCGGACGATCACCGAGTTCGCGCACGGGACGCCCGGCTGGGTGCACACCGGCGCGGAGGTCGGGACGGAGGCGGGTCTGCTGGCGTTCGCCGCGCTGTTCGTCGCCGGCTGGTGGCGGGCCCGGACCCGCGACGACCGGTCGATGGCCCTGGCGCTGCTGGCCCCGGTCGCGATGGTGTGCGCCTACCTGGTCAGCTCCAACGTCAAGGACGTGCTGCGGGAGGAACGCCCCTGCCGGGCGGTGCCGCACGCGATGAACATCGCCTCCTGCCCCCCGCCCGGCGACTGGTCGTTCCCCAGCAACCACGCGACGATCGCCGCGGGGGCCGCGGCGGGGCTGCTGGTGGCGTGGCGCGCGCTGGCCCCCTGGGTGCTGTCGCTGGCGGTGCTGGAGGCGTTCTCCCGCGTGTTCGTCGGCGTGCACTACCCGCACGACGTCGCCGTCGGGTTCCTGGTCGGGCTGACGGTCGCGGCGGGCGTGTCGCTGCTGGCGGCCAGGATCCTCACGCCGCTGGTCGAGCGGCTGCGCGCCTGGGGACCGCTGGGGCCGCTCGCCCTCGGGACGGCCGCGCCCGCGCCGTCCCCCGCGGCGGCGCCC
>NZ_QURH01000453.1 GCF_003428695.1 Actinomadura logoneensis
CTCGGCCCAGCGGTGCGCGGGCGGCGGCCCGTCCCCGGGGATGTTCGCCTCGGGCAGGGCGCGCTCGGGCAGGGCCCGCGCCCGGGACACCGCGCGCAGCCACGCGGACTGGTGGCGGCGCGCGCCCCGGCCCTTCATCGTGGGCAGCGCGAGCAGTTCGGCGGGGGTCTTCGGCGTCTTCGTCGCGAGCTCGACGATCGCGGCGTCCTGCAGGACGCGGCCGGGGGACAGGTCGCGCTCCTGCGCGATGCGGTCGCGGGTCTCCCAGAGCTCGCGGACGACCGCCAGCGCGCGCCGGTTCCGCACCCGGTGGATGCCGGACGTCCGGCGCCACGGGTCGGCGCGCGGCGTCTTCGGCGGCGTCGCCAGGATCGCGGCGAACTCCTCCAGGGCCCACGGCAGCTTGCCGGTGGCCTCCAGTTCGGCCTTGAGGGCGTCGCGCAGCTCCACCAGCAGCTCGACGTCCAGCGCCGCGTACTTCAGCCAGTCCTCGGGCAGCGGACGCGTCGACCAGTCGGCCGCCGAGTGGCCCTTCTCCAGCGCGTAGCCGAGGACGGTCTCGACGATCGAGCCGAGCCCGACCCGCGGGTAGCCGAGGAGGCGCCCGGCCAGCTCGGTGTCGAACAGCTCGGTCGGCACGAGTCCGACCTCGCCGAGGCAGGGAAGGTCCTGGTTGGCGGCGTGCAGCACCCACTCGGCGCCGGACAGCGCCGCGTTCAGGCCGGTCAGGTCGGGGCACTCGATCGGGTCGATCAGGGCCGTCCCGGCGCCCGCGCGGCGGAGCTGGATCAGGTACGCCCGCTGCCCGTACCGGTAGCCGGACGCGCGCTCGGCGTCCACCGCGACCGGGCCGCTGCCGTTCGCGAACGCCTCGATCACCCGCGCGAGCTCGGCCTCGCTCGTCACCACCGGCGGCACGCCCTCGCGCGGCTCCAGCAGCGGCTGCGCCACCGGCGCCCCGCCCGCCCCCGGGTCGGCGTCCTCCACGGAGCCCGCCGCACCGGCCCCGGCCTCACCGGCCTCGGAC
>NZ_QURH01000457.1 GCF_003428695.1 Actinomadura logoneensis
CGCACCGGCCAGGGCGGCGAGCCCGGCGAGCAGCGGGAGCCGCCGGTCCAGGCGGGCCAGCAGCGGCGCGAGCGCGGCGGCCGACAGCGGCAGGACGACCGTGAGCGGCAGGAGCGCGGCCGTGCTCATCCGCGCAGCGCCCGGACCCGGTCGGCGTCCAGCGTCCGGTAGTGCTGCGCGACGCGGACGACGACCGACAGGAAGACCGCGGTGACGGCGACCCCGATGACGATGGCGGTGAGGCAGAAGTTCTGCAGCACCGGGTCGGCGACGTTCCCGTGCGCGAGCTGCTCGGGACGTCCGCCGTGCGGCGGGTCCAGCAGCACGGGCGCGGTGGACTTCGCCCGGTAGGCGAGCGAGATCATCAGCAGGTAGGTGGAGGACTCCATGAGCGACAGGCCCATGACGATCCGGACGAGGTTCCGCCGGGTCAGCACGGTGTGCAGGCCGACGCAGAACAGCGCCGCCGCCGCCAGGTAGTTCACGGCGATCACGACCGCTCCCCCTTCCCTCCGGACGGCCCGGCTCCGGACGGCCCGGCTCCGGACGGCTCCTTGTCGGACGGCTCGTCCGGGGTCCAGTCGTGCCGGGCGGTGAGCAGCGCCTGCACGGCCAGCAGGATGCCGGTGCCGACCTCGACGAACTCCGCGACCGAGAACGGCTGGACGATCCCGCCCGACGCGGGCGTCTCCTGCTCGGCGTGCGGGATCCAGTCGGCGCCGACCGTGCCCTTGACCGCCAGCCCGAGCACCAGGATCAGGATGATCGCCAGCGCCCCGGCCAGCTCGGCGGTCTCCAGCGGCGGGCTGCCGAACGGCCGGGTGCCGTAGGCGGCGTAGACCATCAGGACGATCCCGGCGAGGACGGCCCCGGCCGGGAACCCGCCGCCGGGCGCGTACCCCCAGGCGACCAGGTAGCAGCCGGCCGCGAACAGCAGCGGCGCGACGACGCGGACGCCGGTCCGGACGACGACGGTCATCGGGGTCCCGGCGTCCCGCTCGGCGCGTTCGGCGCGGCGGGCGGCGCGCTCGCCGCC
>NZ_QURH01000455.1 GCF_003428695.1 Actinomadura logoneensis
CGGGACGCGCCGGGCGGGGCGCCCGCGGGAGCCGCCGCGCGGACGGAGGGGCCGACGGCGGGGCGTCGAACGCGGGGGCGTTGCGTGCGGTGCTGGGGCATCTGGCGGAGTGGACGCGCTGGCAGGTGGCGGCGGTGCGGTCGGCGGTGACCGGTGAGCCGCCCGCGCCGGCGGGGCGTCCGCCGGAGTATCCGGAGGGGTTCGAGCGGGTCGCGTCGTTCGAGGCGTGGGAGTCGATGGTTCAGGACGCGATGGCGCTGCGGTCGCTGGCCGATCTCGCGCGGGACCTGTCGCAGGTGCTGGACGACCTGGCGCGCTGGGTCGCCGACAGCGACGACGTGGTGTGGGCGCGGGAGGTGCCGGAGCCGCGGCGGTTCGGGCGTGCGGGCCCGGCGCGTCCGGTGGCGGACCTGCTGGCGGGGTGGCGGGGGCCGCTGGCGCATGTGGAGTGGCATCTGGACCGGCTGACCGACGAGTCCGTTCCCCCGCCGGGCGGTGTGGACGCCGAGGAGGAGGCGTGGGTGGTGGACCGCTGCCCCCTGCACCCCTGACCTCCGCGCTCGCGTCCGCGATCTTGCCCGCTCCCCCCGCCGCCCGGCCCGGGGGCGGGGTCAGGGGCCGGGGTGGGGTTTCAGCGCGCGGGTGAACCAGACGGTCTTGCCCGGTGGGCGGGGCCGGGTGCCGTAGTCGGTGGCCAGGGCGGTGACCAGCAGCAGTCCGCGGCCGTCCTCGGACCAGTCCAGCACGGGCGGTTCGGGGACGGGACCGCGCGGCACGGGCGGCAGCGCGGGGTCGTCGTCGGTGATCTCGCCGAGCAGGACGGGCGCGGTGGGCGCGCCGTCGAGGGTGAGCAGCAGCCGGACGGTGCCGCGGCCGTGCACGACGGCGTTGGTGATCAGCTCGTCGACGATGAGGGTGATGTCGTCGATCTCGCCGGGCTCGGCGGCGATGCGGCCGAGCCGGGCCCAGTCGCGCAGCCGGCCGGTCGTCAGGGCGCGGGCGTCGGCGGCGGCGCGGGGTTCGGCGGTGAGCGTCCACAC
>NZ_QURH01000458.1 GCF_003428695.1 Actinomadura logoneensis
CGCCGGGCCTCCGGTGACGACCTCCGGAACCGACGTCCCCCTGGGCGTCCGGGCGGCCGACCCCGGCGGCGTCCTCCCCGCCCCGCCCGCGGGGAGGGCGCCGCCCCGCCCTCGCCCCTCGCACACTCACCGAAGCCTCACGAAGGTTCGCCATGTCCCAGTCCTCATCGCCACCCGCGCCGGCCCGCCCGGACGCGGCGGTCGCCGCGAAGGCCGGCGGCGGATCCGCCCCGCTGCTGTCGCTGCGCGGCATCAGCAAGTCGTTCGGCGCGGTCGCCGCGCTCACCGACGTCGACCTCGACGTCTCCGCGGGCGAGGTCGTCGCCCTGGTCGGCGACAACGGCGCCGGCAAGTCCACACTGGTCAAGACGCTGTCCGGGGTGCACCCGCCGGACTCGGGGACCATCACCTTCGAGTCCCGCGAGGTGAGCGTCACCAGCCCGGCGGCGGCCCAGCAGCTCGGCATCGCCACCGTGTTCCAGGACCTCGCCCTCTGCGAGAACCTCAACGTCATCGAGAACCTGTTCCTCGGCCGCGAGCTGCGCGCGCTCCGGCTGGACGAGGTCGCGATGGAGGTCCGCTCCCGGGAACTGCTCCGCCAGCTCTCGGCGAAGATCCCGTCGGTGCGGGTGCCGGTCGCGGGCCTGTCCGGCGGCCAGCGGCAGACCGTGGCGATCGCCCGCTCGCTGCTCGGCGACCCCAAGATCATCATTCTGGACGAGCCGACCGCGGCGCTCGGCGTCGCGCAGACCGCCGAGGTGCTGAACCTCATCGAGCGGCTGCGCGAGCGCGGCCACGGCGTCATCATGATCAGCCACAACATGGCCGACGTGAAGGCGGTCGCCGACACCGTCGCGGTGCTGCGGCTCGGCCGCAACAACGGCGTGTTCGACGCCGCCACCACCTCCGCCGAGGAGCTCGTCGCGGCCATCACCGGCGCCACCGACAACGAGGTGACGCGCCGCGCCCGCCGCGCCGCGGCCCCCGCCCCCGCCGGCTTTGCTCCCGCCGACCCTGCCCCCGCCGACCCTGCCCCCGGCG
>NZ_QURH01000459.1 GCF_003428695.1 Actinomadura logoneensis
CCGGCGCTTTCGGCGGGCCCGCGTCGCAGACGCAGCAGGCCCCCCCGCCGCAGCCGGTCGCCGCGGCCTCCCCGCCCCCTCCCCCGCCGTCCGGGCAGTCCGGCGACGAGATGGGCGACGACGACTACTGGGCCACCATCACCTTCGACAAGCCCACGTTCCCCTGGCAGCAGAACAAGCGTGACGGCATGGAGGGCGCCGAGCCCTCCGCCGACCCGCTGAACGCCGGCGCGTCCCCGCACGCGGGCACGGCCCCGCCCGGCGGCCCGCACCCCGGGGTCCCGCAGGGCGGTCCGAGCGACCAGTTCGGCGACCCGTACGGCGACCACGGCGCCCCCGCCGACCAGGGGAACCCCGGCATGACCGTCACGCTGGGCGCGGACGGCGGCATGAGCGGCGGACCCGGCACGGGCCCGCAGGGGCTCCCGTCGCCCTTCGGTCCGGGCTCCAGTGCCCTGACCAACGAGCCGCCCGCCGCTCCGTTCGGCGGCGACCCGTCCACCGGCCCGTTCGGCGGCGACCCGTCCGCGACGGCGCACGACCCGCTGCCCGTGTACGACCAGGGCCGGCAGTCGCCGTTCGGACCGACCGGCGAGCAGCCCGCGTTCGGCGGCTCCGGCCAGCAGGACCAGCACGTCTACGGCGAGAACCCCTCGTCCGGGTTCGGCGACGGGGCGGGCTCCGGGTCCGGGTTCGGCGACGGCTCGGGCTTCGGTTCGGGCGACTCCGGCTTCGGCCAGAACGACGGGTCCGGTTTCGGCCAGTTCGGCCCGTCCGGGGATCAGCCGTCGTACGGCGCGCCGGACACCCCGCAGCCGTCCTACGGCAGCACGGGCGAGCACCCGTCGCCGTTCGGGAACGACCCGCTGAACACGCGTCCGGGATCGTCCGGCGACGGCTACGACCGTCCGGCCGCCGCGTCCGGCGCGGACCCGCTGGGCCTGCCGCTCGGCGGCCTCGGCGAGGACACCTCCGGCTTCCGGTCGCCCGCCGCCGACTCCGGCACCGGCGGCTGGGAGGCCCCGTCCGCCCCGCCGCCGCCC
>NZ_QURH01000461.1 GCF_003428695.1 Actinomadura logoneensis
CCCGCGTCCGGCCGCGCCGTCCGACCCGCGCCGCCCGCGGGCGCCTGACCTGCGTCCGGACGCGTCGTTCCACCGAGCCCGGCGGGGGACTCCGCCGGGTACCGTCGTCCTCCCGCCGGAGGGCGGTTTCTCCGGGCGCGGGACCCTGGTGACGAGATCCCAGGAACGATGGCGGCCGAACCGGCGTCAAAAGGGCTATGGGGACGCATCGGCGACTGGGCGAGTATCGGTTGCTGAACGAGGTCGGGGGCGGCGGCACCGCGGTCGTCCATCTCGCCCTGGACGCGGCGGGCCGCGAGGTCGCCGTCAAGGAGCTGCGGCCGGAGTTCGCGCCCGACGCGGAGGCGCGGCGGCGGCTGGCCCGGGAGATGGCGGCCCAGCGGCGGGTCGACAGCCCGTACGTCGCGCCGCTGCTCGGCGGCCGGATCGAGACCGACCGGCCGCACCTGGCCCTGGGCTACGTGCCGGGCACGCCGCTCGGCGACCTCGTGGACGCCTACGGGCCGCTGCCCCGGGCGCGCCTGCCGAGGTTCGCCCGGACGCTGGCGCTCGCCCTCGCCGCCGTCCACGACGCGGGGATCCTGCACCGGGACGTGGCGCCCGGCAACGTCATGGTGCTCGGCGACCGCCCGACGCTGATCGACTTCGGCATCGCGCACGAGCCCGGGGCCGACCACGTCCTGTACACGGCGGAGCGTCCGCGCCGCAAGCGGCTCATGGTCGCGGGCACCCCGGCCTACCTGGCCCCGGAGCTGATCGAGGGCGGGAACGCCGGGACCGCCTCGGACGTCTTCGCCTGGGGGGCGACCGTCGCGTTCGCGGCCACCGGCCGTTCGCCGTTCGGCAAGGGCTCGCTGCACGCCGTGTGCTTCCGGATCCTGCGCGGGATGGCCGACCTCGACGGGATCACCGGGCCGCTGGCCGAGCCGGTCCGGCGGGCGCTCTCCCGCGATCCGGCGGACCGTCCGTCGGCCCGCTGGCTGGCCGGCGCGCTCGCCGAGTGGGGCTCCGCCCCGGCACCCGCGGCGCGCCCCGCACCAGGACCGGCG
>NZ_QURH01000460.1 GCF_003428695.1 Actinomadura logoneensis
CCCTCCGACCCGCCCCGACCCTCCGACCCGTCCGCCGCCTCCGGATCCGAGGGCGGCCCGGCCGCGGCCCCCTCCGCCGGCATCGCGGACATGCCGGACGGCCCGGCAGGCTGGCCGTCGATGCGGCGGATCCTGCTGGACGACCCGGACGCCTACCGCGACGCCGCCCGCCTCCCCGGCGTCCCGCAGCTGGCCGCCTACACCGCCTCGGTCGCGGTCGACCGGGTGCTGCGCGCGTCGGGGACGGTCCCGGCGTTCGCGGTCGGGCAGAGCTTCGGCGAGATCGCCGCGCTGGTGTGCGCGGGAGCGTTCTCCATCACCGACGGCGCGCGGATCGCGGTGTCGGCGGTGGAGGTCCTGGCGCGGCGCGGCGCGGGCGGCGGCATGGGCCTGCTGGAGACCGGCGAGGACGACACCCGCGCGCTCATCGCCGAGACCGCCCGGCGGGCGCGCGCCGCCCGGGACCCGCTGCCGGCGTCCGAGGCGCACCGGGTCCGTCCCGGCGGACGGGTCGCCGCCCGGTCGGCGATGGCGGGGGAGGTGGTGGTGGCGTGCCTGAACGCGCCGTCCGCCACGGTGGTGTCCGGCCCGGACGCCGAGCTGGAGGCGGTGCTGGAGACCGCCCGCGAGCGGGGCGTGCGCGCGGTCCGGCTCGCCGTGCCCTACCTGTCGCACCATCCGGCGATGGCCGGGGCCGACCACGAGTGGTACGAGACGATCCGGCGGTTCCCGCGCCGCCCGCTGGAGACGGCGGTGTACTCGCCGGTGCGGGGACGCGCCTACCGCGACGACGACGACCTGCACCGGGCGCTGGCCGACTGCATCGTGCGGCCCGTCCGGCTGCCGGAGATCCTGGTCGAGGTCGCCAAGGCGGGCGCGACGGTGTTCGTGGAGGCGGGCGCGGGCGACGCGCTGTGCTCGTGCGCCCGGCTGACCGTCCCGGACGTCGCGACGTACGCGCCGATGCGGGTGCGCCGCCGTTCGGGAGGCGCCGCGCCGGTCGGCAAGTCCGCGCCGGGAGTGCTGCCGCCGGACCCGGCCGAGGCGGCGTCCGCGCGGCG
>NZ_QURH01000464.1 GCF_003428695.1 Actinomadura logoneensis
CGTCCCGGCTCGGCGCGGCCCGGCAGGGCGCCGCCCGCCCGGACGGCGAGCCGCCGCGCTCCCCGGCCGTCGCGACCGTCGAGCTGCTGCGCGGCGCGGTCGAGAAGGGCGCCCGGGTCTGGATCGGCTACCTCGACCAGCAGGGCCAGGCGTCCAGCCGCATCGTCGAGCCGATCCGCGTCGAGGGCGGCTTCCTGACCGGCTACGACGCGACCCGCGCCGCCGTCCACCGCTTCGCCCTGCACCGCATCACCGGGGTCACCGAACTGAAGCCCGAATAATTCGGTTGCCGCCGCGTCCTTTCCGCGGGCATGGTGTTTCCCGTACGGCGACAACGGCCCGAAAGGAGGGCTCCGGAAAATGCAGAGACCGCAGCGCGAGCCCGCGGGCTGTAGAAAGGCCGTCCCCAGACGCGCGCCCGGTGCGTAGGCAGCGGTTACTTCCGCTGAAAACGGGGAGGTCGCGGGTTCGATTCCCGCCCGTCCGACTCATCGGACGGTAGCTCAGTGGCCAGAGCGCCTTTACCGCAGCCGCCCAGATCTCGGGCGCGCCCCCTGTCCCCTCCCGATGCTCCGGCGGAGCCCCTTCGGCACGCTCGCGGCGAGAAATCAGCCGTGACGTAAGGCTCCTGCCGATCCGCGTCGGGAGGGGCTTCTTTTCCCGCCTCGCAGGAGGTCCCTCCATGTCCAAGTTCAATCGCGGCCGTGTTTTCGGCACCGGTCCCGTGCGGAGCCTTCTTCGCCCTACCGTCCGCAACCACGAGGGCGCGCTCGCCTTCCAGCGGGACACCAAGAGCGAGCTGTTCCTTTTCGCGGTCTCCAACATGGTGGGCGAGACCTCTTTCTATGAGCGCGCGGACGACCGCGACAGCCGTTTCCACGCCCTGGTCTGGAAGGTCGCCGTGGACGACCCCGACTGGCTGGTCCGGATGGTCGGCTGGCTCCGCGACACCGCCGGGATGCGCTCGGCGAGCGTCGTGGCCGCCGCGGAGGGCGTCGCCGCGCGCCTCGCGGCGGGCGCGCACGGCGGGAACCGCGCGCTCGTCCGGGCCGCCCTGCGCC
>NZ_QURH01000469.1 GCF_003428695.1 Actinomadura logoneensis
CCTTCGGCGCGCGCCGCCGGGCGGCGGTGGCCCGCTGCCGCGGGGCGGCGGTGGCCGGTCGCTGCCCCGGCTCGTCCTGCTCGATCGCCTGCTGGAGGCGGCGGCGCGCCCGGTGGAGCCGGACGCGAAAGGCCGTCTTCGAGCAGCCGAGGACGCGGGCCGCGTCGCGCGGGGCGAGTCCCTGCCACGCGGTGAGGATCAGCACCTCCCGGTCGTCCTCGGCCAGCGCGGCCAGTGCGCGCAGCACCCCCAGCCGCTCGGCGACGTGCTCGGCGACGTCCCCCGCCGGGCCGGGCGCGTGCCGAACCAGCTCCTGCGCGAACGCCTCGCGCCGGGCGTCGGCGCGGTGCCCGTCGCGCAGCACGTTCCGCGCCACGCCGAGCAGCCACGGCAGCGCCGGCTCCGGCACGTCCCGGATGCGCCGCCACGCGATCGCGAAGGTCTCGCTCACCACCTCGTCGGCGATCTGCCGGCCGGCGCGCGCGGTGGCGTACGCCCACACGCGCTGCCGGCAGGCGTCGTAGATCGCGGTGAACCGCTCTTCATCGGCCGTCACCTGCTTCTCCGTCCGTCCCGGTGTCTTCCGTCACCAGGGAGTGGTGCGGGAGAGGCCAGTGTTACCGCCGCGATCCAGAACGTCCGGGACGAGTCTCCCTCCCGACGTTCCGCCCCCGCGCGCCCCGTCCTCGGCGGGGCGGACGGACGTGCCCGGCGCGAACCGGGGCAGCCGCTCCCTTTCAGCTCAATTCCGCCTATTAACGGGAATTGATCGACGCTTTGAGATCACCCGCAAGACCATTTCCACGTTCCCGCTACGACACCCGTTCCCTACCGCTAGCATCCCGCGAGTTGGCGATCGCCATCACCTTTCCCCCTTCTCATTTCCTCGGGAAAGGCTCTTCTTTGGAGGGGTCCCATTGAACAGACGTGCCGTCCGGTCCGGGGCGCTGCCGCTGGCGGCGGCGCTGCTGCTCGGCGGATGCGGCGGGCACGGGGCCGAGGACGCCGCGGGCGCCGCGGGACGGCCGGGACGGGGGGCGGACGCGCCGGAGGCGACGACGTTCACCACGCTCCACG
>NZ_QURH01000463.1 GCF_003428695.1 Actinomadura logoneensis
CGACCCCGTGGACGGACCGGACGGGCCCGGGTCGTCCGCGGGCCAGACCACGCGGCGCGCGCCGATCCGGCCCGGACCGGCCACGACGGTCGCGACCGCCACCGGCCGGCGCTCCCGGATCGCCGCCGCCACCTCGGGGAACTCCGGGAAGGTCGCCGCGTCGACCGGCTCGACCAGGATGTCCAGAACGCCGCCGCAGGTCAGCCCCACCGCGAACGCGTCGTCGTCGGACACGCCGTACCGCTGGACGACCGGCCGCCCCGTCCCGGCGACCTCCCGCGCCAGCTCGTACACCGCGCCCTCGACGCAGCCGCCGGACACGCTGCCCGCCGCCTCGCCGTCCGCCGACACCGCCATCGCCGCGCCCGGCGGACGCGGCGCGCTGCGGAACGTCCCGACCACGGTGGCCAGGCCGAACGTCCGCCCGGACGCGTACCAGGCGGCGATGTCGTCGAGCACGTCACGCATGCGCCGGGTCTCCGATCAGTCGGGCGAGCTCCTCCAGGGCGGCCAGGCTGTGCCCGGAGGTGAACGCGGAAAGGTGCGGGAGGGCCGCCGCCATCCCCGCCGTCAGCGGCGCGTACCCGGGCCGCGCCTTGTGCGGGTTCGCCCACACCACCCGGTGCGCGAGCCGCGCGAGCCGTTCCATCTGCGCGGCGAGCAGCGACGCGTCGCCGCGCTCCCAGCCGTCCGAGGCGATGACGACGACCGCGCCGCGCGCAAGCCCCCGGTGCCCGAACCGGTCGAGGAACTCCTTCAGCTCCGCGCCGAGCCGCGTCCCGCCGCTCCAGTCGGGCACCGCGCCCGCCACCGCGCGCATCGCGGCGTCCGGGTCGCGCCGCCCCAGTTCGCGCGTCAGGCGGGTCAGGCGCGTCCCGACGCTGAACACCTCCGCCCGGTGCGCCGCCGCCGTCCCGGCGGAGGCGCGGACGCAGGCGTGGGCGAAACGGAGCAGGGCGTCGGCATAGGGGGACATCGAGCCGGAGACGTCCACCAGCAGGACGAGCCGCCGGGGCCGGGCGCGGTGCGCGCGGTGGCGCAGGACCGCCGGCTCGCCGCCGCGCCGAAGCGCCTCGCGGACG
>NZ_QURH01000466.1 GCF_003428695.1 Actinomadura logoneensis
GACCTCGCCGCCGCGATCCGGCGCCGCGCCGGGGCCGTGGCCCCGTGACCACGCCCGGACCCGCGGACCGGACGCCGGGACGGCCGCGCGCGCTGGTCGTCGGCGGGACGGGGTTCCTGGGCCGCCACATCGTGGCCGCGCTCGCGGCGGACGGATGGGACGTCACCGTCGCCTCCCGCCGCGCCACGACCGCCCCGGCCGTGGCCCTGCCACCCGAGAGGCCATCGCCCGGAGACCCATCGGACGCGTTGCGCGGGGTGCTGGCCGAGGCGTTGCGCGGGCTGCGTCCGGCGCTGGTCGTCAACGCCGCCGGGCTGATCTGGCGTCCGGACCCGGCGGATATGGCCGTCGCGAACAGCGACGTGCCCGAGTCGGTCGCGCTGGCGATGGCCGACGCCGGGTCGCGCGCCCGGCTCGTCCACCTGGGGTCGTGCCTGGAGTACGGGCCGGTCCCGCCGCACACCGCCGTGGACGAGCGCGTGCCCGCCGCACCGGCGACCGCGTACGGGCGGTCGAAGCTGCTCGGCACGCGGCGGCTGCGCGCGGTGGCCGACGGGCACGGGCTGGACGCCGTCGTGCTCCGCGTGTTCAACGCGATCGGACCCGGGATGTCCCCGGCCAGCGTCCTCGGGCGCGCGCTGCGGGTCCTGCTCGCGGCCCGCGCGGACGGCGGACGCGCGGGACTCGACCTGCTGGACCTCCGCCAGCACCGCGACTACGTGGACGCCCGCGACGTCGCCGAGGCGGTCGTCGCCGCGGCCACCGCGCGCCCCGGCGACGAGTGGTGCTTCAACATCGGGTCCGGGACCGCCCGGACCGCCGCCGAGGTGGTGCGGCTGCTCGCCGAGGCGAGCGGGGTGCCGTTCGACCTCGTCCTGCGTCCGGTGACCGGCGACGGGGCCAGGTCGGCCGGGGCCGACTGGCAGCGCGCGGACACCGGGCTGGCCCGGCGCGCGCTCGGCTGGACGCCGCGCCGGACGCTGCCGCGGACCCTCGACGACATCTGGGCGGCGGCCGTCCGCGCGGACGACCACCCCCCGGACCACCGCGCCGCCGCCGGAACCCCTTCCGGACGCGCCGCCGCC
>NZ_QURH01000465.1 GCF_003428695.1 Actinomadura logoneensis
TGCTCGGCGCGCGCGCGGCGGGGGGCCGCCTCACCGGCGTCCGCACCTCCGGCGGCGTCCTGCCCGCCGACCTGGTCGTGAACGCCGCCGGACCGTGGTCGGGCGAGACCGCCGCCCGGCTCGGCGCCCCGGTCGACGTCCGGCCGCGGCGCGGCGAGGTGCTGGTCACCACGCCCCTGCCGCCCACCGTCTTCCACAAGGTCTACGACGCCGACTACGTCGGCGCGGTCGGCAGCGGCGCGCAGGACCTGCAGACCTCCGCCGTCGTCGAGTCCACCCGCGCCGGGACCGTCCTGCTCGGCTCGGCCCGCCGCCGCGTCGGGTTCGACGACCGGATCCGCCCGCACGTCCTCGCCGAGATCGCCCGCAAGGCGCTGCGGCTCTACCCGTCCCTCGCGGACGCCCAGGTGATGCGCGCCTACGGCGGGTTCCGGCCCTACGTCCCCGACCACCTGCCCGTCATCGGCCCCGACCCGCGGCTGCCCGGCCTCTGGCACGCCACCGGCCACGAGGGCGCGGGCATCGGCCTCTCGGTGGGCACCGCGCTGCTGCTGCGCGAGCTGGTCACCGGGTCCGCGCCGTCCCTCGACCCGGAGCCGTTCCGGGCCGACCGGTCCGCCGTCCTCGGCGCCGGCCGGTCCGACACCTCGGAAGGAGCAGCGTGAGCCCCCGCATCGTCCCCGCGCGCACCGACGCCGTCCGGCGCCGCGCGACCCCGCTGACGATCACCGTGGACGGCGTCCCGGTGCCCGGTGTCGCCGGGCAGACCGTCGCGGGCGTGCTGCTCGCGGACGGGCGCCGCGCCTGGCGGACCGGCCCGTCCGGCGCGCCGCGCGGCGTGTTCTGCGGCATCGGCGTGTGCTTCGACTGCCTGGTCACCGTCAACGGCGAGCGCGACGTGCGGGCCTGCCGCCGCCGCGTGTGCGACGGCGACACCGTCACCACCCAGTCCCGCGAGCCGGGGGAGGAGCGATGAGCGCGCACGTCGTCATCGTCGGCGCGGGCCCCGCCGGGCTCGCCGCCGCTGCCGCCGCGCTGCGCGCCGGCATCCGCAACGCCTTCGACGCCATGGACCTGCGGGAGCTCGGC
>NZ_QURH01000468.1 GCF_003428695.1 Actinomadura logoneensis
GCCCGCCCGCGCGCCCGGGGCCCGCGCCACCGCACCCGCCGCAGCGCTCATCGCCCCGCCCCCTCCCGGCCGTCCACCGCGCCCGAGCCGTCCACCGCGCCCACCGCATCCACCGCGCCCACCGCAACCACCGCGCCCACGGCACCCCTCACGCCCGTGGCGTCCGCCGGCCTCATCGGGTCCGCTCCGTCCGCACCGACCAGACCAGGTACGGGATGACCAGGACCGCGACCGCCAGCAGCAGGTAGGTCGCGATCGTCGCGCCGTTCGCGGGGTCGTGCCGGTCGAACACCTCGACGTACGTCGCGATCGCCGGGACGTAGGTGATGATCTGCTTGCCCGCGATCGCCATGATCAGGTCGAACACCTTCAGCGAGATGTGCCCGAGGATGATCAGCGCCGACAGCGTGACCGGCCGGAGCTGCGGGAAGACCACGTACCGGTAGACCTGCCACTCCGACGCGCCGTCCACCCGGGCCGCCTCGCGCAGGTCGTCCGGCACGCTGCGGAACCCGGCCAGGTACAGCGCCATCACGTACCCGGACATCTGCCAGACCGCGGGGATCGCCATCGCGGCCATGCCCCACGTCCGGTCCTGCCACCACGAGTTCGCCAGGTCGCCGAGCCCGGCCTTGTGGAAGAGCTGGTTCAGGCCGACCGCGCGGTCGCCGGGGGCCGGGTTCATCAGCCACCGCCACACCACCCCGGACGCGATGAACGAGATCGCCATCGGGAACAGGTAGACGATCCGGAACCCGGCCTCGCCCCGGATGCCCTTCTCCATCAGGAACGCCAGGAACGCGCCGAGCAGCAGCGCGCCGCCCACGAACACGACCGTGAAGATCAGCGCGTGCCGCACCGCCCCCGGCCAGGACGGCTGGTGCCACAGATCGACGAAGTTCTTCCCCTTGTCGAACTTGTACGGCGACACCTCGTCGTGCTTGCCGCTCACCGCGACCCGCGTGTTCCAGAAGATCAGCCCGTACACGAACAGGCCGATCGCCACGATGGACGGCGAGACCAGCAGCAGTCCCGGCAGCCAGCCCGCGCGGCGGAGCCGCCGCAGCGGGCCGGGCCGGGCGGTCGCCGGC
>NZ_QURH01000467.1 GCF_003428695.1 Actinomadura logoneensis
CGCGGGCGGGCGGGGGCCGTCGGGCGCGGCGGCGGCGTGGGCGCGGCGGCCCTCGCGTTCGAGGACCATCATGGCGACCAGGGAGAGCCCGGCGCCGCCGATGAGCATCAGGTGGGTGGGGCCCCAGAGGGTGACGTCCTGGCCGAAGATGCGGTGCCAGACGTCGTCGAGGGGGAAGCCGAGCAGGGCGTAGAAGCCGGCTCCGGCGAGCAGCACGCCGCCGGTGGGCGCGTGCCAGGTGCGGGTGACGCGGACGGCGGCGGCGCCGGGGCGCTGCCCGGGGGCGGGGAGCACGACGGCGAGGACGCCCGCGGTGAAGATCCCGAACAGGCCGAACAGGATCGGGTAGTGGGCGATGTTGGCGAGGGGGCCGACGTCGCGTCCGTGCGAGATGTGCAGGGAGATGTCCCAGTACATGCCGAGCAGGGCGGTGAGCAGGGACACCAGGGCGACGACGGAGGGCAGCGCGGCCCAGCCGGGCAGGCCGCGGCCGGGGCCGCGCTCGGCGAGGGCGGCGGCGCGGGTGAGCCAGTCGAGGCGTCCGCTGCGGTGGCCCCAGCCGAGCAGGAGCAGCGCGGCGGTGAGGACGGCGGCGGCCAGGGAGGCGATGAGCACCTGGCCGATCGCCGCGCCGCCGGCGGGTTTGTCCGGCTGCGCCAGGTACGCGGCGGCCGGGTGGTCGAGCAGGCGCGCGGCCGTGGGGGCGGCGCCGGGGGGTCGGTGAAGCATGGTCGCTCCCTGGGGGCGGTCGGGGGCGGTTTCGGGGGGTGATTCCACCCACGGCCCGGAGTATGCCAGTCTCGAATGTGTCATTGTCTAGTGTCACATCGTGTGGTGTGCGGCACCCGGACGGTCGCCGCCGGGCGTCCGGCAGGGGCCGGGCCACGGTGGTGGCCGCATCGGGACCGGGCTTGAACCGGACCCGAACTGGGCCGGAGAAGAGGTGAAGGAGGCGTGGTGCGTGCGTCGAGGTGGCCGGTGAGGACCCTGGCCGGAGCGGTGGCCGTGGCGCTGCTGGCGGCGGGCGCGGGATGCGGGAAGCCCGCTCCGCAGGCGCGGCCGGACGGCGGCGGACCGTCCGGCTCGCCCGGCGCGAC
>NZ_QURH01000475.1 GCF_003428695.1 Actinomadura logoneensis
TGGCGCACGGCCGCCTTCGCCTACGCGGGCGCGGCCGAACACGCCGAGCTCGCCGCGGCCGAGTCCGCGGGCCCGGTCGACAACCCGTCGGCGCTGGCGTTCGCGGCCGGGGTCGCCGCGCTGGACGGCGCGGACCTGGACGGCCCGGTGGTCGCCGAGGCGTTCCCGTCCGGGGCCGCCGCGATCACCGGGGTGCTGCTGGCGTGCGCGACGGCCGGAGCGCACGTCGTCGCCCCCGCCGGGCTGCACGGGCCGGTGCGGTCGGTGCTGACCGGGCTGCTCGCCCGGTTCGGCGTGGAGACCACGTTCGCCGAGCCGTCCGAGGTGGCGGCGGCGATGCGGCCCGCGACCCGGCTGGTGTGGGCCGAGACGCTGTCCGATCCGGAGCTCGCGGTCGCCGACATCCCCGCCCTCGCCGAGATCGCGCACGCGGACGGGGCGCTGCTCGCGGTCGACTCGTCCCGGACGACCCCGGTGGTGTGCCGTCCGCTGGAGCACGGCGCCGACCTCGTGGTGCACGACGCGTCCGGCGGGCTGGGCGGGCACGGCGACGCTTCCGGCGGGGTCGTGGTCGGCGGCGCGCACGTGATGACGGTGGTCCGGCGCGTCCGGGTGGAGACGGGCGCGTCGCTCGCCCCGGACGACGCGTTCCTGCTGCGCCGCGGGCTGGAGACGCTGCCGCTGCGGGTCCGGCGGCAGTGCGACACCGCGAGCGTGTTCGCCGCCGCGCTGGCCAGGCACCCGGCCGTCCAGCGGGTGGAGTACCCGGGCCTGCCGGAGCATCCGGGCCACGGTGTCGCGCGCAGGCTGTTCGACGCGGGGCCCGAGGGCACGCGTTTCGGGGGAGTGGTCACGGTCGTGCCGCACGGCGGTCTCGCCGCGGGGCAGGCGCTGGTGGACGCGGTCCGGCTGGCGCTGGTCGCGGGCGCGGACGGCGGCGTCCGGACGAGCGTCGCGCACGCCGCGACCGGGACGCCCGGTGCCGATCCGGCCGCCGTCCGGTTCACCGTCGGCCTGGAGGACGCCGCCGACCTCGTCCGCGACGTCGGGCGGGCGCTGGACACGGTCGCGCGGGTGACCGGCCGGGAGACCGACGCCC
>NZ_QURH01000473.1 GCF_003428695.1 Actinomadura logoneensis
GAGGTGGGGCAGGACGGCACCGCCCCGCGCGCGAGGGTCGCGCGCGGGGCCGGAGGTGGCGCGGTCAGCGGGTGAGCGCGCCCGGGTCGCGGCGGACCATCGACCGCATGATGTGCTCGACCAGCGTGATGAGCACCTGCTTGGCCGACTCGCGGTCGCGCACGTCGCAGTTGATCACCGGGATGTCGGGCGGCAGGTCCAGCGCGTCCCGGACCTGGTCCGGGGTGTGCAGGCCGGAGCCGTCGAACCGGTTCACGCCGATGATGAACGGCAGGCCGCGCCGCTCGAAGTAGTCCACCGACGGGAAGCAGTCGGCGAGCCGGCGGGTGTCCACCAGCACGACCGCGCCGAGCGCGCCCTTGGCGAGCTCGTCCCACATGAACCAGAACCGGTCCTGGCCGGGCGTGCCGAACACGAACAGGACCAGGCCGTTCGGCAGCGTGATGCGGCCGAAGTCCATCGCCACGGTCGTGGTCGTCTTGCCCGCCACGGCCGAGGTGTCGTCGATCCCGATGCTGCGTTCGGTGAGCGCCTCCTCGGTGCGCAGCGGCCGGATCTCGCTGACCGCGCTGACCAGGGTGGTCTTGCCGACGCCGAAGCCCCCGGCGACGAGGATCTTGACGGTCAGCGCCGAATCGCCCTGCGGGGAAGGATCAGAGCGCACGGATTCCATCAATCACTTCCTTGAGTACGCGCTCGCCGGGGAACTGGGCCACCGGTGCGGGCCGGCGGACCCGGACCAGCGAGCGGTCGAGCAGGTCGCCGAGGAGCACCCGGACGACCCCGAGGGGGAGTTCAAGGTCCGACGCTATCTCGACCACCGACAACGGAGTGCGGCAAAGAGACAAGATCATCTCATGTTCCGGGTCGAGCGCGTCCGCGTGCCCGCCCCGGTGCAGCCCGCGGGCCTGCCCGGATTCCTCCGGTTCGCCCGCGGTCTCGATGAGCGCGACCATGTCCAGGTCGTGGCCGTCGTACTGGGTGCGGCCACCGGTCAGCGCGTACGGCCGGACCACCGGGCCCGCCGCGTCGTCGTACCAGCCCTCGCCGCCCTGGGACGGCGCCGCCGGCCTCTGCGGCGCGGACGGGCCGGCCGGGCCGGC
>NZ_QURH01000472.1 GCF_003428695.1 Actinomadura logoneensis
CCGCCGCCGGCCCCGGCCCCGACGCCGCGCCGCCGGGCGGGGAGCCGGCCGGGCCGAAGGCCCTGCCCCCGGGGCAGTACGTCCCGCGCGGCTGGCCCGTCCTGCACTACGGGCCCGTCCCCAAGTTCCGTCCCAAGGACTGGGACTTCCGCGTCTTCGGCGCGACCGCCACGGGCGGCCAGCACCGGTGGACGTGGGACGAGTTCGAACGGCTGCCGCGCGCCTCGGCCGTCGCCGACTTCCACTGCGTCACCAAGTTCACGATCCCGGACAACCACTGGGAGGGCGTTCCCGGCTCGGCGATCGTCGAGCTCGCCCCGCCCGATCCGGAGGCCACGCACGTCATGGTGTGGGCCGAGTACGGCTACAGCGCCAACATCCGGATGAGCGACTTCCTCGCCGACGGGACGATGTTCGCCACGCACCGCGACGGCGAGCGCCTGCCCCCCGACCACGGCTTCCCGATCCGGCTGGTCGTCCCGCACCTGTACGCGTGGAAGAGCGTCAAGTGGGTGCGCGCCGTCGAGTACCTGGTCAAGGACCGGCGCGGCTTCTGGGAGGAGCGCGGCTACCACAACGTCGCCGACCCCTGGCGCGAGCAGCGCTACTCCTACCAGGAGGACGAGGGCGACGCCCCACCCCTGTGACCGCCGCCGGCCCTGGTGGGCCACCGCCGTCCTGGTGGTCCGTCGCTGGACGTGGTCCGTCGTGGGACGCCGACGGCCCGCTGACCTGCGGAAGCGCCGGGTTCGGGGGAGGTTGGCCGGACCCGGCCCGGCGCGGTGGGCGGAACCGGCCACCCGCCCGGTGCGGGGACGTTACGTTAGGTCGTCATGGACGCACCGTCCGTGCTCGACCTCGTGTGCACCGGGTCCATGGCCGCCGTGACGGCCGGGGCCGCCGGAACCGCCGCCCTCCGCCGGCGGCGGCGCACCAGGCGGCGCGCTTTCGCCACCCCGGCCGACGAGGCCACCTTCGCCACCCTGCACACGATCTCCCGCGCGTCGCCCGCGCTGCGCGCCGGGCTGACCGGCGACTCGGCGCGCAAGGCCGTCCGGCACCTGCGCGCGCTGCTCGGCGCGGACGCGATCGCGCTGGTCGCCGCG
>NZ_QURH01000471.1 GCF_003428695.1 Actinomadura logoneensis
CCACCCCGCGCCCCCTGCCCACCCTGCGGCCCGCTCCCTGGCCCCGCGCTTCCCGCCCTGTCCCCTCCGGCGGGCCCCGGTGCGGCCCCAGAACGGCCGGTAGAGCCCCGGAACCCCCTCCCGCGGGGTCTGGACGCCCCCGAGGCGTGCGGGGGGCGGGCTCTGGCATGATCGTCCGGCGGTTGGGGCGGATCGTCCGGGTGAAGTTGTTGGGCCCCGAATTGGGAATCCGGGCGGGCGAAACCGTAGGCTCGAGACATGAGCACCCCCGACACGCAGTCGGCCGAGCAGTCCCCGGCGGAGCGGTACCGGGCCTTCCGGTCCCGGACCGCGGGGAACGGGCCCGCGCTGCTGGACTTCCAGACGCTGTACGACTTCGAGCTGGACGCGTTCCAGATCGAGGCGTGCCGGGCGCTGGAGAAGGGCAGCGGCGTCCTGGTCGCGGCCCCCACCGGGTCCGGCAAGACCCTGGTCGGGGAGTTCGCCGTGCACCTGGCGCTGCTGGGCGGCGGCAAGTGCTTCTACACCACCCCGATCAAGGCGCTGTCGAACCAGAAGTACGCCGACCTCGTCCGCCGCTACGGGCCGGAGAAGGTCGGGCTGCTCACCGGCGACAACAGCGTCAACGGCGAGGCCCCGATCGTCGTCATGACGACCGAGGTCCTGCGGAACATGCTCTACGCCGGGTCGCCGACCCTGGCCGGGCTGGCGTTCGTGGTGATGGACGAGGTGCACTACCTCGCCGACCGGTTCCGCGGCGCGGTCTGGGAGGAAGTGATCATCCACGTGCCGGACTCGGTGCGGCTGGTGGCGCTGTCGGCGACGGTGTCCAACGCCGAGGAGTTCGGCGAGTGGCTGCAGGCCGTCCGCGGCGACACCGCCGTGATCGTGGACGAGCACCGCCCCGTCCCGCTGTTCCAGCACATGATGGTCGGCACCCGCCTGTACGACCTGTTCGTGGAGCAGGGCAGGGGCGAGGGGCGCCGCGCGAAGCTGAACCCGCAGCTCACCCGCATGGCGGTGGAGGAGGTGCGGCGCGCGAAGGTGAACCAGGGCCGGCGCACCGGCCGCCGCCGGGCGCCGCGCCCGCAGCGGTTCCGGCCGCCG
>NZ_QURH01000474.1 GCF_003428695.1 Actinomadura logoneensis
CGAGCGGCCCCCGTGCGGCGCTCGCGTCGAGCCGGTGGGCGGCCCGCTCCTCCGGGCCCTCCGCGGGGCCGTCCACGCCGGTCCGGGCGAGCGCCGTGTACTGGCGCGCCTCGGCGCGGTGCCGGCGGGCGATGAGGTTGGACGCGATGCCGTACAGCCAGGGCCGGGCGTCCGGGCGGGCGAGGTCGTAGGAACCGCGCCGGTCGAAGGCGACCAGGAACGTCTCGGCGGCCACGTCGTCGGCGGCTGCCGCGCCGAGCCGCCGCGCGGCGTACCCGTGGATCGCGTCGAAGTAGCGGTCGAAGATCCCGGCGAAGCTCTCCGGCTCGCGCAGCGACCGCTCGATGACCGCGGCGTCCGGTTCGGCCCGGACGTCCGCCGAAGGGGGCGCGGGGGTCACCGGGCGCGGTTCCGTGGTTCGGGGGGCATGGTCGGCCTTCCGTGAGAGGACGCGTTGCATCCTCTCTTCGCCGCGGGCGCCGTGGCGTTCGCGCCCCCCGCGCGAGGGCCGCGCGTTCTAGGCTGGAGAGCGTCCGCGGACCGGCCTCGAAGGGGTGGCAGTGAACAGTCAGGAACCGATCGTCACCGACGGTGTCATCATCGAGTTCATCGACGGCAAGGACGTCCCGGTGAACCACAAGGAGTTCGGTGAGCGGGCCGTCGTGATGCGTTCGGCCAAGGACGACGACGGTCCCGTCCTCTACTTCACCGAGGCCGAGTGGGACGCGTTCGTCGCGGGCGTCAAGGACGGCGAGTTCGACGACCTGCTGGAGGAGGAGCCCCCGGCCCAGGCGTGACGCCGGGGCACGGTCGAGGCTCCGCCGGGGCACGGTCGAGGCTCCGCCGGTGCACGGTGGAGGCACGGTCGAGGCTTCGGCGGGGCGCCGTCGGAAAGGGCCGCCGTCCGGTTTGACCCGGGCGGCGGCCCTCCGCCAGGATGGCGGCCTCTTACCGATCACCAGGGAGAGCCGTCTCGTGACCGAACCGAACCCCGGGGGCACGGCGCACGACCACGAGTTCACCCGGGGGGCGGCGGCGCTGCTCCGCCGCGAGCTCGCGCGCCCGAGCGGGCCGGGCTCCCCGGCCGACGCGGCGGTGCGCACGAACGTCCCG
>NZ_QURH01000470.1 GCF_003428695.1 Actinomadura logoneensis
CACCGGCGGGGCGCTCACCGAGGCCGTGGCCCGGGGCGTCCGCACGGCCTCGGAGTACGTCGCGGCCGGGGGCGCCACCGCGCTGTCGGACCGGCTCCGCGAGACCGGGTCGCCGCGCGTCCCGGTGGGCCGCGAGGACGACGCGTTCGAGGTGGCCGAGCGGGTCCGGCGGGGCGGCGGGACGGTGGTCGCGACCGGCGGCTGCTTCGACCTGCTGCACGCCGGGCACGTCTGCCTCCTCCAGCAGGCCCGGCGGCTCGGCGACTGCCTGGTGGTGTGCGTGAACTCCGACGCCTCGGTGCGCCGGGCCAAGGGCCCGGGCCGTCCGGTGACGCCCGCCGAGGACCGCGCCCGCGTGCTGCGGGCGCTCAGCGACGTGGACGCGACCGTGGTGTTCGACGAGGACACCCCCGCCCGGCTGCTGGAGGAGCTGCGCCCGGACGTGTGGGTCAAGGGCGCGGACTACGAGGGGCGGGAGCTGCCGGAGGCGGACATCATCCGGGCCCGCGGCGGCGCCGTGGTGCTGCTGCCGCTGCTGGAGGGCCGCTCCACCACGCGCCTGCTGGAGGCGCGGTGAGCACCGCCGCGACCGGACCGGCCCCGCCCCGGACGGCGCTGGTGCTGCGCGCGCTCGGACTCGGCGACCTGCTGACCGGGATCCCCGCGCTGCGGGCGCTGCGCCGGGGCCTGCCGGAGCACCGGATCGTGCTCGCCGCGCCCCGCGCGCTCGAGCCGCTGGTGCGGCTGTCGGGCGCCGTCGACGTCATGACGCACCTGCCCGGACTCGTCCCGCCGACGGTCGACGGGCCGGTCGATGTGGCCGTGGACCTGCACGGACGCGGACCGGCCAGCCACGACCCGCTGCGCCGCACCCGGCCGCGCGAGCTGATGGCGTTCGACGTGGCGGGCGGCCCCCGCTGGGACCCCGACGAGCACGAGGTGCCGCGCTGGTGCCGCCTGGTGTCCTGGTACGGCTTCCCGGCCGACCCGGCCGACCTCGACCTGCCCGTCCCGCCGCGCCCGTCGCCCGCCCCGGACGCGGTCGTGGTGCATCCCGGCGCGGCGTTCGCCGCGCGGCGCTGGCCGCCCGAGCGGTTCGCCGAGGTCGCCGCCGC
>NZ_QURH01000476.1 GCF_003428695.1 Actinomadura logoneensis
CCGGGCCGTCCGAAACGGCCCGGACCGGCGGGCGGAGGATCAGGGCACCAGTTCGGCGTAGTGCTTCTGGAGGGCCTGCCGGTCGTCCGGGGTCCACTCGGGGACCTCCTCGCCGCGCAGCCGGACCTCGATCATGTCGAGCAGGTGGTGCCAGCCCGCGCCGTTGCGCGCCAGGATCATGATCGGGTCGATGTCCTGGCCCTCGGAGGCGGCCCGCACGTCGGCCAGGCTCATCACGTGCGTGAGGTCGATCCTCGAGCCGCCGCCGGCCTCGTCCACCCGCCAGGTGACGACCGCGCTCGGGTTCATCTCCTGGAAGTAGGTGTGCTCGAGCAGGTGCGGCGGCTCGGCCTTGAGGACCTTGTCCTCGACCCGCTGGGTCCCCATGTGGACCTCGACGATCCGCCCGCCGGGGCGCGGGTCGAACTCCTCGACCTCCACCCCCATCCACTGGGCGATCTCGGCCGGCGTGGTGATGATCCGCCAGGTCTCGGCGGCGGGGTGGTCCAGCCGCCGCTCGTAGTGGAAGCGGGCCTGGTCGCCGTCGCGCTCGATGGTGCCGTCGGTCATGTCCTGCTGCTCCTTGGCGTCGGGATGGGGTCGCGGCGCGTCCGGCCGCCGCGACCAGTGCCGAGTCGCGCGGCCGGTTCCCCGGCGGACGGTTCGCCGTCGGGCGGGACGTCCGGGATCCGACGCCGCTGCGGCTGCGCGAGCACCGCGAAAGCGTTCACTCTGAGTAATGTTCCATGTACGTAATATGGTGTCAAGAGCGCGCGCCGCCGCCCCGCGAGGGCGTTGCGAGCCCCTTTCCCGAGCCCTTCGACAACCCTGCGGAACGCGCCGTCAGGCACCCCCGTACGGCGGGCGATCAGGCGCGGCCAGGCCCGATCAGGCGCGGTCGGACGCGCCGGGCGTGCGGTCAGTGGGCGGCGCGGGCCGGTGCGGTGGGCGGCGTCCCGTCCTGCGGGATGGCGCCCCTGAAGGTGAACTTGGCGGTCTCGCCGGTGCCCTCGGTCCCGACGATGACGATCTGTCCGGCGGTGAGTTCGCCGTACAGGATCTTCTCCGACAGGTTGTCCTCGATCTCGCGCTGGATGGTGCGGCGCAGCGGCCGGGC
>NZ_QURH01000481.1 GCF_003428695.1 Actinomadura logoneensis
GCACGGCCCCGGCCCCGGCGGCGGGAGCGCGGGCGTGCGGGACGGGGGGCCGCCCGCGCGGCTGACCGTGCTGAGGTTCGCCGAGACCGAGCACGTCCTGCTGGTGGCGCTGCACCGGCTCGTCGCGGACGAGAGCACGCTGCGGATGGTCGTGGCCGAGACCGCGGAGCACTACTCGGCCGCGGTCGAGGGCCGGGACCCGGACGTGCCGTTCGTCGCGCTCCAGTACCGCGACTACGCCCGCTGGGAGGACGAGCGGCACGCCGGGTCGGAGATCCGCGCGCTGACCGCGTGGTGGAGCGCGGCGCTGACGCCGCCACCGCCCGAACTCGTCCTGCCCGGCGACCGGCCCGCCGACCGGGAGCCGTCCCACGCGGGCGGCGCGGTCGGGTTCGACTGGGGCCGCGAGACCGCGCAGCGGCTGCGCGAGGTGTGCGCGGCGGAGGCGACGGACCCGGCCGACGTGCTGCTGACCGCCTTCCAGGCGCTGCTGTTCCGGCACACCGGCGAGGAGCGGATCGCGGTCGGGCACCCGGTGGTGGCGCGGCCCCGTCCCGAGTTCGCGCACACCGCCGGGCCGTTCGCGAACCCGCTCGTGCTGTGCGCGGACTTCGCGGGCGCGCCGACCTTCCGGCACATGCTCGCCCGGACGGCGCTGACCCGGCGCGCCGCGCTCGACCACCGCGACCTGCCGTTCCCGACCCTGGTCGCCGCGCTCGACGTGGACCGCGCCGCGCACCGGACGCCGCTGTACGACGCGTCCTTCGCCTGCGACGAGGAGCCGGAGCCGGCGCCCCGGTTCGCGGGGGTCTCGGCGCGTCCGCTGGACGCCCCGGTCACCGCCGTGCCGTCCGGGCTGGAGCTGCGGGTGCGGACGGCCGCCGAGACGGTCGCCGGGACGCTCGCCTTCCGCGCCGACCAGTTCGGCGCGGCCTCCGCCGGGCGCCTGCTCGACCAGCTCCGCACGCTGCTGGACGCGGCGCTCAAGGACCCCGACCAGCCCGTCGCGGCGCTGCCGCTGGAGACGCCGGAGCAGCTCCGGGACGCCGTCCGCGCGGCCGACCGCGTCGCCGAGGCGCCCGCCGTCCACCCGACCGTGGCGGCGGCGGCGCGGCAC
>NZ_QURH01000477.1 GCF_003428695.1 Actinomadura logoneensis
CGGTTCGGCCGCCGGGGCGGTCGCCGGGGCGGTCGCGCTCCGCAGCCGCGGACCGGCGAGAGCCGCGTAGATCGCCACCGCGCCGACCGCGCTGACGGCGGCGAGCCCCCAGAGGGCGAGGTGGAGGGCGTCGGTGAAGGCGGCGGCCAGCCGGGCGTGGTCGCCGCCGCCCAGGTCCCCGGCGGCGACCCGCTCGGCCAGGGCGCGGGACGGCACGCGGGCGCCGACCAGGCTCACCAGGACGGCCCCGAAGACCGTGATGACGATGGCCTCGCTGCCGAGCCGCATGGTGTTGAGGAACCCGGCCGCCATGCCCGCGCGGTCGGGGGCGACCAGGCTCATCGCGAGCCCGTCGTTGATGCCGAACGACAGGCCCGCGCCGAGCCCGGCCAGCAGCAGCGGCGGCGCGACGGTCCAGGTGGACGAGCCCGGCTCGATCACCGTGAGCCAGCCGTCCCCGACCGCGAACAGCAGCAGCGACAGGCCGATCAGCGCGCGCGGCGACACGCCCCGCGTCACCAGCGCCCCGGCGAGCGGCGGCGCGGCCAGCACGGGGCCGGTGAGCAGCAGCATCACCGTCCCGGCGCGCACCGCGGACATGCCGCCCGCGCCGACCAGGTACGTGGGCAGGTAGGTCAGCAGCGTCACGAACCCGAACGTCGTGACGACCGGGACGAGGCAGAGGGCGAGGAACCGGCGGTCCCGGAGGAGGGTGAGGTCGAGCAGCGGCGCCGTCCGGCGGGTCTGGACGGCGCCGAACACCGCCAGCAGCACGACACCGCCGCCGAGCAGGCCGAGGACGGCCGGACCCGTCCACCCCCACTGCGGTCCCTGCACGGCGCCCAGCACGAGCGCGCTCAGCGCGGCGACGAACAGCAGCGCGCCCGGAACGTCCATGCGGGGGCGCTCGGCCGCCCGCGACTCCGGCACCGATCCGGCGCCGAGCAGCGCCAGCGCCAGCATCGCGGCGTGCAGCGCGAACGTCGCGCGCCAGCCGAGCCCGCCGACCAGCCAGCCGGAGAGCGTGGGGCCCACGGCCAGGCCGAACCCGGCGGCGCTGCCCATCGCCGCGAACGCGCGGGTGCGCGCGGCGCCGTCGAAGGCGGTCGCGAGGATCGCGC
>NZ_QURH01000478.1 GCF_003428695.1 Actinomadura logoneensis
GGCCGTCGCCGTCCGGCGCAGGCGGGTCCGGCGCGGACGGGTCGCGGGGGCCGCCGCCGTCCGCGCCTGCGCGGCCTTCGGTGCGGTCGCCGCCGTCCACCCGCCCGCCGTCGGGGCGTCCGGGACGGCCGGGGACGTGGGGTGTTCTGCCTGGGAGTTCCGCGATCGCGATGCCATAGCCGAGCCATTGTTACGTACTTGTTGCCGTGGTTTTGCCGTAACGGCGGTGCTCGGCGTGGCGGGGTCCGCCGTGCGCTGGTCGGAGCGGCGAAAGATGTTCTGCGAAGATTCAACCGTCCTGGACGGGCCTCCGGTGATCGTCCCGGCGGGGTTCCGCGGTGGCCGGTCCGTTCCGCCGGGCCGCGCGGGGCCGGATGGGGCGGTTAGGGTCGTGCGCATGAGGACCGGGGTCGAGGCGGACGTGGTGGAGCGCGCGGCGGGGGTCGGAGGCGAGCTGGTCCTGCGCCGCGCCGGGGACCACCACGAGATCATCAGCAACGGGGTGTTCCTCATGGACACCCGCAACGGCGAGTCGGAGCGGCTCCTGGTGTCGGCGGCGGTCCAGGCCGTCCCCGACGACGGGTCCGGGCCGGTGAGCGTGCTGGTCGGCGGGCTCGGCGTGGGGTTCAGCCTGGCCGAGGCGGCCCGCCTGGACCGGGTCGGCGCGGTCACGGTGGTGGAGCGCGAGCCCGCGGTCGTCGGCTGGCACCGCGGCCCGGACGCGCCGCTGCGGCCGTTCTCCGGCGGCGCGCTGGACGATCCCCGGACGCGCGTCGTCACCGCCGACCTGGTCGACCACCTGGCCGCCGACGCGTCCCGGCACGACGTGCTGTGCCTGGACGTCGACAACGGCCCCGACTGGACGGTCACGCCCGGCAACGCCCGCCTGTACGGCCCGGACGGCCTGGACCTGCTCACCGCGCGGCTCACCGGCCGTGGCGTGCTGGCGGTGTGGAGCGCGGGCGCCGCGCCGGCGTTCGAGGAGCTGCTGCGGAGCCGGTTCGGCCGGGTGGAGGTGCTGCCGGTGCCGGTGCCGCGCGGCGAACCCGACGTCGTCTACCTCGCCCACCGCACCTGACCCCGCCCGCCCGCCGCGCCTGCCCGCCGCGCCTGCCCGCCGCGCC
>NZ_QURH01000479.1 GCF_003428695.1 Actinomadura logoneensis
ACCGAGGCGAGCACGCAGGCCACCACGATGAGGGACGACATCAGCCGGTAGCGCCAGACGGCCTCGACGAGACTGATCTCGGAGGGGGCCGGGGGGGCGGGGGTCGGTGCGGTCATCGTGTTGCTTCTCATCCTCTGGGCGGTGGGCAGATCCTTGCGGACGGTGAGCGGCGCGGGGGGACGAGAAGGCAGGCTACGCGGTCACCGCCGTCGCGTTCATCCCGGCTCGGGGTCCGCTCGCGGGCCGGGGGTCGGCATCGGGGGTCGTCGGCGCTGGTCGGGACGGGCTCGGCGGCTCGGGCCGTGGTCGGATCTCGGGGCTGGATCTCGGGGCTGGATCTCGGGGCTGGATCTCGGGGCTGGATCTCGGCGGTCGAGTCTCGGCGGCGGAGCTTTCGGGGCGGGGTTCTCGGGGGGCTAGGAGGTGAGGGCCGTGACGGCGTCGCGCAGCTCCCGGTGGTACCGGGCGGTGCCGAAGCGGGCAGCGGCGTCCGCGCGGGCTCGTTCGGCCATGGTCAGGGCGGCGGTCCAGTCGTCCAGGAGGCGGGTGACGGCGTCGGCGAGGGCCTCGGGGTCGTCGGGCGCGACCCGGACGCCGGTCACGCCGTCGGTGACGATCTCGGTGAGGCCCTGGGTGGCGGAGGCCACCACGGGCCGTCCGGCCAGCATGGCCTCCACCGCGACGTTACCGAACGGCTCGACCCGCGAGGGCACTATCGCGATGTCGGCTTCGGCGAAGGACGACCAGACCGAGGGCCGGAACCCGGCGAACACGATCGCGGAGCTGCCCTCCGCGAGCTCCCGCAGCTCGGCCTCGAACCACTCGTAACCTGGGAAGACGTCCCCGACGAGGGTCAGCCGGACGGGCACGCCGCGGGCCTCCAGGAGCCGCACCGCCCGGACCGCCACATCCGTGCCCTTGCGCGGTGACAGACGTCCTACCAGGACGATCCGCGCGGCTCCGGACAGTTCGGCGCGCGGCGCCGGGACCGGCTCCGGCGGCTCGTCCACCCCGTTGTAGATCACCTGGGCGCGGCGGCCCGCCGACCCGAGCGCGGCGGCGCTGGCGCGGCTGTTGACGACCACCGACCGGGCGAGGCGCAGCGGCGCGGCCAGGGCGGCGCGCACCGG
>NZ_QURH01000480.1 GCF_003428695.1 Actinomadura logoneensis
CGCCCGTCCGGCCCCGCGACCGCGCCGCGCTGCGGCTGCTGGCCGCCGAGCCCGCCGTGATGCTCGCCGCGGGCCGCGCCCTGCTCCTCCAGGTCGCGCACCCGAAGATCGCCCAGGGCGTCGCCGACCACAGCGACCTGCGCGAACGGCCCCTCGACCGGCTGTTCGGCACGCTCGACTTCCTCACCGTCACCGCGTTCGGCACCGACGAGGAGGCCGCCCGCCTCGGCCGCGGCGTGCGCCGCCTGCACGACCGGATCACCGGCCCCGGCTACTCCGGCAACGACCCGGACCTCCAGGTCTGGGTGAACGCGACGCTCACCGACGCCGCCCTGTACGTGTACGAGGAGATCCTGGGCTCCCCCGAGGGCGACCTCGGCGCCGCCTACGTCGACCAGGCCCGGTACGTCGCCGAGGTGCTCGGCTGCCCGCCGGACGCCCAGCCCGCCGACCGCGAGGCGTTCCGCCGGTACTTCGACGGCATGGTCGCGGGACTGGAGGTCACGGACGCCGGACGCGAGGTCATGCGGGCCGTCCTGTGGTCGCGGAAGCTGCGCTGGCTGGGACCGGCGCTGTGGCTCAACCGGTTCGTCACGACCGGGCTGCTGCCCGAGCCCGTCCGCGTCCAGTACGGACTGCCGTGGGGGCCGCGGCGCGACCGGATCCTCTGGTTCCTGCTGCGCGCCGGCGCGTTCGCCTACCGGCTCGTCCCCGGCCGGATGCGCCGCGCGGGCGTCCCGCTGATCCTCTGGCGGTCCCGGCGCCGCCTCGCCCGCAAGGCCCGCAAGGCCCGCAAGGCGAGCGAGGCCCGGAAGGCGCGGAGCGCACGCGAGGCCGCACCGACGCGGACGCTCTGATCCGCGCCGCGCGCCGAAGGTCCCGGCGGAAACCCGGAAGGCGCGGCGGACCCCGGAAGCGCGGCGCGGACGGCGGCATCGAAAAAGCCCCGTCCGGAAGTGGACGGGGCCTTCCTCAGAGCCTGGTGCGACAGGACCTTCTACAGTGCGACGCCCAGGAGGGCGTCGGCGATCGCGCGGACCCGCGCCGGAGCCTCGGCGTCGCCGCCGGTTCCGGCGAGCGCCGCGTCCGCCCAGGCGTCGACCGCGGCGAGCGCGCCCGGCGCGTCCAGGTC
>NZ_QURH01000482.1 GCF_003428695.1 Actinomadura logoneensis
AGCGCGCGGCGCGGCTCCGCGAGGAGGCCGCCCGGCTGGAGCGCGAGGCGGCGGCGTCCGAGCGGCGTCCGGGCGCGCTGCCGTCCGGCGACCCGATCGAGGGCGTCCCGGTCGACCGCGGGCAGTACCGCGCGAACGGCTGACCGCACCCCGGGTCCCCACGGCTCTTCCGCTCGGACCGGCCGCGCGCCGCTCCCCGACCCCTGATTGCCCACCATGAAGATGAAGAAGCGGCCGGTCGACCCCGAGGGCCGCATGCCGCTCATGGAGCACCTGCGCGAGCTGCGCAACCGGCTGATCAAGGCGATGCTCGGCCTGGCGGCCGGCACCGGTGTCGGGTGGCTGTTCTTCGGCCCCATCTGGAACTTCGTCACCGAGCCGTTCACCCGGATCGACCCCAAGCACTGCATCAACCACAAGTGCGACCTGGTCGTCCACGGGATCTTCGACGGGTTCTTCATCCACATGAAGGTCGCGCTCCTGGCGGGCGCGGTGATCTCCTCCCCGATCTGGCTGTACCAGCTGTGGGCGTTCGTGGCGCCCGGCCTGTACAAGCGGGAGAAGCGGTGGACGTACGCGTTCATCGCGGCGGCCGTGCCGCTGTTCGTGGCGGGCGCGGCCCTGGCCTACGTCACGATGGACAAGGGCCTGAAGATCCTCATCGGGCTCGCGCCCGGCGGCTCCACGGTGCTGGTGGGGGTGGAGTCCTACCTCGGCTACGCGCAGGCGATGCTGCTGATCTTCGGGCTGGCGTTCGAGCTGCCGCTGTTCGTGGTGATCCTCAACATGGCGGGGGTGCTGCCGCACGGCGCGATCGCCCGGTACCGGCGCATGATGATCTTCGGGATCTTCGTGTTCGCGGCGGTCGCCACGCCCAGCCAGGACCCCTTCACCATGCTGGCGCTCGCCATCCCCACGGTGCTTCTGTTCGAGGTCGCCGAGGTGCTGGCGTACTTCAACGACCGGCGGCGCGCCAACGCCCCCGACCCCTACGCCGGCCTGTCGGACGACGAGGCCGCCCCCCTGGACCTGGACCGGATCGACGCCGAGTTGGAGAGCGGCGGCCGCGGCGACCGCCGCTGACCCGCCCGCGCCCCCAGCGCCCCCCTGCCCGGCTCGCGCCCCCTGCCCACCCCGCGCCCCCT
>NZ_QURH01000486.1 GCF_003428695.1 Actinomadura logoneensis
CGCCGCGCGGCGGTGTGCCCGGCCCACCGCTCGGCGGGCCGCCGGTCCGGGCGCGCTCGTGGGACGGGAAGCCGCTGGACGGCACCGGGTTACCGCCCGGTTTGGTCTCGGTCACAGGATCTCCCGCCCATCTCTGGATATTTCCCTGATGGTCATCGGGTCCGGCGGGCTGAGTATTGCATCGCCCCCCAAGGAGGACCCGTGCCCCTCACATCCCGCCCCCTGCTCCGCCGCACCCTCGTCACCCTCGGCTCCGCAGCCCTGGCCGCGCTCGCGCTCGCGCCCGCCGCGCGGGCGGCCGACCCCGAGTACGTCGCGCTCGGCGACTCCATGGCGTCCGGGCCGCTCATCCCCGACGTCACCGGCCCGGTGGCGTGCGCGCGCTCCACGCACAACTACGCCCACGAGCTCGCCGCCACGCTGGGCGTCGCCGGGCTCACCGACGTCACCTGCAGCGGCGCCGCGTCCAAGCACATGACCGAGCCGCAGAGCCTCAGCGTCCTCGGGCAGCCCGCGGGCACCGCGCCGCCGCAGTTCGACGCGCTGACCGGCGGGACCCGGCTCGTCACGCTCACGATCGGCGGCAACGACGCCGGCCTGGTCGGCGTCGCGCAGGACTGCGTCAACCTGCTCCCGACCGGGACGCCCTGCAAGACCCGGTACACCCAGGGCGGCGTGGACCAGGTCGCCGCGCGCATCGACGCGTTCGAGCCGAAGCTCTCGGCCGTCCTGGACGGCATCCGGCAGCGGTCGCCGCAGGCCCGCGTCGTGGTCACCGGCTACGGGCTCTACATCAAGCCGGGCGGCTGCTGGCCCGCCGTGCCGGTCCTGCCCGTGGACGCCGACTGGCTGCAGGGCAGCGTCAACCGGATGAACGGCGTCATCGCGCGGCAGGCCGCCGCGCACGGCATGACCTACATCGACCTGGTCACCCCCAGCCAGGGACACGACGCCTGCCAGTCGCCGTCCGCCAAGTGGCTGGAGGGGTTCGTCCCGACGTCGTCCGCCGCGCCGCTGCACCCGAACCGGCTGGGCGAGGCGAACTACGCGCGCATCATCGCCGGGCAGATCCAGGCGGCCCGATGAGGTTCCGGGGCGCGCCCGCCGCGCCGCGCACGGCGGCGGCCTCCGCCGTCGCCGCACCCG
>NZ_QURH01000483.1 GCF_003428695.1 Actinomadura logoneensis
CGCGGCCGTTCAGGACGGTCGCGGCGCGGCGGGCGGCGGGGTCGACGGCGAGCCAGGTGCCCCCGGCGCGCAGGTCGCGTCCGCCGATGAGGCCGGGACGGTCGGGCCAGTGCCGGCCGGGCCCCTCCCAGTCGCGGTCGATGAACTCGTCCCGGACGCCCACCAGGAGCACCGGGACCGGGGAGGCGGGGTCCACGCTGACGATCGCCGTACACATGGCGCCTATTGGAACAGCCCGCCCCAAACGCGGCTAAAGCGGGGGCCAGGGAATGGCCGGCCAGTCCTCCGGCGGGTAGGGGTGGATGCGGTGCTTGAGCATCAGCTCGACCCGGCGGCGCGTCGCGTCGACCTCGTCGGCGGTCAGCAGCGCGCGCAGCCGCTCGCCCAGCGGCCCGGACCGCAGCGACGCCTCCACCCGGCCGAGCGCCTCCAGCGCCTCGGCCGTCAGCGGCTTGCCGCGCCACTGCCACAGCACCGTGCGCAGCTTGTAGTCGACCGAGAAGCACACGCCGTGGTCGCAGCCGTAGACGCGGCCGTCGCCCGGCGGGAGCAGGTGCCCGATCTTGCGGTCGGCGTTGTTGACGACCGCGTCGAACACCGCCATCCGGCGCACCGGCTCGGCGTCCGAGCGGGAGAGCGCGACGGTGTCGGTGCCCGGGTCGGGCTCGACCCACAGCTGCACCATGCCGACGCCGTACGGGCCGTCGCGGTGCACGGTCGGGGGGACGATGTTCCAGCCCATCGCCTGCGACACCTCGTAGGCGGCGACCTCGCGCTCGGCGAGCGTGCCGTCCGGGAAGTCCCACAGCGGGCGCTCCCCCGCGACCGGCTTGTAGACGCAGGCGGCGCGCACCCCGGCCCGCTCCACCGAGCAGTACAGGGTGGCGTTGGACGCCTGGGCGAGCCGTCCCTCGACGGTCAGCGCGCCCTCGGCCAGCAGCCGCTCGGCCGCCTCGGTGTCCAGGGGCGACACCCCGCCGCCGGGCGGGTCGCCCCGGTGGCCGTCGGCGGGCGTGCGGCCGCGTGAAGCCTGCGTCATACGTCCATTCTCCAGGGCCCGGGAGGCGTGATCCAGCAGTGGGCGGACCGCATCCACCCGGCGCGCGCGGGAGGGCGCGCGCCCGTCCGGCGGCCCGCGGGGAGCCGCCCGCGCGGGTC
>NZ_QURH01000485.1 GCF_003428695.1 Actinomadura logoneensis
CTCGGCGCGCGGCCCGCCCTCGTCCGCGCGGCCGGGATCGCCGCCGTCACGCTGCTGTGCGGCGCGGCGACCGCCGCGTGCGGGCCGATCGTCTTCCTCGGCCTGATGGTGCCGCACCTCGTGCGCGCCGTCACCGGCCCCGACCTGCGGCTCCTCCTGCCCTCCAGCGCGGTCGCCGCCGCGGTGCTGACGCTCGCCGCGGACGTCCTCGGACGCGTCGTCGCGCGGCCGGGCGAGGTGCAGGTCGGCGTGCTGACCGTCGTCCTCGGCGGTCCCTTCTTCCTCTACTTCGTCCGGCGGCGGAAGGTGGCGGCGCTGTGAACGTCCTGAGAACGTCCCGGATCTCGGTGCGGTTCAGCCCGCGCGCGGCGCTCGTCGCGGTCGGGTGCGCGGTGCTCGCCGCGGCGGTGAGCGTGGTCGCGATCGGCGGCGGGGCGTACCCGCTCGGCCCCGGCGAGGTCGTGCGGGCGATACTCGGCCACGGCGACGCGTCCAGCGACTTCATCGTCAACCAGCTCCGGCTGCCGCGCGCCGCCACCGCGCTCGCCGTCGGGGCGGCGCTCGGGCTCGCCGGCGCGCTGTTCCAGTCGCTGTCGCGCAACCCGCTCGGCAGCCCCGACCTGCTCGGATTCACCCAGGGATCCGCGACGGGCGTGCTGGTCGCGACCGTCCTCGCGGGCGGGAGCACCCTCGGGCTCGCGGCCGGCGCGGTGCTCGGCGGCGTGCTGACCGGCGTCCTCATCGTCCTGCTCGTCGGCCGGAGCGGGGCGCACGGGCAGCGCCTGGTCCTCGTGGGCGTCGGGATCGCGGCGGTCCTGACCGGCGTGAACGGCTACCTGCTGACCAAGGCGCGGATCACCGACGCCGCACGCGCCGTCCTGTGGCTCACCGGCAGCCTGGACGGACGCGACTGGCGGCACGCGCTCCCCGTCCTCGCGGCCCTCGCCGTCGGCGTGGCCGTCACGGTGGCGTGCGGACGCGCGCTGCGCACGCTCGAACTCGGCGACGAGGCCGCACGCGCGCTCGGCGTCCCGGTGGACCTGGTGCGGGGCGTGCTGCTCGCGGTCGCCGTCCTGCTGGCCTCGCTCGCCGCTGCCGCCGCCGGCCCGGTCTCGTTCGTCGCGCTCACCGCGCCGCAGCTCGCCCGCCGCCTGACCCGCGCGACC
>NZ_QURH01000484.1 GCF_003428695.1 Actinomadura logoneensis
AGGCCGGGCAGCGCGACGGCGGCGCCGGCGACCGCGAGGCCCTGGCCGGCGACCGCCGTGACGGCCTCCGCGGCGAGCGCCGCCAGCGCGCCGAGGACGTCGGCGGACGGACGGCCGCGGTTGTCGGCGCTGACCACGTGCCGGTACCGGACCTGCTTGCCGAGGTCGAGCACGCAGGCGGCGAGGTAGTCGACGTTCACCTCCAGGCCGAGCCCGGCGGCGCCGTCCCCGGCGATCGACACCCCGACGCCCGGCCGGCCGCGCTCGCCCTCGTGCACGGGCGCGCCGTCGCGGACGAGGCCCGCCCCCTCCAGGAGGCCGACCAGGTTGGAGACGGTGGTCTTGGTGAAGCCGGTCAGCTCGGCGAGCCCGGCCCGGGTGACGGGCTGGTGCCGGGCGATGTGCTCCAGCACGACCGCCAGGTTGCGGCCGCGCATCGTCGCGTGCCGGACGGGGGCGTTTCCGGACTTCGTCATGAACACACCCTAATTCAATCCGTCGCCTGGGCAGGGCCGATGCCATCTGCTACGTTAATTAGTCCATAGTCTTTACGAAAGAGGGCCGCATGGCCGAGACCCTGGTGGCGGGCGTCGACTCCTCGACGCAGTCGACGAAGGCGGTGCTCTGCCGCGCCGCGGACGGCACCGTCGTCGCGGAGGCGTCGGCACCCCACCCGGACGGCACCGAATGCCACCCCCGGCACTGGTGGGACGCGCTGTCGCAGGTGCGCGACGTGCTCGAGCGCGCCGACGCGGTCGCCGTCGCCGCGCAGCAGCACGGGATGGTCGCGCTCGACGGCGGGGGCGACGTCGTGCGTCCCGCGCTGCTGTGGAACGACACCCGCTCGGCGCCGCAGGCCCGCGCCCTCGTCGCCGAGTTCGGCGGGCCGCGAGCGTGGGCGGAGCGGACCGGCAGCGTGCCCCTCGCCTCGTTCACCGTCGGCAAGCTGCGCTGGATGGCCGAGCACGAACCGGAGAACGCCCGCCGCACCGAGCGGGTGCTGCTCCCGCACGACTGGCTGACCTGGCGGCTCGGCGCGAGCGAGCCGGTCACCGACCGGGGCGACGCGTCCGGCACCGGCTACTGGTCGCCCGCCACCGGCGCCTACCTGCCCGACCTGCTGCGCGCCGCGCTCGGGCACGACGCCGAGCCGCCGCGCGTCGCCGGCCCGGGCGAG
>NZ_QURH01000487.1 GCF_003428695.1 Actinomadura logoneensis
CAGATCGCCGACGGCCACGCGCGCGCCGCGCTCGGCGAGCAGGCGGCCGATGCCGCGCGCGCCGCCGGTGACCACGGCGACGGCTCCGGGCCGCGCCACGACGGGATAGCGCATGGGGGGCTCCTTCATTCGGATACCGAAGGTATGCGAGTGTTGGACACGTCGTCAATAGCCTGCGGGCCCGCCGCCGCCGGGCCCGTACACTGCGGGCCATGGCACGAGAGAGCGGCCCGACCCGGGCGGAGCGGCAGGCGCGCACGCGGGAGCTGCTCGTCGCCACCGCCCGCGGCCTGTTCCTGCGGGACGGCTACCACGCCACGACCCTCGACCGGGTGGCCGAGGCGGCGGGCTTCTCCAAGGGGGCCGTGTACTCCAACTTCGCCACCAAGGACGAGCTCTGCCAGACCGTCATCGACGAGGTCCGGGCCGAGCGGATCGGCGCGGTCGTCGAGGCGATCGGCGGCGAGGGCTCCGCCGCGGACCGGCTCGCCGTCTTCGACGCCTGGGCCGAGCGCACGATCGGCGACCCCGGCTGGACGCTGCTGGAGGCCGAGTTCGCGATCCACGCCGCCCGCCGGGACCCGGCGCTGCGCGACCGTGTCGCGGAGGGCGGGCGGCACTGGGTCCGGGTGCTCGGCGGCCTGCTCGAGGAGGAGGCGCGGCGGCGCGGTCTCGTCCTGCCGCTCGCGCCCGCCGACCTCGCCGAGGCGCTGCTCAGCCTCGGCGTCGGACTGGGCCTGCGGCGCGCGGTCGATCCGGACCTGTCCCCGCAGGCGCTCACCGACGTCGTCCGGCTGCTGATCTACGGTGACGCCCACCGGGCCGACTGACCGGGCCGACTGACCGGGCCGACTGACCGGGCCGTGCTCCCGCCGCCGTTTCCGTCGCGTGGGTGAACGCCGCTTTCACCCCGCGCTCACGATCAATCGGGCATGCTGGAGAGATTCAGGTAGCTTGTAGGGAACTTTCAGGTTTGCCATGTTCGTCCCCTACACATCGGATCTCGGAGCGCGGGGAGCGGCCATGAAGGCCAGGTTCGGCGGCACGAAGGCGGTCGTCGTGGCGGCGGGGGCGGTCACGACGGCCGCGGCGGTGACGGTCGCGGTGGCGCTCGGCGCGGACGGCTCGCCGAAGCCGGCCGGGCAGGTCCGCGCCGGGCTGGACGCGAGCGCGTCCGG
>NZ_QURH01000488.1 GCF_003428695.1 Actinomadura logoneensis
CGCCCGCCGCCAGCGGGGACCGGCTCCGGGCCGGGACGACGGCCGGCCGCCTCGCGGTCGCGGCGGCCAGGGACGGCCTGCGCCCCTCGGCCTTGCTGAGCCGGGCCAGCCTCACCAACGCGGTCACCGTGCTGATGGCGGTCGGCGGATCGACGAACGCCATCATCCACCTGCTCGCCATCGCCGGACGGACCGGCCTGGACCTGACCCTGGACGACTTCGACGCGATCGCCCGGCGCGTCCCGCTGCTGGTCGACTGCAAGCCGTCGGGATCGGGCTACCTGGAGGACCTGCACCGCGCGGGCGGCGTCCCCGTCCTGATGAAGACCCTGGAACCCCTGCTGGACCTGTCGGCCCGGACGATCGAGGGCGGCACGCTGCGCGACCGCCTCGCCGGCGTCGAGCCGGCGCCGTCCTGGCAGACCACGATCCGCCCCCTGGACGAGCCGCTCGGCCCGCCGCGCGCCCTGGCGGTGCTGCGCGGCAACCTCGCCCCGGACGGCGCGGTCATCAAGCTGTCCGCCGCGACGCCGGAGCTGACCGTCCACGAGGGCCCGGCGGTGGTGTTCGAGTCGCCCGAGGACGTGGCGCAGCGCATCGACGACCCCGACCTGGAGATCACCCCGGACTCGGTGCTCGTGCTGCGCAACGCCGGCCCGGTCGCCTCGGGCATGCCCGAGGCCGGGTCGTTCCCGGTGCCGATGCGGCTCGCGCGGCAGGGCGTGCGCGACATGGTCCGCGTCTCGGACGCGCGGATGAGCGGAACGTCCTACGGCACGGTCGTCCTGCACGTCGCGCCCGAGGCCGCGGTCGGCGGACCGCTCGCGCTCGTGCGGGACGGCGACGTCATCAGGCTCGACGCCCCCGCGGGCGAGCTCACCCTCCTCGTCCCCGACGACGAGCTCCGGCGGCGGCGGGCGGCGTGGACGCCCCCGCCCGCGCCCGCGCGGGGATGGCGCCGGCTGAACGCCGAGCACGTGCTCCAGGCCCCTCAGGGAGCCGACTTTGACACACTCAGGCCCGCCCCACGGGTCTCCCGCGGGGCTGGTGTCGAAGGCGGAGAAGAGGAGTGAGCACGGTGAGCGACGAGCGAGCGACCACGACCGGCGGCCCGGCGGCGAAGGGCACGCGGGCGGCGACCGGTGGCGCGGCGACGACGGGCGCCCGGGCGGCCGTCAACGGC
>NZ_QURH01000489.1 GCF_003428695.1 Actinomadura logoneensis
CCGGGCGCGGTGGACGCGGCCGGGTCGGCGGACGCGGTCGGCCGGGTGGGGCGGGGGGTCGGTGTGGAGTGGTCGGAGGAGGCGGCGGGCCTGGGGGCGGGGGCTGAGATGGCGGGGCTCCCAGGGTCGTCGGGACGCGCGGTGGGGGAGACGGGGCCGGCGGCGGCGCCGGAGGGGCCGGTGGAGATGGCGGGGCTTGCGGGGCTGGCGGGGATGCGTGCGCTGCCGGGGGAGCGGCCTTCGGCCGTTTCCGGTCCGGGACGACGCGCGGCGCCGCGTGCCATGGATTTCCTCCACACCTTACGGAACGGAACAAAGACCCATGCGGACCCGCGGAACGGGCGAGAGGGCAGGGGGGAGCCGACCCGTTGTTCCGGGGACATGTGACCCCATTACAAACCGATTAGTCGGTTTGTTGCAACCCTGTGCAACCCTATGACCCGCTGGTCAGCAACCCCTCCGCCCCTGGTCGGAGGCCGAATCCGTGCGGTGTTCGGGCAGGTCGCGGCGGACTCTTCGCGGAGAGGTTTGTTTCGTGACACTGAGTAGTGGAATTGCATTCGGCGGCCGGAAAGGCTCCGGGGTCGCGGCATTTGGCGCGCCGTGACGTGGACCGCAGGCGTCCCCCAGAGGACGGTGCAGCAATTTGAGAGGGGGCGGCCGAACGTCGTGGTGGAGATTCAGTCTTTCTTTTCCGTGGGAGCGTTTGTATAAACCGCCTTCGCGCCGGTTTTCCGGGCGGCGGCGAGGGCGGCCCAGGCGGTGAGCCCGAGCAGCGCCGCGTCGTCCTGGCCGGTCCGCCGGAACGCGGCCACGTCCGCCGGCCCGACCCGGTAGGACGCCAGCGCCGTGAGCAGCGCCAGCCGCGCCGCCGGGCGCGACGCGTCCGGCAGCGGGGCCGCGGCCTCCTCCAGCCAGTCGCGGCCCATCGGCGGGGGCGTGCCGTCCCAGGCGTCCATCCGCGCGGCCACCACGTCCCGCACCGGGTCGGGCAGCACCTGCCGCCCGGCCCGTTCGATCGCGGCGGTCGCCCGCGCGAACGCGTCCGTGATGACGGGATCGGCGGAGGCCCATGCCAGGTCGCCGGGAGGCGGCGCGGCGGGGAGCAGGTCCAGGGAGGCGCCCGGCTCGGCGCCGCGCCGCGCCGCCGGGCGCAGCAGCCGGCCGAGGACGCGCATCATGGGCGC
>NZ_QURH01000490.1 GCF_003428695.1 Actinomadura logoneensis
CGCGGTGGACCGCGCGCTCGCCGCCGTCGGCCTCGCCGGCCGCGCCCGCGACTCGGCGCACCTGCTGTCCGGCGGCCAGCAGCAGCGGGTCCTGATCGCCCGCGCGCTGGCGGGCGAGCCCGACGTGGTCGTCATGGACGAGCCGAACGCCGGGGTGGACGCCGGGAACCAGGAGGCGCTGGCCCGCACCCTCGGGACGCTGGCCGCCGAGGGCCGCACGGTGCTGCTCGTCCTGCACGAACTCGGCCCGCTCGAACCCCTCATCACCCGGACCGTCCGGCTGGAGGACGGCCGGATCGCCGCCGGGTCGCCGGCGGCGCCGGAGCGGACCGCGGGGAGCCTGGCATGAGCGACGTCCTGTCCTACGACTTCATGCGGATCGCGCTGGCGATGGCGGTCCTCATCGGGCTGACCGCCCCCGCGATCGGCACCTTCATCGTGCAGCGCAAGCTGTCACTGCTCGGCGACGGCATCGGGCACATCGCGCTCACCGGGATCGGCCTCGGCCTGCTCACCGGCACCTCGCCGGTGCTCGCCGCGCTGGTCGTGACCGTCCTCGGCGCGCTCGCGATCGAGCTGCTGCGGGCGCGCAGCCGCAGCGGCGGGGACGTGGCGCTCGCGCTGCTGTTCTACGGCGGCCTCGCGGGCGGCGCGCTGCTCACCCAGGCGCAGGGCGGCGGGTCGAGCCTGCAGTCCTACCTGTTCGGGTCGATCAGCAGCGTGACCGTGGGCGACCTGTACGTGGTCGCCGGGCTGGCGGTCGCGGTGCTCGGCATCGTGGTCGTGTTCGGCCGCGACCTGTTCCTGCTCTGCCAGGACGAGGAGCTGGCGCGCGCGGCGGGGCTGCGGGTGCGGCTGCTGTCGGTGCTGATCGCGGTGACCGCCGCGGTGACCGTGGTGATCGCGATGCGCGCGGTCGGGCTGCTGCTGGTGGGCGCCCTGATGATCGTCCCGGTGGCGGCGGCGCAGCAGCTGGCCCGGGGCTTCCGCGCCACCATGCTGGCGGCCATGGTGATCGGTGTACTGTCGGCGGTGTCGGGGCTGCTGAGCTCGTTCCAGTACGATCTTCAACCGGGCCCGTCGATCGTGCTGCTCGCCCTCGCGGTGTTCCTGGTCGCGGTCGTCGCGGGCGCGGCGCTGCGCCGCCGCAGGGCGGTCGCGACCCGGACGGCGGCCGGCGACGGGCC
>NZ_QURH01000493.1 GCF_003428695.1 Actinomadura logoneensis
CCGAAGGCCGCCGCGCGACCGCCCCAGGGCGCTCCCCAGGGTCCGCCCCAGGCGGCGCCGCCGCGTGGGGGCCAGCGGGGCGGCGGGGCGCCCACCCGGCTGGTGGTCGTCCAGGGCGAGCGGACCGGCACCGTCATCGACCTCACCGGTGTGCCGATCTCCATCGGGCGCGCGAACGACTCCACGCTCGTGGTGACCGACGACTACGCTTCCAGCCGACATGCCCGGCTTTACGCGCAGGACGGCCAGTGGATCGTGGAAGATCTCGGTTCGACCAATGGGACCTATCTGGGCCGCACGAAGGTGACCCGGCCGATGCCGGTGCCGCCGGGCGTCCCGATCCGTATCGGCAAGACCGTGATCGAGCTGCGCAAATGACTCTGGGAATCCGCTACTCCGCCCGGTCCGACGTCGGCATGCTGCGTGAGGGCAACGAGGACTCGGGCTACGCGGGCGCGCACCTGCTCGCCGTCGCCGACGGGATGGGCGGCCACGTCGGCGGCGAGATCGCCAGCGCCGCCGCGATCTCCGAGATCCGCAAGCTGGACAAGGCCATGCCCGCGACCGAGCTGCTCGCCGCGCTCGAGCGGACGGTCAAGTCGGCGAACGAGAACCTGCACCGGATCGTCGAGTCCGACCCGGCGCTGCAGGGCATGGGCACCACGCTCACCGCGATGCTGTGGGCGGGCAGCCAGATCGCGCTGGTGCACATCGGCGACTCGCGCGCCTACCTGCTGCGCGACGGCAGCCTGTTCCAGATCACGCACGACCACACGCTCGTCCAGTCGCTGGTCGACGAGGGCCGGATCAGCCCGGACGAGGCCGCCTCGCATCCGCAGCGCTCGCTGCTGCTGCGCGCGATGGACGGCCGGGGCGAGATCGACCCGGACCTGTCGCTGCGCGAGGCCAGGGCCGGCGACCGCTACCTGCTGTGCTCGGACGGCCTGTCCACGGTGGTCACGGCCGAGACGATCTTCCAGGTGCTGACCGAGGCGGACGAGCCCGACCAGGCCGTCCGGCAGCTGATCGACCTGGCGAACCGCGGCGGCGGCCCGGACAACATCACCTGTGTCTGCGCGGACGTCGTGGAGCTCGGCGACCAGCCGCCGCAGCCCGGCCCCGGACGGGCCGTGGGCGCGGCGGCGAACGCTGCCCCGCCGCAGCTGCCGGGCGCCCCGAACGCGCCCGGCGG
>NZ_QURH01000491.1 GCF_003428695.1 Actinomadura logoneensis
CCCGGCAGACCCCGGCGCGGCACGCCCGGCGCCCGAGACGGCGGAACGAGGCCCGGCCGGTCCCGGCGGCCGGCGTCCCGGCGGGCGCGAATTCGGCTCGTGGGGTGCCGTGGGCCGGCTGGACGAGACGCATCCCTGGGCCGGGTTCGCGGTCCGCCGGGCCGGGCGCCTGGTCGTGTCGCTGCTGGTGCTGGTCACCGCCTCGTTCGCGATGATCCACCTGGTGCCGGGCGACCCGGTCCGCGCGGCGCTCGGCCCGACCGCCGACCCGCAGCTGGTCGCCGACCGCAGGCACGCGCTCGGGCTGGACCGCCCGCTGCTCGAGCAGTACTGGAACTTCCTGTCCGGGCTGGCGCACCTGCGCCTGGGCGACTCGATCAGCACCGACCTGCCGGTCGCGCAGGTCATCACCAGCCGCCTGCCCGCGACGCTGGAGATCGCCGTCCCGGCGTTCGCGCTGATCCTGGCCATCGCGGTCCCGGTGGGCATGGCCGCCGCCGTGCTGACGCGCGAGGGCCGGCGGCGCGGGACCGAGCTCGGCTTCGCCGCCGTCACCGGCCTCCTGGGCGCGGTGCCGGAGTTCCTGCTGGCGGTGGGCCTGGTCGCGGTGTTCGCGGTGGCGGTCCCGGTCCTGCCGGTGGCCTCGCGCGGCGGCGCGGCCTCCTACGTCCTGCCGATCGTGTCGCTGGCCGCCGTCCCCGCCGCCGCGCTCGCCCGGATCGTCCGGGTGGAGGCGCTGCGGGTGCTCGGCGAGGACTACATGCGCACCGCGCGGGCCAAGCGGCTGCCCGCCCGGCTGCGCTACCTGCGGCACGCGCTGCCGAACCTGCTGACCGCCTCGCTCACCCTCGGCGGCCTGCTGTTCACGTCGCTGATCACCGGGACGGTGCTGGTCGAGAACGTGTTCGCCTGGCCCGGCCTCGGCACCACCATCGTGCAGGCGATCACGCAGAAGGACTATCCGCTGGTGCAGGGCGTGGTGCTGGTGTACGGCACGGCCGCCCTGCTGATCACGTTCGCGGTGGACGTCGCCGTCGCCCTGGCCGATCCCCGTTCCACGATCCGCGGGAGCTGACGATGCCGTCGAAACAGTCACCCACCCTCTCCGCCGGTCTCCCGGCCACCGGCCCGGACGCCGACCGGGCCGACGCGCCGGCCGACGCCTCGGCCGACGGGCGGGGCGCCGTGCCCGGTGCCGAGCG
>NZ_QURH01000492.1 GCF_003428695.1 Actinomadura logoneensis
CGGCGGGGTGTCCGGCGACGCGTCCCCGCCCGCCGGTCCGGCCGGGCCCGGACGCGCGCCGTCGAGCGCCGCGTCGAACGCCGCGCGCAATCGTCGCACGGCGAACGCCCGCGCCTCCACACCCGCGTCGAACATCTCGGGCAGCAGGAAGAACGAGTGGATCGCCCCGGCGTACCTGCGCCGCACGACCGGGACGCCCGCCGCCGCCAGCCGCCGCCCGTACGCCTCGCCCTCGTCCCGCAGGATGTCGTGGTCGGCGATGATCAGCGTCGCGGGGGCGAGGCCGGACAGGTCGGGGGCGCGCAGGGGGGCGAGGCGCGGGTCGGCGGGGTCGGCCCCGGCACGGTAGAGGGCGGCGAACCGGCGCAGCGACGCCGCGTCCAGGCCGTACCCCTCGCCGTAGGCGTCCCAGCTCGGGGTGTCGGCGGCCATGTCGGTCACCGGGTACACCAGCAGCTGGTGGGCGAGCCGGACGCCGCGGTCGCGGGCGAGCAGCGCCACGACGGCGGCGAGGTTGCCTCCCGCGCTGTCACCGGCGACGGCGATCGCGCGCGGGTCCGCGCCGAAGCGGTCGGGGCCGGTCGCCAGCGCCTCGGCGACCGCCCACGCGTCTTCGACCGCCGCCGGGAAGGGGTGCTCGGGCGCGAGCCGGTAGCCGACGTTCACCACCGTGCAGCCCGCCTCGGCGGCCAGATCGCGGCAGGACACGTCCACGCTGTCGATCCCGCCCATCACCCAGCCGCCGCCGTGCAGGTACACCAGCGCGGGCAGCGGGCCCGCCGAGCGCGGCTCGGGCCGGTACACCCGCACCGGGACCGTGCCGCCCGGCCCGGGGACCTCCAGGTCATCGACGTGCGGGAGGCTCCGGCGGTCGTCGGGCAGCGGAAGCTCCGCCAGCCGCCGCAGCTCCTCGATCGACAGCTCGCGCTCCTCGGGCTCCTCGCCGCCCGGGAAAAGGCACTCGAGGGACGGATCGACCGACATGCGGGGCCCCTTCCGGATCGACGGCACGTCCTGAACGCCTTCCCCGAACGGCCGGGACCAACCGCCTCCGGACGTGCGGAGCGCCCGGACGGCCAGGTCAGGGGCGCGGACGCGGCACGGCAGCGGACGCCGCGACTCCCCCGGCGCGGCCACCGGCGACCTCGGCACGGCGACCGGACACCTCGGCGCCACCACCGGACGCCGCGGCGCGCGGACCG
>NZ_QURH01000497.1 GCF_003428695.1 Actinomadura logoneensis
CCAGCACCTCCACCCGCCGGGCCGCCGCCTCCCGGCCGGGCGCGGCGGCTTCGGTGACCAGCTCGCCCAGGCGCACCGCGTCCGCGCCCCACAGCTCCGACAGCCCGACCCGCGCGTCGCGCACCGCGTCCGCCGGGACGCCCAGGACCGGCGCGGCGCGTCCGGGCGCGAACCGCACCCCCACCAGCGACTCGCCCGGACCCAGCGGCACCGGCACCGGCCCGGTGTCCGGACCCGCCACCATGATCTCCGAGCTCCGCGACCACCAGATCAGGTCCACGCAGCCGTCCGGGACGACCCGCTGGACGTACCCTCCCGTCTCCTCGGGCACCGACTGCCACCAGGAGCAGGCCAGCCCCGACCCCGCCGGCGCGGCCCCTTCCCGGTAGCCCGTGCCGCTCTCGCCGTCCACGCCATGCCTCCCGCGCGCGCCACGCCTCCTGTACGTGCCGTGGACGCCGTCCGCGTTATCCATGCCACCCCCGGAATACGGCCGCCCCTCGAATAACCCGCCACGACCTGGGCAGGGGCCTCAAGGTAGCCAAGACGAAGGGGGAGAACATCATGACCGACCTCAACGGCAAGACCATCGCCTTCCTCGCGGCACCCGAGGGCACCGAGCAGGTCGAGCTGACCGAACCCTGGAAGGCCGTTCAGCAGGCGGGCGGCACGCCGCGGCTGGTCTCCACCGAGAGCGGCCGAATCCAGGCGTTCAACCACCTCGACAAGGGCGACACCTTCGAGGTCGACGCCACCGTCGAGGACAACGGGCCCGCCGACTTCGACGGCCTCGTCCTGCCCGGCGGCGTCGCCAACCCCGACCTGCTGCGCACCCAGCCGAAGGCCGTCGAGTTCACCCGCGGCTTCTTCGACGCCGGCAAGCCCGTCGCCGTCATCTGCCACGGCCCCTGGACCCTCGTCGAGGCCGACGTCGTCCGGGGCCGCACCATGACGTCCTGGCCCAGCCTGCAGACCGACCTGCGCAACGCCGGGGCCACCTGGGTGGACGAAGAGGTCCAGATCTGCGACGACGGTCCGAACCGCCTGGTCAGCAGCCGCAAGCCCGACGACCTCAAGGCGTTCTGCCAGGCCGCCGTCGAGGCCTTCGCCCGCTGACCCGCGCCGGGTCGCCGCGCCCCCGACCGACGCTGCTCGTCCGCCCGGCCGCCGGCCGGCGCCGCCCGCCCGGGCGGCGACGCCTCTTCCGCGAACC
>NZ_QURH01000495.1 GCF_003428695.1 Actinomadura logoneensis
GCCGTGCGGGCCGGGAGCGGCGGCGGGCGGCGGGGCCAGCCGGACGTGCCCGCCCCGCTCGCCGGACGCGCCCGGAGCACCCGCGACGCCCGGAGCGCCCGACCTGTCGGGGGACGTGTCCGGGTTCGGAAGGCGCAGGTCGCCGCGCCGGTGGCGGCGGTGCAGGACGAGGAACAGCACGCCGATCGCGATCAGCGCGCCGACCGCGCCGCCGCCCACGACCATCCAGGTCCGCGAGGAGCTGGCCTTCTCGATGGCCGACCGCCCGTCGTCCTTGGCGCCCGACGCGTCCTGCCGGGCCCCCGCCTTGCCGGGCTCGACGAGCGTCCCGACGGGCTTCACCTTCCCGCGCGCCGCGAAGCCCCAGTCGAACAGCTTGGCGGCGTACGGGGACGGCGGCACGTCCGCCTTCATCAGCGAGATCAGGATGGTGTGCCCGCCGCGCCGGGCCTCCGCGACGAAGGTCTGCTGGGCCGTGACGGTGTAGCCGTTCTTGCCGCCGAGCATCCCGTTGTAGGCGTGCGGCTGGCCCGGCAGCATCCGGTTGTGCGTGTAGATCGGGTAGCCGCCCGGCTTGTGCTTCTTCTTCTGCTTCTTGTCCGGCGGGGCCGGGAACCAGAAGTTCAGCGCCTGGACGTACTTGCGGTACTCGGGGCTCTTCATCCCCTGGCGCAGGATCAGCGCCAGGTCGTAGGCCGAGGTGTGCTGCGTCCGCACCGTCAGCCCGAGGTCGACGTCCAGGCCGTTCGGGGACGCGGCGAGCGTGTCGCCCGCGTGCAGCTCCCGCGCCTCGGCGTTCATGTCGGCGATCGTCTTCTTCACGCCGCCGTTGGCCTCCGACAGCGTCACCGCGGCGTCGTTGGCCGACATCATCATCAGCGCGTGCAGGAGCTGGTCGACGGTGTAGTCCATCTTCGGCGTCATGCCGACCTTGGTGCCCTCGACGTCGCACGCCGCCTGGGACGGCCGGACCTTGCGGGACGCCTGCAGCTTCGGGATGAGGGTCAGCGCGGTCAGCGTCTTCAGCGTGCTCGCGGGCAGGTACTGGCCGTGCGGGTCCTTGGCGGCGAGGACGTCGCCGGTGTCGGCGTCGGCGATGACCCAGGACGCGGCGTGGATGTTCGGCGGCGCGGGCACCCCGGCGGCGGGGTTGACGACCACGCCGCGGCCGGCGAGCTGCGGCCCGCCGACCGGCTCGCCGGCCGGCGCGGAGC
>NZ_QURH01000494.1 GCF_003428695.1 Actinomadura logoneensis
GCGCGGGCCGCGCGGGCCGAAGGGACCGCACGGCGCGGACGGCGCGTCGGGGCCGCGGCCTCGGTGGCGGCGCTGGCCGTGGCGCTCTCGGGCTGCGGCCTCATCGGCCAGCCCCAGAACAAGAGCGCGGAGCTCTCCGAGTGGTTCACCGTGACCAGCCCCGTGTTCCGTGATGGCGGCGACTTGCCCGCGCGATACGCGTGCGCGACGTACTCTGGTTCCGCCGCGCTGGGCAAGACCCCGCCGCTGCGCTGGTCGGCGGGAGGCGTCCGGACCGCCCAGTCCTATGCGATCGTGGTGGACGACCCGGACGCCGCCGGGGGCACCAACGTCCACTGGGTGGTCGCCGGCATCGACCAGGCGCAGCACGAGCTGGTCGAAGGAGGACGGCTCGGCACGATGGTCGAGGCGCGCAACACCGCGAAGAAGGTGGGCTACACCCCGCCGTGTCCGCCGAAGGGCGAGCGGCACCGGTACCGGTTCACCGTCTACGCGCTGGACACCAGGGTTCCCTTCGCGAACGGGGCCACGCTGAAGGACGCGCTGGGCGACATCGCCAAGCACACCGTCGGGCGGGGCCGGATCACCGGGAACTTCGGCGACAAGTAGAGCCGTTCCCCCGGAGACCCTCGGGTCGCCGGAGCGGCACGACGAGTGCGGACCCCGCGGGGACCGGGAGACAAGGGCGTACCGGACGGCCCGTATCGGCCGTTCGGGACGCATCGGGTGAGGGATTATGTGCGCGAAAGGTGTGACAACGGTCATAGCGGTCGGACAGAATCGGCTAGGGTCCGCCGGGAACCGACCGCGCACGATGATCGGGACCGACCCGCGGTCCGCGCTGGCGGCTGACGCCGGGCCAAGACAATGGGTGGTGGCATGACTTCTACAATCGTGGTCTTCGGCCTCGTGCTGGTCGTGGTCCTGGTGGTCGTCCTGGTCGTCCTGGGACTGCGCGCCCGGGGCGACGGCGGGGACGCCGACGACGAGTGGACGGCCGACGACGAGCAGCCGCGCGACCGCGGTCGCGGAAGGGGCCGCCGCCGGGCTCCCGAGCCGCAGGCCGGCGAGTACGACGACGGCTACGACCCGAACTACGACAACGGCGGCTTCGACGGCGACCAGGGCTTCGAGCCCGGCTTCGACCGCCGCGTGGCGGGCCCCGGCGGCGACGTCCCGGTCGCGGGCCAGCCGCCGATGGCCGCCCCCACCGGCGGGCAGGCCC
>NZ_QURH01000496.1 GCF_003428695.1 Actinomadura logoneensis
CGCCGGGTGCGACCGCCACGGCGTAGCGGCGCGGCTCGTCGGCGGCCGTGGCGATCCGCCGGGCGCGGGACGCGCGTGGGCCGAGCCGCTCCAGCGCCGCGACCACCGCGGTGCCCGGCGGGCGCGGGTTCGGTGTGCCGACCGCGTACAGCGTCCCGTGGCCGATCGCCACGCCGAGGAAGTAGGTGGCGGCGAGCGCCGAGACCGAGGCGTAGGACGCGGTGAGCCCGGTCAGGGCGGCGAGACCGATCATCGTCCAGGCGGCGACCTGCCAGCGGGTGCGGCCGGCCATCCCGACGGCGGCGACGAACGCGATCACCGGGGCGATGTCGGTGTGCACCACGGCGGTGCCCGAGCTGCCCCAGATCAGCGCGTTCAGCAGCCCGCCCGGGGCGGCCGGGACGACCCAGTCGTTCATCGCCACGGTCAGCCCGAAGGTGATCATCGCGGCGAGCACCGCGATCGCCACCCGGACGCCGTCCCGGTGGAACAGGCGTTCGACGGCGAACGCGACCGGGACGGCGAGCACGCCGAAGCTGGACGCGAGCGTCGCCAGCGACAGCAGCCAGCGGGGCGCGTGCGCGGTGCCCTCGACGATGTCGGTCTGCAGGCCGTGGGTGGTCTGCTGGGCGATGGTCACCAGCAGCATCACGGCGCCGAGGCCGATCAGCGCGGTGACGAACCGGATCGCGTCGCCGGAGCGGCGGATGCGCACCGGCCAGGGCGGCTCCTCGACCGGGACCGCGGCGGCCTCGGCGCCGCGCGCCTCCCCGCCACCGCGCCCGCCACCGTGCCCGTCGCCGTTTCCGCCCGCGTCTCCGCCGTCGTTCCCGGCGCCGTGGTCGTCCTCGCGGCCGTCCGGACGCCCGGCCTCGGGCGGGGGCGCCGCGCGGCCGGGAACGCCGGGACGCGGCTCGGCCTGGTCCGAGGCGTGCTCGGACCGTGCCGCGCCGTCCTCGGTCCGCGTCACGCCGCACCGCCGTTCCGTTATGTCGCCCCCTGCCCTGCGGTTGTCCGGGTCTCCTGAGACCGTGAGCTGCGAATATCGTACTTTCTCCGGCGTCCGCGGCGGGGGAGGGGTGGACCCGCCACGCCGACCGGCACCGGCCCCCACGCCGACGGCACCGACCCCCACACCGGACCGGAGCGGGCTTCTCGCCCGTCCGGGCCGGTCCCCGCGCCGTCCGGGCCGGTCCCCGCGCCGTCCGGGCCGGTCCCCGCGCCGTC
>NZ_QURH01000500.1 GCF_003428695.1 Actinomadura logoneensis
GCGCGGACGCCGCGGACGGGGTCGGGCGTGTGCGGGCGCTGCCCGGCGGGCGCGGCGGGCGGCTGGATCGCGGGGCGCGCGTAGTGGTCGGCGCGGACGCGGGAGGCGAAGCCGCGCCGGTCGGCGGCGATGTCGGTGGCGGAGAAGAAGATGTCGCCGCGGACCCCGCGGTGGCGGGCGTTGAGGGCCAGGTGGCGCGACAGTTCGTCGGGGCGCTTCCACGCGGCGTCCTCGCCGACCCGGTACCCGGCCTGGCCGATGGTGAGCTGGACGCCGGTTCCGGCGACCTGGCGGTCCCACCAGGCGACCAGGGTGCGGTAGTCGGCGGCGCGGTCGCCGATGGGCCAGTACAGCTGGGGGGTGATGTAGTCGATCCAGCGTTTGCGGATCCAGCCGCGGGTGTCGGCGTAGATGTCGTCGTAGGACTGCAGGGCGCTGGTGGCCGATCCGGCGGGGTCGGTGGTCCGGTTGCGCCAGACGCCGAACGGGCTGATCCCGAACCGCACCCAGGGCTTGTCCTGGTGGATGCGGGCCGACAGGGTCTGGACGAGGGTGTCGACGTTGCGGCGCCGCCAGTCGGCCTTGGGCATCCCGTGTCCGTAGGCGCGGTAGGTGGCGGCGTCGGGGAAGTCGCCGGACTCGGGATAGGGGTAGAAGTAGTCGTCGAAGTGGACGGCGTCGATGTCGTACTTGTGGACGACGTCCATGACGGCGTTGACGGCCAGGTCGCGGACCTGCGGCAGGCCCGGGTCGTACCAGAGCTGGTCGCCGTAGGCGCGGACCCAGTCGGGGTGGCGGCGGGCGGGGCTGGTGGGGGCGAGTTTGGACCGGTCGCGGTCCTGGGCGACGCGGTAGGGGTTGAACCAGGCGTGGAACTCAAGGTTCCGCGCGTGGGCCTCCTTGACCATGAAGGCCAGCACGTCGTAGCCGGGGTCCTTGCCGGGCGTGCCGGTGAGGACGGCCGACCAGGGCTCGTACGGGGAGCGGTAGAACGCGTCGGCGTCGGGGCGGATCTGCACGACGACGGAGTTGAGGTTCATCGCGCGGGCGGTGTCGAGCAGGCGGGTGAAGCGGGCGCGCTGCTCGGCGGCGGGCCGGGACGGGTCGGTGGGCCAGTCGGTGCCGCCGACGGTCGCGATCCACATGCCGCGCAGCTGGCGGGCGCGGGAGTCGCCGGGCGCGGCGACGGCGGGGCACTCGGCGGGGACGGCGCGGGCGGCGTCGTCCTTGCGGGTGCC
>NZ_QURH01000499.1 GCF_003428695.1 Actinomadura logoneensis
CGCGGGGACGTTCGTCCGCGAGTCGGCCGCGCCCGCGCCGTCCCGGCACGCGCCCGCCGCCTCCCCGCTGCGCCCGCGCCCCGGCTGGTCGGACCTGCGCGCCTGGCCGTCCCGCCTCCCGGACGTCCCGTACGACCTGCGCGCGGGCCTCACCGACACGCGCCTGTTCCCGTACGAGGCGTGGCGGCGGCTGATCGCGGCCGAGCTGCGTCCCGGCGTCCACGACATCGGCGACCCCGCCGGGCTGCCCGTCCTGCGCGAGGCGATCGCGCGGCACGCCGGGGTGTCGCGGTCGGTCCGCGCGAGCGCGGCCGACGTGATCGTCACCTCGGGCATCCAGCAGGCGCTGGACCTGGTCGGACGCGTCCTGCTCGGACCGGGCGCGCACGTCGCCGTCGAGGACCCCGGCTACCCGCCCGCCCACCTGCTGTTCCGCTCGCAGGGGATGCGCGTGACCGGCGTCCCGGTGGACGCCGAGGGACTGCGCGTGGACGCCCTGCCGGACGGCGTCCGCGCCGTGTACCTCACCCCGTCGCACCAGTTCCCCCTCGGCATGCCGATGTCCCTGGCCCGCCGCCGCGCCCTGCTCGACTGGGCCCGCCGCCGGGACGTCGTGATCATCGAGGACGACTACGACACCGAGTTCCGCTACGGCGGCCGTCCGGTCGAGCCGCTGCAGTCCCTGGACGAGGACGGCCGGGTCCTCTACCTCGGCACGTTCTCCAAGGTCATGCGCCCGGTGCTGCGCCTCGGCTTCCTCGTCGCCCCGCCCGCCCTGCACGACGCGTTCCGGATGGCCCGGTACGTCACGTCCTGGCACGGCGACCCGCCCGTCCAGGCGGCGCTGGCCCGGTTCATCGACGAGGGGCTGCTCGCCCGCCACGTCCGCCGCTCCCGCCGGATCTACCAGGAGCGCCACGAACTCATCGCCGAGACGCTGGGCTCCGCCTTCGCTGGCCGCCTCACCCCCGTCCCGTGTGCCGCCGGGCTCCATTTGAGCGCGACGCTGTCCGGCCGGTCCGACGCCGAGGCCGTCCGCGCCGCCGAGGCCGAGGGCGTCGCCCTGTTCCCGCTCTCCGACTTCGCCGTCACCGAGGCGCCGGTGAACGGCCTGGTCCTCGGGTACGGCGCGATCACGGCGGACGGCATCCGCGAGGCCCTGCGCCGCCTCGACCGCGTGCTGCCCGCCCGCTGACGGGCCCCGGCGGCGCCGCCCGGCGGACCTCCGGCGGGCCCTGC
>NZ_QURH01000498.1 GCF_003428695.1 Actinomadura logoneensis
GGACGCCCCGGCCGCCGACGCGCCGAGCGGCACGGTGGACGGCGGCCCGGCGGACGCTGACGCGGGCCCGGCCCCGGCCGCCAGCGAGCCGATCAGCACGGCTCCGGACGCGGTGCCCGCGGCCGTGAGACGTCGGACGGTGGTGCTGCCCATGGGACCCCCTGCGTGGTCGAGCTGCGTCGGCCGGAAGGCGCCACCCGGCACCGGACGCGCACGGGACCGTGCTGGACCGTGCGGCGCCGGTGGCTCCGCGTGACGAGGCTGCCGGTACCGCGGCAGTGTAGAGATCGGAGCGGCGCCTGTGCGCCCCGTCACAAAAGTGATCACTTATTGTCGGAGAAGTCCTGTTCCCTTGGCAGATTCAGCCCTTGGATTCAGCCCTTGAGCGCCCCCGCCATCAGCCCGCGCATGAAGAACCGGCCCAGCAGCAGGTACACCAGCAGCGTCGGCAGCGACGCCAGCAGCGCCTCGGCCATCTGCTGGCTGTAGTTCACCGCCGCCGCGCCCGAGCCCGCCGTGTTGTTCAGCAGCACCGTGACCGGCCAGCTGTCGGGGGCGCCGAGGAACACCGCGAACAGGAAGTCGTTCCACATCGAGGTGAACTGCCAGATCAGCACCACCGCGAACGCCGGGCCGGACACCGGCCGCACGACCGACCAGTAGGTCCGCAGCATCCCCGCGCCGTCCACCCGGGCCGCCTCGATCAGCTCGTCCGGGATTGTGACGTAGTAGTTCCGGAAGATCAGCGTGCAGATCGGGATGCCGTACACCACGTGCGCGAGGACCAGGCCCCGGATCGTCCCGACCAGCTCCATGTGCGTGAGCAGCCCGGCCAGCGGGATCATCACCGCCTGGTACGGGATGAACATCCCGAACAGGAACAGCGTGAAGACCGCGTCCGCGCCCGGGAAGCGCCACTTGCTGAGCACGTAGCCGTTGAGCGACCCCAGCACCGCCGAGATCAGCGACCCGGACACCGCGATCTTGACGCTGTTCTCCAGCCCGGGCCGCAGCGACGTCCAGGCCGCCCGCCAGCCGCCCAGGCCCCAGTGCCGGGGCAGGTTCCAGGCGGTGGACGGGTCGGCCTCCTGCAGCGACTTGAAGCTCGTCACGACCAGCACGTACACCGGGATCAGGAACACCAGGACGAACGCCAGCAGCACCGCGAACCGCAGCATCCGCCACGCCCGCGCCCGTCCGCCGCCCGCCCGCGCGCCCGGGGCCCGCGCCACCGCACCC
>NZ_QURH01000501.1 GCF_003428695.1 Actinomadura logoneensis
CGCGGCGGCGTCCGCCGACCCCTCCGGCTGACTCGCTTCCGGCCGGGGCCCGCCGCCTTGCCCCGGCCGGAATCCCCCCTTTCGGCGGACCCACCCCTGAGAGACCTGGCGACCGGCCCGTCGCCGAGTCGTCGACCGTGCACCGTCCGCGAGTCCGGAGCGCCCCCCGGCGCGTCCGGCATCGAATGGGATCTTCTCTCTTGGCAACCTTCCTCTACCGGCTCGGCCGGTTCTCCTACCGGCGCCGCAGGCTCGTCGCCCTCCTCTGGGTGGGGCTGCTCGTCCTGTTCGGCGTCGGGGCGGCCGTGCTCAAGGCCCCGACGTCCAGCGACTTCTCCATCCCCGGCACCGAGGCCCAGCGCGCCATCGACCTGCTCAAGGACCGGATGCCGCAGGCGTCGGCGGACGGCGCGACCGCCCGGGTGGTGATCCGCGCGCCGGCCGGCCACACCCTCGCCGAGCCCGCGAACCGGGCCGCCGTCGAGCAGGTCGTCGGCAAGCTGCGGACGGCCCCGCAGGTCGGGTCGGTCGTGGACCCGTACCAGGCGAAGGCGCTCTCCCCGGACCAGCGCACGGCCCTCACCCAGGTCACCTACAAGGTCACCCAGGTGGACGTGAAGCAGTCCTCGCGCGACGCCCTGCAGGACGCCGCCGACGCGGGCCGGTCCGCCGGGCTGACCGTCGAGATGGGCGGCAGCGCCACCCAGGGCATGCCCGAGCAGGGCGCGTCGGAGCTCATCGGGCTCGCGATCGCCGCCGTGGTGCTGCTGATCACCCTCGGCTCGCTGGTGGCCGCCGGGCTCCCGCTGCTGAACGCGATCCTCGGCGTCGCGATCGCGATGAGCGGCATCACCGCCGCCACCGGTCTGGTCGAGATGAGCTCGACCACCTCCACGCTGGCGCTGATGCTCGGCCTCGCCGTCGCGATCGACTACGCCCTGTTCATCACCTCCCGGTACCGGCACGAACTCGAGGAGGGCAGGTCCGGTGAGGAGGCCGCCGGCCGCGCCGTCGGCACCGCCGGGTCGGCCGTGGTCTTCGCGGGCCTGACCGTCGTGATCGCGCTGGTCGGGCTCGGCGTCGTCGGCATCCCGATCCTCACCGAGATGGGCGTCGCGGCCGGGTTCGCGGTGGTCGTCGCCGTGCTGATCGCGCTCAGCCTGCTGCCCGCCATGCTCGGCTTCGCCGGCCGGCGGGTGCTCGGCGGCCGGATCCGCGGCCTGCGCGGCGGGCCCCGGCC
>NZ_QURH01000503.1 GCF_003428695.1 Actinomadura logoneensis
CGCCGCGTCCCCCGGGCCCGGCGCGCCGCGGGCGCGGGCACTGCGGGCCGGGCTTCGTCTATAGGCTGGGTCCGATGAAGATCTCGGATGTGGTGGCCTTCGTCGGGCACCAGGTGCACGTGTGCCGGTACCGCGAGGCGGGGACGCTCCTCGACTGGATGGGCGACGACCTGCGCGGCCGGAAGGTCCTCGACGTCGCGGGCGGCGACGGGTACTGGGCCGGGCGGACCCGCAGGCGCGGGGCCTACGCCGTCTCGATCGACCTCGCGCGCGGAAAGATGGAGTACGGCCGGACGCTGGCGGACCCGCCCGCGCTGGTCGAGTGCGACGCGCTGAAGCTCCCGTTCCAGGACGGCTCGTTCGACGCGATCCTGTCGGTCTGCGCGATCGAGCACTTCGACGACGGCGGGAGGTCGCTGGACGAGATGGCCCGGGTGCTGAAGCCGGGCGGGCAGGTCTTCATGTCCGCCGACGTGCTCAGCCGCGCGGACGCCTGGCCGAAGCTGCGCGACGCGCACAAGGCCAAGTACCACGTCCAGCACACCTACACGCACGAGTCGCTGGCGAAGCTGATGGACGAGCGCGGCCTCGACCTCGTCCGGCACTCCTACCAGTTCCGGACGGCGGCGGCCGAGCGGCTGTACCTGTCGCTGTCGGCGTACGGCGGCCGGGTCGGCTTCAACGCCGCCGCGCCGCTCGCGCCGCTGGTGGCCGCCGCGGACGCCAAGGCCCCCAACGACCGCGGCAGCATCGTCCTCGTCCAGGCGCGCAAGCGCGGCTGATCCCGGCCCGGGATGGGCCGCCGGTGTGTCGAGGCCGGTGTTTCAAAGGCGGTGTGTCAAAGGCGGAGGAAACCGCCAGGAGGCCCCCGAGCGGCGTAGGCTCGAAGCGTCAAGGGTGATCTACGTCACGGGGGTGGGATCATGCCGGGCGAGCGCATCCCGGGCGAGGACCTGCCGGACGGGCCACCGCAGGACGGCCCCGGACCGCGGAGGACCGCGGAACCGCAGCCCCTCGCCGCACCGCACGGCGCCGCCGAACCGCAGGCCGCCGCCGTGGAACCGCGGGGTGGGGAGCGGTCGCCGCGGATCCTGCTGGACGCCACCGCCGTGCCCGCCGACCGGGGCGCGCTGAGCCGCTACGTCGAGGGCCTGCTGCGGGCGCTGCACGGCCTCGGCGCCGACCTGGTGGTCGCGTGCCAGCGGGTCGAGCGGGAGCGGTACGCGGCGCTCGCGCCGGGCGCGCGCGTGGTGACC
>NZ_QURH01000502.1 GCF_003428695.1 Actinomadura logoneensis
GAGCGCGGGCGGGCGGCGCGCGGACGCGCTCCCCGAGGCGCTCGCGGTGGCGGAGCGGACCGTCCGGCGGGCGGTCGGTGCGGCACGCTGACGGCCCGGCGGGCGGTCAGTGGGGCACGATGACGGCCGGCGGGCGGTCAGTGGGGCACGATGACGGCCCGGCCGTTGATGTCGCCCGCGTGCATCCGCCGGTAGGCGAGCGGCGCCTCGTCCAGCGAGAAGGTCTCGACCTGGACCTCCAGGGCGCCCGCCCGGGCCAGGTCGAGGACCTCGATCAGCTCCGAGCGGCTGCCCCAGTACGGCGAGCGGACGGACGCGTCGTAGGCGATCTCGCCGAAGCCGACCCTGGCCGCGCCGCCGCCGATGCCGACGATCGCGACGTCCGCCTCGGTCGCGGCGACGGCGGTGGCGATCGCGGTGGTGGGCGGGGCGCCGACGAAGTCGAACACGGCCTGCGCGCCGAACCCGCCGGTCAGCTCCCGCACCCGGGCCACGGCCCGGTCGTCGGACGGGACGGCCTCGTGCGCGCCGACCGACTCGGCGAGGGCCAGCTTGCGCTCGGACACGTCCAGCGCGATCACCCGGGCCGGGGAGAGCGCGCGCAGCAGGCCGATCGCGACGTGCCCGAGGCCGCCCGCGCCGATCACCACGGCGGTGCTGCCCGGCACCAGGCGCGGCAGCGCCGCCTTGATCGCGTGGTACGGGGTGAGCCCGGCGTCGGTCAGCGGGACGCTGCGGACCGGGTCCAGGCCGTCCAGCGGGACGAGGTGGCGCGGCGCGTCCACCAGCAGGTACTCGGCGATGGCGCCGGGCGCGCCGAGGCCCGGCGGCCGGATGCCGAGGGCGGCGGCGCGGCGGCAGTAGTTCTCCTTGCCCTGGGCGCACTCGGGGCACGTCCCGCAGCCCCACGGCCCGTACACGGCGACGGACTCGCCGATCTCCAGACCCGTGACGCCCGCGCCGAGCGCCGCGACCGTGCCCGCGCCCTCGTGCCCGAGGGTCAGCGGCAGGCCGATGCCGAGCTCGGCCGGGCTCTGCATGACCACGAAGTCGGAGTGGCAGACCCCGGCGGCGGTCACCTTCAGCAGCACCTGGCCGGGGCCGGGCTCCGGGTCCGGCACCTCGACGACCTCGGGAGACCTCCCGATCTCCCGGAACTGGACGGCCTTCATGATCTCCCCCTCCGGTGGGCGGCGCGCGGCCCGCGGGTCCGCACGGCCCGGCGGGCGCGTGCGGCGGGCGGGCGCGGCGGGCTCCGTGATCTCCCGCAC
>NZ_QURH01000507.1 GCF_003428695.1 Actinomadura logoneensis
AGCCCGCCGGTGAGCCGCGCGGCGGGCGCCGCCGGGCCGGGGCCATCGCCGGGGCCCTCACCGGAGGCGGGGGCGGCGGCACCGCCGTCGGCAGGGGCATCGGCAGGGGCGTCGGCAGGGGCGTCGGCGGGGGCGCCGGCCTCGGGGAGGGACAGGCTCCAGCGGCCCGACGCGTCGGTCTCGCCCTCCTGGACTAGCCGCCAGGTCTCCGCGTCGTAGTGGTCGAGCCGGACGGGGATGCCGGCCGCCGGGGTTCCGCTGCCGGTGTCGAGGACATGGGTGGACACGCTCATGGCCGCTAGTACAGCAGTCCCCGCCCGTCCGGCCGAAGGGACGCGCGGGGAGGGCCCGGCCGAGCCGCCCGCGAATCGCCCCGGGTACCGTCCCGGCGAATCCGGCCCGGCCGGGGGCGGCGCGGACGGGGGTGTCCGCTATAGCCTTCGGTGAGGCGAACGAGAGGGTCCGGATCCGTCGAATCCGGACCCTGACCGGGCGCGATCCGGGCAGACTGGAAGATCGACACGTTTTCTTCCTCCGCGGCGTGCGGCGCACGGCGCGCGGGGGGACCTGGCAGGCGGGTGGTTCGAAACATGGATCGGGAGACACTGGGGCAGCGGATCCGGGCGCTGCGCATCCGGCAGGGCATGAGCCAGGCCCAGCTCGCGTACCCCGAGCTGTCCGACAGCTACATCTCGCTGATCGAGAGCGACAAGCGGGTCCCCGCGCCGAGCGTGGTCGACCTGCTCGCGACCAAGCTGAGCTGCTCGCCGACGTACCTGGTCAGCGGGGTCGGCGAGGACGTCGTGGACGAGCTGCGGGTCACCCTGGACTACGCCGAGATCGCGCTGCGCAACGGCGCGGCGGCCGAGGCCCGCGCCCGGTTCGCCGACGTCCTGGCCAGCCCGGACGCGGTCGCGCTGCCGGACATGCTGCACCAGGCCCGGTGGGGCCACGCGCTCGCGCTGGAGGCGTCCGGCGACCTGGAGCACGCCATCGCCGAGCTGCGCGCGCTGAGCGCCCGCGCCTCCGCCGAGCACGACCCCGACCAGTGGACGCGGGTGCACGTCGCGCTGAGCCGCTGCCTGCGCGAGCGCGGCGACATCAGCGAGAGCGTCCGCGTCGCCGAGGACGCGCTGCGCCAGCTCGCCGCGTCCGGCGCCGACACCACCGACGCGGCCGTCCACCTGGGCGCGGCGCTGCTCGCGGCGTTCATCGAGCGCGGCGACCTGGTGCGGGCGCGCCAGCTCGCGGCGCAGCTCGTCGAGCGCGCCGACCGCGGCG
>NZ_QURH01000506.1 GCF_003428695.1 Actinomadura logoneensis
CCCGCGCGCCCCCCGCGCCGGGCGGGCGGGACGCCCCCCTCAGTCAGGCGACCTCCGGACGGACGGGCGGGGTTCCGCGGGCGCCGATGCCCCCGCCGCGGTCAGCGGGCGGGTTCGTCCTCGTCGGTGTAGGCCAGGGTGAGGACGGCGCGGGCGGCGTCCGTCCAGCGGGCGATCGCGGTGGACGACATCCTCCCGCCCGGGCCGGGCAGCCGCGCGATCAGCCCGGCGATCGCCGGGTCGAGGTCGCCGCGGTCCAGGTCGCGTCCGGAGTGCTCGAGGTCGCGTCCCGCGTGGGCCAGGCCCGCGTGGAGCAGCTCGCGACCGGCGTGCGCCAGGTCCCGCGCCGCGTGGTCGAGGTCCCGCGCCGTGTGGTCCCGGTCCCGGCCGGGCGGGTCCAGGTCGCGGCCCCCGTGGTGCGGGTGGGCGTGCGGGTCGTGGGCGTCCGGCGCGGCGTGCGCGCCGGGCTGCTGTCCGCCGGCGCCGGGCTCCGGCAGACCGGTGAACCGGCCGGCCAACCGGGCCTGCGCCTGCGCCATCTCGTGAGCGCCACTGTTCGACATGCACGGCAACCTAGCCACGCCCGCCGCGTCCCGGAGGCGCGATCTCCGGCCACTTTGCCGACGCCGAACCCAACCATGTCCGGCTAGGACCACGTCCCGCGGTGCAGGACGGTGTCCAGGTCAGGGGTGTTCCAGGCGTCCACGACGACGGTCCGCGCGGACGGCACGTACCAGACGCGCTCGGTGTAGACCGAGCCCGTCGCGTCGCCCCCGCGTTCGAAACAGGGCACCCGCCACTGGCGGTACTCGGCCCCGCGACCGCCCAGCTCCACCCCGCTGGACGAGGTCTGGGACGCGCCCTTCCCGGCGGCTCCGGCGACGAGGTCGGGGTGGCGCGGGCAGCTCATCGCCACCGTGGACCCGAAGGTCTCCTTCGGGTTGAACGGGCCGCCGCCGTACGCCTTCGACGCGGACCCGTCGACGAAGCTCGGCCCCATGACCGCGAACCCGGGGCAGGCGCCGACGCTCGCGGCGGCGGGCTGCCACTTGCCGTCGGTCGCGCAGCCTCCGGCGAGCGTCACGTAGAAGCTGTCGGCCGCCTGGCTCGGCACGGCGATCGGGGACGCCTCCCAGGACGCCGGGACCCGCAGCTTGAGACGGCCGAGCGTCAGCGCCCGTCCCGCGGCGGCCTCCCGCTCGGCCGCCGCGGTCCGCGACGACGCCGGGTCGGTGACCGCGTAGATCCCGTAGCCGCCCGCCGCCAGGACGGCGGCGACCACGGC
>NZ_QURH01000504.1 GCF_003428695.1 Actinomadura logoneensis
CGCCGCCCGCGCCGCGTCGCGCGGGCGGCGGTCCCGCGGAAGGGGGATGGCCGGTGACCGGACGACGGCCCGGGCGGGGGCCGCGTCCGGCGGCGGATCGTCAGAAGCGCGGTCCGAAGGTCAGAAGTAGAGGGTGTTCGGCTCCAGCCCGCACAGCACCCGGCCGTACAGCTCGTCGTTGGTGTCGGGGTTCATCAGGGCGTGCATCGTGATGGCGTGCAGGTCGCGGGCGATCCGCTGGATGGGCTCGCCGGCGTAGATGGACGACCCGCCGCTCGCGTCGTTGAGCAGGTCCCCGGCCTCGCGCGCCAGCCGGACGGCGCGTCCCATGTCGGCGCGGGCGCGGGCCCGCTCGACCGGCGTCCACGGCTCGCCCGCCGCGCTCTTGGCGTCCAGCGTCCCGGCGAGCCGGCGGGCGTGGAAGAACGCCTCGTCGATCTTCATGTCGGCCTCGGCGAGGCGCAGGTGCGTCACCGGGGCCTCGGCCTGCTGCTCGTACGCCGTGTAGGTGATCTTGCGGGTGGGCAGCCGGTCCAGGAACCGGTCCCTGGCGGCGACGGCGAGCCCGACGGCGGTGCCGACCGACAGCGCGGACGCGGTCGGCAGCAGCGGCGCGCGCCACACCGGGGACGCGGCGTTGGCCTCCGAGGCGTACTGCTCGGCGAGCACCAGCGGCAGCGGCAGGACGCGCCGCTCCGGCACGAACACGTTCTCGGCGACCGTGCTGACGCTGCCGGTGCCGCGCAGGCCGGAGGTGTCCCAGTCGTCCACCACGGTCAGCTCGGACATCGGCACGACCGTCATGACCGGCCAGAACGAGCCATCCGGCGCGGGCGCCATCGCGACGACGACCTGCCACCGGGCGTGGTGCGCGCCGCTGATGAACGTCCACTTGCCGTTCAGCACCAGGCCGCCCTCGGCGGGCACGCACATGCCGGTCGGGCTGAGCGTCCCGCAGAGGCGGGTGTCGGGCTCGGCGAACACCTCGTCCTGGACGGCGTCGGGCAGCAGCCCGGCCATCCAGGTCGTGATGGCGTTGACGCCGGCGATCCAGGCGGCGGACGCGTCGCCGCGGGCGAGCTCGGCGAGCACGTCCACGACGGTGCGGGCGTCCGCCTCCAGGCCGCCGTAGCGGGCGGGCAGCCGGAGCCGGAAGAACCCGGCCTCGGACAGGGCCCGCACGGTGTCGTCGTGCAGCCGCCGGTGCTGCTCGCTCCAGGCGGCGCGGTCGGCGAGCGCCGGCACCAGCGCGCCCGCGGCGGCGACCAGCTCGGCCCGCCGGGCGGCCGAGC
>NZ_QURH01000505.1 GCF_003428695.1 Actinomadura logoneensis
GACGCGGCGCTGCTGTTCGGCGGCGGGCTGCGCGTCCTCCCCCGGCGCGCGGCCACCGGCGGCACCGCCGCCGGCCGGTCCGGTGGGACCGGCGGAGAAGAGCACAGGAACCCAGGCGGGGGCTCGAGCCCCGGCGACACGACGAACCGGCGACGACGATGAGCAGAGACGACGACCACACGGCGAGCGACCTGTCCCACCTGCGCGGCGGCGAGGCCCCGCGCAACCACGACGCCCGGACGATCGCGGCGCTGACCGCCAACCCCGGCTGCGCGCGGCGCGGGGTGATGGACGCCGCCGCCGTGGACAAGGACGCCGTCGCGCGGCACCTGGGGTTCGCCGCGCCGTTCGGGCAGTCGCAGTTCGCGATCACCCGCGGGAACGCGTTCGAGGCGCAGGTGAAGGCCGACGGCTGCGCCGAACTGCTGGCGCTGCTGCGCGACCGGCTCGGGCTGGAGATCCCGGAGGTCTCCTACGACGACCTGGAGTCGGTCGGCACCGAGAGCCGCGAGGTGCGGCACGCCCGCACCCGGCACCTGATGGCGCGCGCGCTGGAGTCGGGCGACGGGACGCTGTTCGACCATCCGCTGCTGCGCCTGGACATCGCCGGGCAGCGCGCCTACCTGGAGCCGGACGTCATCGCGTTCCAGCTCGGCGGCCGGTTCCACGTCGTGGAGGTCAAGTCGTTCGCCGTGGTGGACGGCCAGGCCGAGCCGGAGCAGGTCGCGGCGGCGGCCCGGCAGTCGGCGGTGTACGTGCTGGCGCTGCGCGAGCTGGTGGAGGGCCTGGGGCACGATCCGGAGCGCGTGTCGCACGAGGTGTTCCTGGTGTGCCCGGAGAACTTCTCGAACCGTCCGACCGCCACGCCGGTGGACGTCCGGCCGCAGCTCGCGGTGGTGAGGCGGCAGCTCGCGCGGCTCACCCGCGCCGAGGACATCGCCCGGGAGATGCCGGACGGACTGACGTTCGCGCTCGGCGACGGCCTGCCCGAGGCGGTGCGCGCGGTAGAGGCCCGGTACGCGCCCGAGTGCATGTCGAGCTGCGAGATGGCGCTGTTCTGCCGGGACGAGGCGCGCGCCTGCGGGGCGACGGGGACGCTGGGACGGTCCGTCCGCGACGAGCTCGGCGGCGTGGACAGCGTCGTGACGGCGCTGGAGCTCGCGCGGGGCGTGCGGGAGCCGTCGGAGGACATGGCCGAGACGGCCGAGCAACTGCGCGTCGCGGCGCGGCTGCGCCGGGAGGCGCTCGCGTCGGCTCCGGCGCCCGCCGTCCCGGCTCGGGGCGCCGTCCCGCCGGC
>NZ_QURH01000509.1 GCF_003428695.1 Actinomadura logoneensis
CGCCGCGTCCGGGTCGGCGGCGATCCGCTCGGTCCCGGCGACGCGGCCGAGCAGCGCGGTCGCGGCCTCGGCGGTGAACGGCGCGAGGTCCAGGTGCGCGGCGACGGGCAGTTCGGCGAACCGGGTGCGGCCGGTGACCAGGACGGCGCTGCCGGGCGCGCCGGGCAGCAGCGGCGCGATCTGCGCGGCGTCGCGGGCGTCGTCCAGCACCACCAGGACGCGGCGTCCGGCCAGGTGGGAGCGGAACAGCGCGGCGCGCCGGTCCGGCTCGGGCGGGATCTCCCGGTCGGGCGCGCCGAGCGCGCGCAGGAACGCGGCGAGGACGGCGCCGGGAGCGGCCGGGGACGGCCCGGCGCCGTGCAGTTCGGCGTAGAGCTGGCCGTCGGGGAAGGCGTCCCGGACGGTGTGCGCGACGTGCAGCGCCAGCGCCGTCTTGCCGATCCCGCCGAGCCCGGCGACGGTCACGACGGGCACGGCGGCGCCGTCCCGGGCGGTGAGCGCGGCGGCGAGCCGCCGGGTCTCGCCGTCGCGTCCGGTGAAGTCGGGCAGGTCGGGCGGAAGCTGCGCGGGCGGCACCGCCTCGTACGCCCGTGGCGACGGACGGCCGGCGCCCGGCGGCGCGGTGGCGGGTGCCGGTGCGTCGGTGGGTGACGGTGGGTCGGTGGGTGACGATGCGTCGGTGGAGTGGGCGGGCTCGGCGGGCTCGGCGGGCTCGGCGGCAGTGGACTCGGTGGACTCGGCCGGCTCGGCGGGCTCGGTGTCGGCGGGCAGGGCGGCGTGGGCGGGCAGAGCTCTGGCGGGCGGCGCGTCGGACATGGCGATCCCCTCGTTCCCCTTAGGCGTTATTTTGCATGTCGGTCACATCTGCGACGGAAGGGACCAGATGGGCGATCGCCTGCGGTTCGCGGTGCTCGGTCCGGTTCGCGGATGGCGTGGCGGTGCCGAGCTGGACCTCGGGCCTCCCCAGCAGCGCGCGATGCTCGCCTTCCTGCTGCTGCAGGAGGGACGGGCCGCCGCCCCGCAGACGATCGTGGAGGCACTGTGGGGCGAGCGTCCGCCGGAACGGGCGCTCGGCGCGATCCGGACGCACGCGTCGCGGCTGCGGGCCGCCCTCGAACCCGACCGGGCGCGGCCCGAGGTGCTGGTCACCGCCGGGGACGGGTACCGGATCGCCCTCCCGCCCGCGGCCCTGGACGCGACGCTGTTCCGGACCCGGCTCGCTGCCGCCGACCGGGCGCGGGCGTCCGGCGCCCTCGCCGCCTCGCGGCGCCTGGTGGCGGACGCGCTGGCCCTCTGGGCGGGCGATCCGC
>NZ_QURH01000508.1 GCF_003428695.1 Actinomadura logoneensis
AGCCCCGGCCCGTGCCGCGCGGCGGCGGCACCGGCGGCAGGCCCGCGAGCGCCCGGCACTCGCCGGGGCAGGACCGGCAGCCGTCGGCCGTGATCTGCCAGCTCTCGGCGTAGGCGTCGCGCAGCACCCGGGCGGCGCCCACCCCGCGTCCCGTCGCGATCGACGGGCGCCGGGCGTAGGCGTACACCAGCCGCAGCACGTTGGGGCGGCCCGCCGTCAGGTGGAACCCGGCGGACCGCTTGACTGCGCGGGCGAGCACGTCCGCGCCGGAGTGGGGGGATCCCAGGATGAACACGGGACGGCGGACCTTGGTCCCGTTGATCACCAGGATGTGCGGCGTCGACCTCATACGAGTCCTCAGTTTCCCACTCCGCGGGCCGTCTCCGGTCCGCCACGCCCTAGCTGCCGGCCTGTTTCTCCCGGCAGGGGGATTCCCCCGTGGCGGCGGACCGAACGGAACGGTCGGAACCAGGGCGCTCCGCCCCTAGGCTGGGGGCATGGCAGCAGCATCCCCCGGGCCGGGGCGGGACGGCGCGGAGCGCGCCGGGGCGCTGATGGCCGCGGCCTCGCGGATCACCGTGCTGACCGGGGCCGGGATCAGCACCGACAGCGGCATCCCGGACTTCCGCGGCCCCAGCGGGGTGTGGACCAGGGACCCGTCCGCCGCCGCGATGTCCACCATCGGCGCCTACATCTCCGACCCCGAGGTGCGCCGCCGCGCCTGGCGCTCCCGGCTGGACCACCCGGCCTGGGGCGCCGAGCCCAACGCCGGGCACGCCGCGCTGGTGGCGCTGGAGCGTGCCGGCCGGCTGCGCGGCCTGGTCACCCAGAACATCGACGGCCTGCACCAGCGGGCCGGGTCCGACCCGGCGCTGGTGCTGGAGATCCACGGCACGATGCTGGAGGCCGAGTGCCTGTCCTGCGGGCTGCGCACGCCGATGCGGGAGGTGCTGGCGCGGGTCGAGGCGGGCGAGGACGACCCGGCGTGCGCCGAGTGCGGCGGCATCCAGAAGTCGGCGACGATCTCGTTCGGCCAGGCCCTGCGCCAGGACGTGCTGGACGCCTCGGTGGCCGCCGCCCGCTCCTGCGACCTGCTGCTGGCCGTCGGCACGTCGCTGACCGTCCATCCGGCCGCCGGATTGTGCGACGAGGCGGTGGCCGCCGGCGCCCGGCTGGTGATCATGAACGCCGAGCCGACCCCGTACGACCCGATGGCCGACGCGGTCGTCCGCGCCCCCATCGGCGAGGCGCTCCCGCGGCTGGTCGCCGAGGTGGCCGGCGACCCGGCCGGGGAGCCCGGGCGTCCCACCGGCGACGGCGGCCCGCGG
>NZ_QURH01000512.1 GCF_003428695.1 Actinomadura logoneensis
CCGGCTCGGGCAGCGGCGGCGGATCGGGTTCGGGCGGCTCCCGCGGGTCGCGCGGCAGCGGGCGGACGGCCACGCGCGGCAGCGGCTCCGGCGGCTCCCGCGGACGGGGGCACCGGGGGATGCTCGGCGCGGGCCTGGTCGAGGTGCCGCCCGTCCCGTACCGGGACCCGGCCGACGCGATCATGGAGAACCCGGAGGTCCCGGAGAACCGCCGGTTCTGCAGCCGCTGCGACGAGCCGGTCGGACGGTCCCGGGAGGGCAGGCCGGGACGGACCGAGGGGTTCTGCCGCAACTGCGGGCACCCGTTCTCGTTCACGCCCAAGCTCAAGCCCGGCGACACGCTCGGCGACCAGTACGAGGTGCTCGGCTGCCTCGCCCACGGCGGGCTCGGCTGGATCTACCTGGCCCGCGACCACAACGTGTCCGGGCGCTGGGTCGTCCTGAAGGGCCTGCTCGACGTCGGCGACAGCGACGCGATGGCGGCGGCGACGGCCGAGCGGGCGTTCCTCGCCGAGGTCGAGCACCCCAACATCGTCAAGATCTTCAACTTCGTCCGGCACGGCGGCTCCGGCTACATCGTCATGGAGTACGTCGGCGGGCGGTCGCTGAAGGACATCCTGCTCAGCCGCCGCCGCGAGCTCGGCGAGGACGCGTCGCTGCCGCTGCCGCAGGTGATCGCCTACGGGCTGGAGGTGCTGAGCGCGCTCGGCTACCTGCACAACGTCGGCCTGCTGTACTGCGACTTCAAGCCGGACAACGCGATCCAGAGCGAGGAGCAGCTCAAGCTCATCGACCTCGGCGGGGTGCGGCGCTCGTTCGACGCCGGCAGCCCGATCTTCGGGACGCCCGGCTACCAGGCCCCGGAGATCGCCGCGCGCGGCCCGTCCGTCCCGTCCGACCTGTACACCGTCGGGCGGACCCTGGCGGTGCTGAGCTTCCCGTTCCGCGGCTACACCAAGAAGCACCTGCGCAGCCTGCCGCCGCGCGACGAGGTGCCGCTCTTCCAGCGGTACGAGTCCTACTACCGGCTGCTGCGGCGCGCCTGCCACGGCGATCCGGCCCGCCGGTTCCAGAGCGCCGCCGAGATGGCCGAGCAGCTCACCGGCGTGCTGCGCGAGGTGCTGTCGGCGGAGGGGACGGCGCTGCCGCCCGCGCCGTCCCCGCTGTTCGGCCCGGAGCAGAACGCGGCGGGCGCCGAGGTCGCCGACCTCGGGAACGAGCGGAACGGCGACGAGCCGATCCTGCGGCGGCTGACGCCGGCGGAGGCGGCGGGGGCGCTGCCCGTGCCGCTCGTCGCGGCGGACGATCCGGCCGCCGGCTTCCTGGCCGGGCTGACCGCCCGCGATCCGGGC
>NZ_QURH01000511.1 GCF_003428695.1 Actinomadura logoneensis
CGGTGCGCGACTCCCAGGCCGCGACGCCGGCGGCGACCCGGTCGGCGGGGCCGTCCACCGGGCCGTCCACGGGGCTGCGGCGCAGCGCCCGGTAGTGCGCGGCCTCGCGGCGGTGGTGCCGCGCCATGATCTTGGTGGCGATGCCGAACAGCCACGGGCGGGCGTCCGGCTGGGTCAGGTCGTACCGGTGCCGTCCGCCGAACGCGGCGAGGAAGGTGTCCCCCACCAGGTCCTCGGCGGTCTCGGGGCCGAGCCGGCGGGACACGTAGCGGTACAGCATCCCGGAGTAGCGGTCGAACAGCGCGGCGAACGCCTCCGGATCGTCGTGCGACCGGCGGATCAGCTCCGCGTCGTCCGCCGTCACGGCGGGCGGGGCGGTCATCGTGGACACCACGGCCTTCCCGGGGATAGCGGGGCTCGTCTCATCGACGGTGTCTTGCCGTCCGGCCCGCCCCGGGTTCGCGATTTCAAGATCACCCTTTGGTAACGAAGTGAACTTTCGGGATAACCTGCGCATCTTCCCAGGGAGAGCGCGAGGACCCGGACCACGGGGGGTCCGGGCCGTTTCCGCGCTCTTCCGCTTCAGGGGCGAGCAGGAGGACGCGGCGTGACGGACGACGCCCAGAACCGGCCGGGCGACGAGACGGGTCCGGCCCGGCCGGAGACGACGGAGTTCGCCGTACCCGCTCCGCAGGACGCCCCGGCCGCGCGCCGCCCCTCCGGTGAGGGCGAGCGGGAAGGCGAGGGCGAGCGCGAGGACGAGGGCGACGGCGAGCCGGAGTCCGGTTCCGCGCCCGGGTCTGAAGCTGAGCCGGAGGCCGGGGACGTCCCGGCCGAACCCGACGAGAACGACGGCGAGGGCGACGTCCCGGCCGAGGAGCCCGCGCCGAAGCGGGACCGGGGCCCGCGCGAGTCGGGGCCGCAGCCGGTGCAGGCGTCCAAGTCGTCCGGGCAGTGGACGATCACCGCGCCGGCGCGTCCGGAGAGCGAGCCCTTCCGCTCGGCGTCCCCGACGGTCGAGGACAGGCTCCCGACCGTCCGCGCCGCGGAGCCGGAGGAGCCCGCCCACGACGAGGACGCGCCGCGCACGAGCGGCCCCCACCCGACCACCCCGCACACCAGCGGTTCGCACCCGGCCACCCCGGCGCCGACCGACGAGTCGTCCAGGCCCTCGCGGACCAGCGGAACCCATCCGACGACCCCCCGGAGCGGCGGGCCTTCCGAGGCGTCCCCACGCCCGAGCGCCGCCGAGGAGCCCCCCGCCCGCGACTCCGAGTCCCGCAGGGCTCGCCGGGAACCGGCCCCGCGCGACGGCGGTCCGGACGAGGCGGCTCCCCGCAGGGGCGGCCGGCAC
>NZ_QURH01000514.1 GCF_003428695.1 Actinomadura logoneensis
GGTCCGGGCGCGTCGGGGACCGCGCGGCGATCGCCACGCTCGTGGAGGCCGGCCGCGCGTACGCGACGCAGGCGCCGGTGACCGCCGCGCACTGGCTGAAGGCGGCGCTGCGGCTGATGCCGGAGAACGCCCCGGCCGGCGCGGGCCTGCCGTCCCGGCTCGACCTGCTGATGGAGCTGGCGCAGGTGCAGTCGGTCGGCGGCGCGCTCGCCGAGGGCCGCGAGACCGCGCGCACGCTGCTGCGGCTGCTGCCCGGCGACGCCTACGACCGGCGCGCGAAGGCGGCCCGCCTCGCCGCGCTGATGGAACGCCAGCTGGACCGTCCGCACGAGGCCCGCTCGCTGCTGCTGGACGAGCTGCGCAACATGCCCGACCCGCGCTCCCCCGCCGCGATCCCGCTGCGGATGCGGCTGGTCGCCGAGCGGACCATGCGGCTGGAGTTCCGCGCCGCCCAGGCCGTGCTGGACCTGATGCCGGACGACTCCGACGACTGGGAGCCGAGCCTGAAGATCGCGGTCGCGGCGCTGCGGCCGATGCCCGCGTTCGCCGGCGGGCGCGTCGCCGACGCGCTGCGCTACGCCGAGGCCGCCGACCGGCTGCTGCACACCGCGCCGAACGAGCACCTGGCCGACTGGATGGACGCGATCGCCTGGCTGTGCTGGGCCGAGACGATGCTCGGCCGGTACCGCACCGCCGCGCGGCACTTCGAGCGCGCCGTCGAGGTCGCCCGCGACACCGGCCAGCTGTACGTGGTCACCAACCTGCTCGCCGGGCTCGCCCGGTCCTACGGGACGCTGGGGAACCTCGCGCAGGCCGCGTCCGCCGCCGAGGACTCGGTGGAGGAGGCGCGGCTGGTCGCGTCCGGGCAGCAGATCGTGTTCGCGCTGACCCAGCAGAGCCTGGTCGCGACCTGGTCCGGCAACGAGGAGACCGCGCTGCGGCAGGCCGAGGAGGCCGTCGCGACCGGCGCGGGCATCGGCGAGTGGTGGGGGTCGATGGCCCACTACGCGCGCGCGATGGCGCTGTTCGGCCTCGGCCGCCACGACGAGGGCGTGCAGGCGGTGATGAAGGCGGCCAACAACTTCGACACCCCGACCCTCGACCAGCGCACGCTGCTGTCGTGCGCCGAGACGCTCGCGCAGGTCGAGGCGGGCCGGGGCCGCCGGGACGCCGCGCTGGAGTGGGCCGAGCGCGCCCAGCGGATGCGGCTGGACGGCGTGGACTCCAACAACGCGCTGGCCGACCTCGCCCGCGCGCACGCGCTGGTGAACGCCGACCCGCAGGAGGCGGCACGCGCCGCGCTCACCGCCGCCGAGGCGCTGGAGGCCGCCGGGCAGCGGATCGACGCCGGACGCGCCC
>NZ_QURH01000513.1 GCF_003428695.1 Actinomadura logoneensis
CGCCGTCGCGGGCGGGCAGCCGGTCCGCGTGCGGGACGGCCGCGCCGCGCGGGAACAGCAGCTCGGCCCCGGCGCCGACGCGGTGCGGCCCTGCGGTGAGCACCACCGCCTCGTCGCGGTGCCGGACGCCGTCCAGGGCCCCGCGGACGGTCACCGCGGTCGCGGTCGAGACCCGCACGGCCGACTCGGTCTGCACGCGGATCGTGGTGGCCCGTCCGAACACCGCCGGGCCCGGCGGCGCGTCCGCGCCGTCCAGCCGCCACAGCACCAGCAGCGCCGCCGCCGGGACGGCCATCGCGAGCAGCTTCACCCAGAACTGCACGGCCTGGACGTCGGTGATGCTGCGCATCCCGCCGGACAGGGTCAGCACGAGCGCGACCGCGACGACCAGGACCCAGCCCGCCCAGACGGGCGCGCCGGTCAGCACCCGCAGCGTCACGCCCGCGCCCTGGAACTGCGGCAGCAGGTAGAACCAGCCGATGAAGCAGACGCAGGCCGACACCGCCCGCCGCACCGCGACCGACCCCAGCCGCCACTCGGCGAAGTCGGAGATCGTGTACGCGCCGGAGCGCCGCAGCGGCGCGGTGACGAACGCGACGAGCAGCACGAACCCGCCGGTCGCGGCGACCGGCAGCCAGAGCATGTCGGTGCCGTAGGCGAGCACGAGCCCGGCGGTGCCGAGGAACGCCGCCGCCGAGATGTACTCGCTGCTGATCGCCGAGGCGTTCCAGAGCGGCGTCACCCCGCGCGAGGCGACCATCAGGTCCGAGGCGGTGGCACCGGAGCGGCGGCCGACCGACCCGGACCCGAGCGTCGCGGCCACCACGGTCAGCACCGACAGCGCGGCGGCGAGCGCGACCCCGGTCACCGGCGCCCGCCCCCGGACGGGACGGTCATGACCGTCCCACCAGCCGGGCGAACTCGTGCTCGGCGGACTCGGCGAGCCGGGCCTGGCGGCGCGCGGCGTAGATCCACAGCGGCTGGATGCCGGCGGCGAGCTCCAGCCACGGCAGCGGCAGCCCGAGGACCCGGGCGTGCGCCTCGCCCGGCAGGAGCTCCAGCAGCGGCAGGACGGCGACGACGAGCAGCACCAGGCCGCCGGTGCACAGCGCGGTGCGCAGCTGCGCGCGGATCAGCGTCCGGGCGAACACCGCGCCGAGCTCGGTCTGCTCGTCCAGGTCGCTCGCGATGTCCCAGCCCGTCCCGGTGTAGGGGCCGGAGTACGGTTCGTGCTCGTCCAGCGGCGGGAGGGAGCGGGCGGCGCGGGTGCGGGGGCTGGCGACCACGACGCGCCGGGGCGGCGGCCCGCCGTGCGGTCCGGTCCCCGGCGCACCGCCGCCGGGGAGTCCGCCCGGAGACGCGCCG
>NZ_QURH01000510.1 GCF_003428695.1 Actinomadura logoneensis
GGCCCCCGGAGGGCCTGCACCGGGGCGACCCGCCGCAGCCCTACGACCCGTACGGCCGGCAGGCGCAGCCCCGCCCGGACCAGCGCCCCGACCAGCGGCACCCCGACGCGCACCGCCCCGACCAGCACCGGCCGGACCAGCAGCGCCCCGACCAGCGGCGCCCGGAACGGCCGCGGCCCGACCAGCACGAGAAGCGCGACCACCCCAAGCCGTTCGGCTGGTACCGGGTGCTGAGCCTGCTCGTGCTCGGCGCGCTGCTCGCGTTCGCGAACATCGCGCCGCTGCTCGCGGTCGCCGTGACCGTCGTCGGCGTCCTGCTGCTGCGCGCCGGGGACAAGGCGGCGCGCGGCATGGAGGGCCGCCGCACCCGGCGCGGCCCCCGGGCGGGCGACGCGGTCGGCGCGGCGTTCCGCACGCCGCTGCACCTGCCCGGAGCGGTGATGTCGACGGCGCTGCTCGGCGGCCTGTCGCTGGTGGCGGGCGCGGTCCTGCTCGGCGTGCTCATGTTCGCCTACCCGAGCATGACGGCCTCGCGCGCGGTCGCCTACTCCGCGATGCTCGTGATCGGCCTGCTCACCCTCGCCCCGGGCAGCGGCGCGCCGCGCCGCCAGCTCGCGCGGGTGTGGGGCGCGCTGCTCCCGCGCGCCGAGGCGGCCCTCGCCGGCGTCCTGGTCCTCGGGATCTTCACGACGGTGCTCGCCGTGCTGTCGCAGAAGCAGCCCCCCGACACGACCCCGGTGAACGGGATGAGCGACAGCCTCGACAGCGTCCGCGGGCGCGTGGACGACCTCCTCCACGGCCACATCCCCTTCCTGGGGTGACGGCCGCCGCCCTGGCCCGGCGCCGAGCGGGCCACGGCGAGCACGCACCCCTCGGCGCGGACTGGCAGGGACCGGACGGCCACGGCGCGTGGCCGCCGGACGATCGCGGCGGGCGGCCGGAGGCGGTCGCTTTCCGTACGGCATGGAAACGGTGTGCGCATGAGACGTCTGGCGGGCCCCGTGCCCGATAGGGTGCCGGATCCATGAGCGGCGAGACGAGCCACCAGGAGCACATCGGTCCGTACCGGCTGCTGTCCCGGCTGGACGGGCCGTCCGGCGCGGTCCACCGGGCGGCGGACCCGTCCGGCCGCGACGTGGCGATCCGGATGCTCCCGCCGGGCGCGGCGCCCGACGTCGAGCGCATGCGCGCGGTGCTCAGCCCCTACGTGGTGGACGTCCTGGACGGCGACCCCGCGGCCCGTCCGCCGTACGTGGTGTCGCGGCTGGTGCCGGGCCGTCCGCTGGCCGAGACCGTCGCCGCGGGCGGGCCGCTGCGGGGCGCCGCGCTCCGCACGATGGCGGTCGCGCTGGCCAAGGCCGTCGCCGCGGTCCACCGGGCC
>NZ_QURH01000515.1 GCF_003428695.1 Actinomadura logoneensis
CGGGACGCGCCGGACGCCCCGGCGCGGCGGCCGGCTCGGCGACCTCGGGGCGCGGGCGGCCGTCCAGCTCGGCGACGATGACCAGGACCGGACGGTCCAGGTCCCAGCCGAAGCCGGAGCAGTGCGCGATGACGCGGTCGTCGTCCCCGGCGCGCCCGGCCAGGATGTCGCGGAGGAAGTCCGCGCGGTACTTGCTCTCGACGGCGGCGACGGCCTGCTGCTTGGTGACCACCAGCGCGGCGACGGTCGCGGCGCGCTCCAGGACGCCGAGGGCGCCCTCGCCGAGCGGGCCGTCCGGGCGGAACGCGACCAGGCGGCCGTGGTCGAAGCCGCCCGCGACGACGGGGACGACCAGGTGGTCGCCCTCGGCGGCCGGGCCGGCGTCGCCCCGGGCGGCCAGCGCGCGGACGGTCCGGACCTGCTCCTCGGTGCCCGCGGCGGCGAGCACGCGGCGCTCGCCGTCCAGCACCGCGACGGCCGCGCCCAGGTGCGCGGCGACCTCGTCCACGACCTCGCGCAGCCCGCCGCCGCAGAGCACGGTCTGCACGAGCGCGCGGTGCACCTCCTCGGTGCGGGCGAGGACGGCGGCCTGCCGGTTCAGGATGTCGGTGAGGACCTGGTTCAGGACGTCGTCGAAGCCGACGTCGGCGGACAGCAGGATGAGGGGGAGGCCGCGCCGGTCGGCCTGTTCGACCATCTCCGGCGGCGGCTCGGACAGGTAGCGGCCGGGCTTGATGGCGAGCGCCGCCACACCGCGCTCGTCCAGGTCGCCGACCAGGCCGGTGAGGCCGCGGGGGGTGCCGCGCAGCGGGTAGCCGGTGGTGAGCAGCAGCTCGTTCGGCTTGACCCACGGCAGGATGTCGGGGACCTCCATCACGTTGAGCCGCTGCACCACGCGGCCGAGTCCGGCGCGTCCGGCGATGAGCCGCGCGCCGGCGAGGGCCGGGACTTCGAGGACCTCGCCGACCGGCAGGCCCCGGGTGAGGGTGCCGGTGCTCGCGAACCGGTGGGCCGGTGGGCCCGTGTTCACGCGGATGTCACTCATGCAGGTGTCACCTCGCTTTGTACGGTCGACCGCGGAGGGGGCGCGATCGATACCGAATTCGCGATCAACCCTGACAACAAAGACGAACCATGACAAGCATCCTTGGCAGTTTTTCCCATACGCCCCTGGCGTGGACGGGTCTACGGTCGCCGAGAGGCTCGGCCCGCAGCGTCGCGGGCCGGCGGACGAGTCCCGGGAGGCTGGGTGGGCGTGCCGCTCCGCGAGTCACTGAAGCCGGCGGCCCGGCGGGGCCCGGCCCCCGAACCCGGGTCCGCCCCCGGCCCCGCCCCACGGCCGGGTTCCGTCCCGTCCTCCCGGCAGAGCCCCGGCCCCAGCCC
>NZ_QURH01000516.1 GCF_003428695.1 Actinomadura logoneensis
AGCGCGCGAGGGCCGCCGCGCCCGTCTCGGCCGCGACGCGCGACGCCTGGTCGGAGCCGGGCGCGGTCGCGACGCCGTCGCAGACCACCGCGCACACGGCCGCCGGATGCGCCGCGAGCGCGAACGCGTCCTCGTTCCGCCTGCGCCGCCGTCCGACGTCGCTGACACCCGCCGCCGCGACCCGTCCGTCCGGGGCCGTGAGGACGTCCTCCACATGCTCGCGCCCGGTCGGCTGCCGCAACCCGCAGCGGTCGCAGAAGCCGTCCTCGGCGATGGAGGTCGAGCCGCAGTCCACGCACCGAGCGGCCTTCGCCGACGAGGAGCCGGGCTCTCGAGGGGCTCGGGCCGGGTGCGGGCGACCGCAGGATTCGCAGAACTGGTCGTCCGGGTGCGCCGGGTAGCCGCAGCCCGGGCACGCGATCAGGGAACCGGACGCGGAGCCGGACGCGGAGCCGAACGCGGAGCCGAACGCGGAGCCGGGCGCGGTGCCGGGCGCCTGGCCGGGCGGAACCGCCGTCACAGCAGCGTCCTCGGGCGGACGGCGTTGGCGCGGCGGACCATGGCGTGCCGGACGTCCGGGCGGTCGGCGAGCTTGGCGAGGTGGCGGTAGACGCTCTCCAGCTTGAGCCGCAGGTCGTGCTCGTCGAGCGCGGTCCCGAGGACCTGGGTCGCGCCGCCGGGGTCGCCGCCGTGCCGGAGCCAGGCGAGGGCCGCCTCCAGGACCTCGGCGGTGAACCGGTCGCGGCGCTCGGTGTCCAGGTTCAGGCCGGTCAGGCGGCGGCCCGTGGCGACGAGCGTCGGCGGGTCGAGCTCGCCCGGCGCGCTGCCCCGGACGGTCGTCGCGACCACCGCGAGCTGCGCCGACACGTAGTAGCTCGACACGCGGGGCACCGAGTCCAGCACCGCCTGCGCGCCGCGCCGGTCGCCGACCGCCAGCCGCGTCCTGGCCAGGCCGAACGCGGCGCTGACGTAGGTGGGGTCGGTGCGCCAGACGGTCTCGTAGTGGGCGGCGGCCGTGGCCGTGTCGCCCTGGAGCTCGGCGCAGAACGCCAGCGCGAGCTTCGGCGCGAGCTCGCCCGGCATGAGGTCGTACAGGTCGTCGAACATCGCGGCGGCCATGCCGGGCCGTCCGCCCGCCAGGTCGCGGACGGCCCGGTACCAGTCGGCGCGCCAGTCGTCCTCGCGCTCCGCGCCGAACGCCGTGATGATCTCGTCGGCGGCGGACAGGTCGCCCAGCTCGATCGAGACGCGGGCGAGCGCGAGCCGCACCTCCGGCGACGCGGCGGGCGCGCCGGACAGCGCCGCCGCCAGGTCGCCCGGATCGCGGGCGGTCAGCCCGGCCAGGAAGCCGGCGGCCGGATCGTCCGCCGCGACGAGCGGCACGGGC
>NZ_QURH01000518.1 GCF_003428695.1 Actinomadura logoneensis
CTGGGCGCGGCGGGCAAGAGCGGGTCGCTGGCGCTGGCGGCGGCGCGGCGGGCGGGCGCGGTCGAGACGATCGGGCTGGTGCCGACGGAGGACGAGGAGCGGCGGCTGGTCGCGTCCGGGCTGGCCGACCGGGTGGTGCGGGCGGACGCGCGCGACCCGGTGGCGGTCGCGGCGGCGCTGGGCGCGCCGGTGGACGTGACGGTGGTGTGCGTGGACGTCCCGGGCTGCGAGCACGGAGCGGTGCTGGGGACGGCGGCGGGCGGCACGGTCGTGTTCTTCTCGATGGCGACGTCGTTCCCGGCGGCGGCGCTGGGCGCGGAGGGCCTGGCCGCGGACGTGACGATGCTGGTCGGCAACGGGTACGTGCCGGGGCACGCCGAGATGGCGCTGGACCTGCTGCGGTCCGAGCCGGGGGTGCGGGCGCTGTTCGAGGGCCGCCTCTGACGCCTCCGCCCCGCGGCCCTCGGCCGGGGGCGCCGACCGGGCCGTCCGGGCATCAGTCCGGGCATCAGGTGTCCGGGCGGCGGGCCGTCCGGCTGGGGGGACGCCGGCCCGCCGTGATGGGCGATCATGGCGGGCATGGTGGTGGAAACGGTGACGGTGCCGTGGATCCCGGTCGCGCACCGGATGGACCTGGTGCTGACGGACGGCCTTCCGGCGGACGGCAGGGTGGTGACGACGGCGTTCGCGCTGGTCCTGGACGGGGCCGGGCGCACGCTGCTGACCCGGGTGGACCGTCCGGGGCGCGGCTGGGAGGTGCCGGGCGGGCACGTGGAGCCGGGTGAGGCGCCGGTGGACGCGGCCGTCCGCGAGTTGGCCGAGGAGACCGGGCTGGCCGTCGGCGCGGACCGGCTGCGGCTGTTCGGCGGGCAGGCGATCACGCTGGAGGACGCCCCGCCGGAGGGCTACGGGTATCCGTCGCGGACGTTCATGGCGTTCTTCACCGCGCGGTGGGACGGACCGGGTCCGGTGACGCGTCCGGCGGCGGGCAGCGAGTGCGTCGAGGCGGCGTGGTCGTCGCCGGACGAGGTCGCGGCGCGCTGCGCGGGTGCGCCCTGGCTGCGCCTGCACCGGACCCTGCTCACCCCCTGACCCCCGAGCCCGCCGCCGCGTTCCGCTGGGGGCGCGGCGTATCGGGCGCGTCCGCTCGTCAAGCGCACGTCCGCCGCACCGAAGTCGAGGGTGCGGCGGACGTGGCGTGTCAGGCGGCGAAGAGGGCGGCGACGCCCGCGCTGATCACGATCGCGAGGATCACGAAGATCAGCGGGGTGGTGAGCCCGGCGTGCCGCCGGGGGCGGCTGGCGGCGACCGGGTGGGGCGGCCGGTGGACGTGCGCCCGGACGGGCTTCGGTGCGGGCTTGGCCGGGGCCGCCGGACGTGCGGGCGC
>NZ_QURH01000522.1 GCF_003428695.1 Actinomadura logoneensis
CGCCGTGGCCCGGAGCGCGTCCGGGGCCACGGCGGGCGGCGCGGCTCAGATCGACGAGCCGACCAGCTTGACCAGGTCGACCAGGCGGTTGGAGTAGCCCCACTCGTTGTCGTACCAGCCGACGACCTTCACCTGGTTGCCGATGACCTTGGTGAGGCCGGCGTCGAAGATGCAGGACGCCGGGTCGGTGACGATGTCGGAGGAGACGATCGGGTCCTCGGTGTAGGTGAGGATGCCGCGCAGCGGGCCGTCGGCGGCGGCCTTGACCGCGGCGTTGACCTCCTCGGCGGTGGTCTCGCGGCCGACCTCGACGGTCAGGTCGGTGGCGGAGCCGGTCGGGATCGGCACCCGCAGCGCGTAGCCGTCCAGCTTGCCCTTGAGGTCGGGCAGCACCAGCGAGATGGCCTTGGCCGCGCCGGTGGAGGTCGGCACGATGTTGACCGCGGCGGCACGGGCGCGGCGCAGGTCCTTGTGCGGGCCGTCCTGCAGGTTCTGGTCCTGCGTGTAGGCGTGGATGGTGGTCATCAGGCCCTTCTCGATGCCGAAGGCGTCGCGGATCACCTTCGTCATGGGGGCCAGGCAGTTGGTGGTGCAGGACGCGTTGGAGATCACGGTGTGCTTCGCCGGGTCGTAGTCACCGTCGTTCACGCCCATGACGATGGTGATGTCCTCGTTCTTGGCCGGAGCCGAGATGATGACCTTCTTGGCGCCGTTGTCGGCGTGCACCTTGGCCTTGGTGGCGTCGGTGAAGAAGCCGGTGGACTCGACGACGACGTCCACGTCGAAGTCGCTCCACTTCAGGTTGGCCGGGTCGCGGTCCGCGAGAACCTTGATCGCCTTGCCGCCGACCAGGATCTCGTCACCGGCCGCCTTCACCTCTTCGGGGAAGCGGCCCAGGATGCTGTCGTACTTGAGCAGGTGCGCGAGCGTCGCGGGGTCGGTCAGGTCGTTGACCGCCACTACCTCGATGTCGGCTCCGGCGGCCTTCACCGCGCGGAAGAAGTTGCGGCCGATCCGGCCGAAACCGTTGATGCCTACTCGGATGGTCACGGAACCGCTCTCCTCGTACGTCGTCACGCCCGGCACGGGTGGTTCCGGGCGACTTCCTACCTGGATCCCGGGGTCTCCCCCGACCTCGACCCTACCGAATGCCGCGCCGCCTCCCCGCACCGGCGGGGCGGATTTCGGCAGGTGGCGCACCCTTGCCGGGCCGGGCTCCGGGACCGGGACAGGCGAAGGTCTAGACCAGACCGTCTAGACCAATCAGACATGTCCCCTGAAACCGGCGGGTTCATCCCCCCCAGGTTTCGCGCGCGGCCCCCCAACGCCCCGCCGCCCGGCCGCGCGCGCCCACCGTGACGAGCATCAACAAAACCGCCCGAAAATC
>NZ_QURH01000521.1 GCF_003428695.1 Actinomadura logoneensis
CCTGCCCGCCCGCCCGTCGCTCGTCCGTCCGCCACCGGATCCGCTTCGGCGGTCCGCCCCCGCGCCGCCCGAGGAGCCGCCGTGACCGTGCCGTCCAGCGTCCCGCCCGCCGTGCCCTCCGCCCCGCCGCCCGCGTACGCCAGCGCGGTCCTGGACGCGCCCGCCGACCGGGTGTGGGCCTACCTGCGGGACTTCGGCAACCTCGCCGAATGGATGCCGGGCGTCGAGACCGGGATGATCGAGGACGGCGGGCCGCCCGACCGGGTCGGCTGCGTCCGCCGCGTCATCGGCCCCGGCGACACGGTGTTCCGCGAGCGGCTGACGTCCCTGGACGACGAGGCCCGCACCTACCGCTACGAGGTGCTGGAGTGCCCGCTGCCGGTCCGGCGGTGCCGCGCCGCGCTGCGGGTCGTCCCGGTCACCGTGACCGGCGGGTCCTTCGTGGAGTGGTCCGCCGACTTCTCGGCGAACGCCGACGACGAGGAGGCCATGGCCAAGACCCTCGCGGTCGGCATCTACGCCACCGGCCTGTCCTCGCTGGCCAGGCGCTTCTCCTGAGACCCGCCGAGCGCGGGGGATCAGTCGAACTTCGGGGGGCGCTTCTCCCGCAGCGCGGCCACGCCCTCCCGGACGTCCGGACCCGCGAACCCCAGGAACTCCATGGCCAGGGACGCGTCGAAGCTCGGCTGCGCCATCCGCAGCCAGCCGTTCAGCGCGTGCTTGGTGGCGGAGATCGCCTCGGCCGGGCCCTCGGCGAGCCGGGTCGCGACCTCCGTCGCGCGGGCGTGCACCTCGTCGTCGTCCACGCACAGGCTGACCAGCCCGATGCGCTCGGCCTCCGCGCCGGACAGGGTGTCGTTGAGCAGCAGGTAGTACTTGGCCTTGGCCATGCCGCACAGCAGCGGCCAGACCAGCGCGGCGTGGTCGCCGGCCGCGACGCCGAGCCGGGTGTGACCGTCGATGATCTTGGCGGTGCGGCCGACGACCGAGACGTCGGCGAGCAGCGCGACCGCCAGTCCCGCGCCCACCGCCGGCCCCTGGACGGCGCTGACCACCGGCTTCGCGCAGTTCACCACGTTCATCACGATGTCGCGGGCCTCGCGCATGATGCGCACGCGGGCGGCGTGGTCGTCCATCATCTCCTCGATCATGGACAGGTCGCCGCCGGCGGAGAACACGGCGCCCTCGCCGCGGACCAGGACCGCGCGCACCTCCGGGTCGGCGTCGACGTCCCGCCAGATCTCCGCCAGCTCGCGGTGCCCGGTGGTGTCGACCGCGTTGAGCCGTCCGGGCGCGCTCAGCGTCACGCGCAGCACGCGCGGCGCGGCCCAGTCGAGCCTGAGGCGTTCGTACCGGTCGTAGCGCGCGTCCCCGGTGGCGTTGCGACCGA
>NZ_QURH01000519.1 GCF_003428695.1 Actinomadura logoneensis
CCGCGCCCGGTAGGCGGGCCGGGCGCGGCGGCCGTCCAGTTCCAGGACGGTCACCGACGGCCGGGGCTCCAGGTCCACGATCCAGTAGTGCGGGATGCCGGTGGCGGCGTACTCGGCGACCTTGCGGACCCGGTCGGTGCGCTCGCTGGCCGTCCGCGGCGTGACGACCTCCGCGACGAGCAGCAGGTCGGGGCCGTAGTAGGTGCGGGCGCGGCGCTCCAGCGCGAGCCGGGCGACGTCCCGCTCCACCACGAACACGTCCGGACGGCGGATGCCCGCGGACGTCGCCACCTCCTGCGGGCCGCCCGCCACGTGCACGTCGGCCGTCGCCTGCCGCGCCGCCTGCTTGAGGATCGCGCGCAGCCGCTCGGCGGCGTTGTCGTGCCACAGGTCGCCCGGCAGCTCGTGCAGCCAGCCGTCGGCCAGCTCGTGGCGGCGGCCCTCCTCGGGCAGCTCCTCCAGGTCGTAGAGCGTGTAGGGCCCGTGCGGGTGGCCGGCCGTCGCGGTCATGGCCGCCAGGGCCGGGGACGAGTGATCATCATCTCGCCGAGCGTAGCCGACCGGCCGCGACGGACCACGGCCGACGCGGCCGGGATGATCATCTTCGCGGGGCAAAGAACCGGCCCGCCGCGTCCCTCGGGTCCGTCACGTCGGCGCGCCGCGGGCGGAGGTAGTCCCTCGTCCGGGGACAGAGGTAGGCCCGCCGTCCGGGGGAGGACGGCGGGCACCGGTCGGTCGGGTCGGGGTTCGGTCAGCCGTTGCAGCCGCAGGAGCAACCCTTCGGGCAGGAGCAACCGCCACCGTGTCCGCAACTGCATCCACCACTCATCATGATTCGGAAACTATCCCCGTGTTCCGGGCGCGGATATGACCGGATCCGGGAGGGAAGCCTGCCCCCGGCGTCCCCCCGGATGTGGTGGGCCCGGTCATGGTCAGCCGTGGATGTGCAGGTCGGCGCCGAGCAGGACCAGGAACCAGAGCAGGATCGCCAGCAGCGCGCTCGCGATGCGGCGCAGCAGGTCGCTGGTGAGGTAGCCGCGGTTCCAGGCCACGAACACCCCGGCGATCAGGTAGAGCGCCCCGAGCAGTCCGAGGTGGGGGCGGTATCGGTACGCCATCGCGGGGTCTCCTTCCGTGGTGACGGCGGTCGCCGTCGTCGCACGGCTGCCCCGGAACGGAACGGACGAAACGGCGGACAGATTCGGGGTCCGGCCCCCGACCGAATTTCGGCCCTGATCAAACACCCGTCCGGACGCGGGCGGCGGTTCGGCCGGCGCGGCGCGTGGTGGTGAGGGCGGCGGCGCGTGGTGGCGAGGGCGGCGGTGCGGGGGGATCAGGGCGCGGGGAGCGGGGCGTCCGGGCGGTCGGCGGGGCCGCCGGGGCGCGGGACG
>NZ_QURH01000517.1 GCF_003428695.1 Actinomadura logoneensis
ACCGCCGACCGCTCCCGCCGCACCCGCCGCCGAACCCCCCGACGCCGCCGCGACCAGCCCCACCGCGACCGCCACCGCCTCCGCGTCGTCCAGCAGCAGCGGCGCCACCGCCGCACCCGCCTCCAGCCGGTACCCGCCGACCGGCCCCGCCGTCGCCCGCACCGGATACTCCAGCGCCCGCAGCCGCTCCACGTCCCGCCGGACGGTCCGCACCGACACCCCCAGCCGCCGCGCCAGCTCCGGCCCGCTCCACTCCCGGCGCGCCTGCAACAGCCCCAGCAGCCGCAGCAGCCGCGCCGCCGTCCCCGACGCCCCGTCCAACGCGGCGGCCCCCGCCTCCGCACCGGCGTTCGGCCCGGCGGCTTCGGCTTCGGCTCCGGTCCCCGGTTCAACGTCCATGTCCTCCAGCATGCCCGCCAATGAGGACAGGATCTGACCGCATCGCCGCCTAGCGTCCCTCCCATGCACCCCAACGGACACCGGAAACTGCTCGGACACCACGACCGCCCCGACCAGCCGGACCAGCCCGGCGGCCCCGACCGCACCGGCGGCGCCGACGCCCAGAACGGGCTGCCGCGCGCCGACGCCATCACCATCACCGGAGCCCGCGAGCACAACCTGCGCGACCTCACCGTCGCGATCCCCAAGCACCGCCTCGTCGCGATCACCGGGGTGTCCGGATCGGGCAAGTCGTCCCTGGCGTTCGACACCCTGGCCGTCGAGTCCGACCGGCAGCTCGCCGAGACCCTGCCCTGGTTCGTCCGCGACCGGATGCCCCGCCGCCCCCGCCCCGACGCCGACCTCCTCGGCGGCCTCACCCCCGCCGTCGTCGTCGACCACCGGCCGCCGCGCGGCGGCGCCCGCTCCACCGTCGGCACCGCCACCGACATCCTGCCGGTGCTGCGCGTGCTGTTCTCACGGTGCGCCGAACCCGCCGCCGGGGAGGCCTCGGCGTTCTCCTTCAACGACCCCGAGGGGATGTGCCCGGCCTGCCAGGGCCTCGGCGCCGTCACCCGCCTGGACCTGGACGCCTTCCTCGACACCGCCCGGTCCCTCAACGACGGCGCGATCCGGTTCGAGCCGTGGGGCGTCGGCAGCTGGGTGTGGCAGACCCACGCCCGCTCCGGACTGTTCGACCCCGACCTGCCGCTGCGCGACTACACCCCCGAGCAGTGGCACACCCTCCTGCACGGCAAGGGCTTCAAGGTGAGCCGCGACGGGGGCGTCGGCGGCGACCGCGGCAACACCTACGAGGGGCTCGCCGACCGCTTCGAGCGCATGTACGTGCGCCGCGACCTCGCCGACCAGCCCGCCGCCCACCGCCGCGCCGTCGCCGCCGTCACCAGCCGCGGCACCTGCCCCGACTGCGGCGGCGACCGCCTCAACGCCGCC
>NZ_QURH01000520.1 GCF_003428695.1 Actinomadura logoneensis
GCCGGTGCGCGCGCCGGTACGTCCGGCGAGCAGCACCGCCAGCGCGAGCCCCAGCGCCGCCGCGACGAGCGCCAGCGCGACCCGGCCGTCCGCGACCAGGGACGCGCCGAGGCCGAGCAGCCCGCCCGCGACCCACGCCAACTGGTGGAGGGTCTCGGACACGGCGAAGGTCGACGACCGGACCTCCTCGCCGATCTCCCGCTGCACCACCGCGTCCAGCGAGAGCTTGCCGAGGGTCTGCCCGACCGCGCCCGCGAACGCCACGGTGAGCGCCGCCCACAGGCCGAACAGGGCGGCGCTCACCGCGCAGACGGCCGTGACGAACCCGAGCGTGCCGTGGACGATCGCCCGCGGGGCGCGCGCCTTCATCCACGCGCCGAGCGCCGTTCCGGCGAGGCCGCCCGCCGCCGCGCACGCCGCGAGCATCCCGAGCGCGACGTTGCGCGGCACGGGCCCGAACGTCTCCTGCCGCAGCACGAACGCCAGGTAGATGATCAGGAAGCCGGAGAACGCGCGCAGCACGGCGTTCGCCCGCATCGCCTCGGCCACGACCGGACCGACCTTGAGCAGCGTCCGCCACCGGCCGCGCCCGCCCGTTCCCGGGCCGCCCGTTCCCGTTGTGCCTGTCCCTGCGGAGCCCGTCCCGGCCGGGCTCGGCGGATCCACCGTGCCCGGGGAACCGGCGGTGCCTGGTGTGGTGGATGTTCCCGGTGAGCCGGTGGTGGCCGCCGGGTCGGGGGGACGGAGAGGCGGGGTGTCCAGAGTGTCGACGTGGGCGGGGAGCCGCAGGACGAGGACCACGCCGAGCCCGAAGACCAGCGGGGCGAGCCGGAGCAGCCAGTCCGCGCCGACCAGCAGGCTGACGCCGCCGCCGAGCGGGGCCGCGACCGCCGCCGCCAGCAGGCCCGCGAACGACAGCCGCGCGTTGGCCGTGACCAGGGTGACCCGGTCCGGCAGGACGCGCGGGGTGACCGCCGCCCGCAGCACCCCGAACGCCTTCGAGAGCACCAGGACGCCCAGCGCGGCGGGCAGGAGCGTCACCTCGTCGCCGTGCGGGACCGCGCCCGCCATCGCCCAGCAGAGCAGCCCGCGCCCGGCCATCGAGGCGGCCAGCGCGTACCGGCGGACGTGCCGCATCCGGTCCAGGGCGGGGCCGATCAGCGGCGCGACCAGCGCGAACGGCGCCATCGTCACCAGCAGGTAGAGCGCCACCTCGCCGCGCGCCCGGTTCACGTCCAGGCTGAAGAACAGCGTTCCGGCGAGCGCGACGGCGACCAGGGCGTCCCCGGCCGAGTTGACCGCCGCCGCCTCGATCAGCGCGCCGAGGCCGCTGCGTCCGGCCCCCTGCGCGTTGGCGGCGCGGCGGACCGCCCGCCCGGCGCCCCCGCCGACC
>NZ_QURH01000526.1 GCF_003428695.1 Actinomadura logoneensis
CCAGGTCGTCGTCGAGCCGCTCCCGGACGGTCTCCAGCACGCCCGCCGCGTCCGGCCCGGACGGGGCGGCGACGGCGGCGCGCCAGCGCTCCAGGCGCTCGGCGGCGGCGTCGAGCTGCGCGGCCGTCCACTCCCAGTCGGCGCGGTAGTGGTGCGCGAGCAGCGCCAGCCGGATCGCCATCGGGTCGGCGCCGGACCGCCGCAGCTTCGACACGAACACCAGGTTGCCGCGCGACTTGGACATCTTCTCGCCGTCCAGGCCGACCATGCCCGCGTGCACGTACGCGCGCGCGTGCGGGCGCTCGCCCGTCGCGACCTGCGCGTGCGCGGCGCCCATCTCGTGGTGCGGGAACGCCAGGTCCGAACCGCCGCCCTCCACGTCGAACGCCATGCCGAGGTGCTCGACGGAGATCGCCGAGCACTCGATGTGCCAGCCCGGGCGGCCCTTGCCGAACGGCGAGTCCCAGCCCGGCTCGCCCGGACGCTGCGCCAGCCACACCAGCGCGTCCAGCGGGTCGCGCTTGCCCGCCCGGTCCGGGTCGCCGCCGCGCTCGGCGAACAGCGGCCGCATCTGGTCCCGGGTGAGCCGGCTGACCTCGCCGAACCCGGCGTCGGACGCGACCGGGAAGTACAGGTCGCCGTCCACCTCGTACACCGCGTCGCGGGCCCGCAGCTCCTCGATCATCTTCACCACGAGCGGGATCGCCTCGACCGCGCCGATGTACTGGTCGGGAGGCAGGACCCGCAGCGCCGCCATGTCCTCGCGGAACAGCTCGATCTCCCGGTCGGCCAGCTCCCGCCAGTCCAGCCCGTCCCGCTCGGCGCGTTCCAGCAGCGGATCGTCCACGTCGGTGGCATTCTGCACGTAGTGGACCCGGCGGCCCTGGTCCCGCCACACCCGGTTCACCAGGTCGAACGCGAGGTAGGTGTTGGCGTGGCCCAGGTGCGTGGCGTCGTAGGGGGTGATCCCGCAGACGTACATCCGCGCGGTCGGCCCCTGGGCGGTGGGCCTCGCCTCCCCCGTGCCGGTGTCGTGCAGCCGCAGCGGCCCGGACGCGCCGGCCAGGCCGAGATCGGGGAGACTGGGTACTTCTGGAGCGGGCCACGATCGCATGATTGAACCTTATCCATGCGCTCCGGATAGCTTGACACCGAGATCGTCCTGAGCGTCCCCCCTTGTCCCCACTACCCCCGACGTCCCCGCAACCCCCGGAACGGGTGGATCGGAGTCCGACCGAGTCCATGGCACGCCATCGCAAGTCGCGTGAGCGCCGCGGGCTGCCCCGCGCGGCGCACGGCGGCCTCGCCGTCCTCGTCGCGCTGCTGCTCACCGCCGCGATCATGTTCGGTGTGGGCCGCGTCCGCGCCGGCCTGGCCACCGGCGGCCACGACGCCGCCGAGCG
>NZ_QURH01000523.1 GCF_003428695.1 Actinomadura logoneensis
CCTCTCAAGCCGGTGCCTCTCAGGCCGGCGCCGGTCCGGCCGGGCCGCAGGCGCCCCCGGGGCCGCCCGCCGGCCGCCGGGAGTTCGCCGGGCTCGCCGTCCTCGCCCTGGCCGCGCTGCTGATGTCGCTGGACCTCAGCGTCCTCTACCTGGCGCTGCCCCGGCTGAGCACGTCGCTGCACGCCAACAACATCCAGCAGCTCTGGATCGTCGACATCTACGGCTTCATGACCGCCGGCTTCCTCATCACGATGGGCAGCCTCGGGGACCGGATCGGGCAGCGCAGGCTGCTGCTGTCCGGCGCGGCGCTGTTCGGCGTCGTGTCGGTCGTCGCCGCGTTCTCCGACTCGTTCTGGATGCTGTTCACCGCCCGCGCGCTGATGGGCGTCGCGGCGGCGACCGTCATGCCGTGCGGGCTCGGGCTGATCAGCCGGATGTTCACCGACCCCGCGCAGCGCGGCATGGCGATCGCCTCCTGGATGAGCTGCTTCATGGGCGGGCTGCTGATCGGGCCGGTCATCGGCGGCGTCCTGCTGCGGTTCTTCTGGTGGGGGTCGGTCTTCCTGATCGGCGTCCCGGTGATGCTGCTGCTGCTCGTCACCGGGCCCCGGCTGCTGCCGGAGAACCGCAACCCCGAGCGCGGCCCGCTGGACCCGGCGAGCGTCGTGCTGTCGCTGGTGGGCGTCCTGCCGGTGATCTACGGGCTGAAGGAGCTCGCCAAGGACGGCTGGCACACGCTTCCGGTCGCCGCGCTGGTCGTGGGGCTGGTCGCGTTCGCCTCGTTCCTGCTGCGGCAGCGGTCGCTGCGCGACCCGATGCTCGACCCGTCGCTGTTCCGCAACCCCGTCTACGCCACCGCCGTGGTGTTCGGGCTGCTCGGCGGCGGCGTGCAGGGCGGCAGCTCGCTGATGGTGACGCTGCACCTGCAGACGGTGGACGGGCTGTCCCCGCTGGGAACCGGCCTGTGGCAGCTCCCGCCGACGCTCGGGCTGGTCGTCGGGCTGATGCTCGGCCCCGGCCTGGCGCAGAAGATCCGTCCGGCCTACGTGATCGCGGGCGGGATGGCCATCGCGTTCGCGGGCTACCTGGTGCTGACGCAGGTCGCGGCGAGCGGCGGGCGGCCGGTGCTGCTGCTCGGGTTCGGGATCGTCCTGCTCGGCGTCGGCATCCCGCTCGGCCTGGTCACCGGGATGGCGGTGAGCTCGGTCCCGCCGGAGCGGGTCGGGTCGGCGTCGGCGGTGATGCAGACCGGCAGCGAGTTCGGCGTCGCGTTCGGCATCGCCGCGCTCGGCAGCGTCGCCACCGCCGTCTACCGCGACAAGATCGACGGCGGGCTGCCCGCCGGCGTCCCCGCGGGCGCCGCCCGCGCGGCCCGGGAGAGCGTCGAGGGCGCGGTCGCCGCGG
>NZ_QURH01000525.1 GCF_003428695.1 Actinomadura logoneensis
AGCGCGGCGCCGGCCGCCACCGCCAGCGACCCGCCGACCGCCGCGCCCAGCAGCCAGCGCACGGCGGCGCGCGGCCCGTACAGCGTCGCCGCGTACAGGGCGTCGGTGTAGACGATCGCGCCGCCCAGGCCGGGCCCGAGCAGCAGCTCGGCGGCGTTGCCCACCGAGGAGACCGCCAGGCCGGTCATGGGCGCCGTCCGGCGGAACAGCATCCCGGCGCACATCACCGCGAGCGGGACGGCCCGCAGCGGCACCGGCGCGCTCCAGCCGTGCTCGGACCACCGGACGTACCCGTGGGCGTACAGCAGCAGCACGCCGCCCGCGAAGGCCAGCGCCGCGAGCAGGGCGTCCTGCCGGGTGGTGAAGCGAAGCACTCCCCCATCCCAGCACCATCCCCGGGCGCCCGCGCCCCTCCGCGAGGCCGGTCCCGCCTACATCGTTCGGAGTACGCGCGTGCCGCTCGGCCCGTGCGAGCCGGCGCGCCGTCCCGTTCGTCAGGCGGCGACGGCGCGGACGGCCAGGGTGATCAGCGGGAGGTCGAAGTCGCCGTCGGCGGTCTCCGGGGTGGCGCGCAGGTGGGCGACGACGCGCTCCAGCAGATCCCGGCGGGCCGGCTCGTCCATGATCAGGACGTGCGAGTGAGTGCCGATCGTCGCCGCCATCGACTCGGCCGTGCGGCGCTGGACGTGCGGGAACTCGGTCCGCTCCAGGTGCGGGAACAGCGGGTGGTCGGGCAGCGTCTTGGGGCGCCACCGGGTGGCCGTGACGGTGCTGCGGGCGATCCGCTTCATCTCCGCCACCCACGGCACGGCGTCGTCGTCCAGGTTCCAGAAGCCGCCCAGGACGCCGCCGGACGCCAGGACGCGGTGCATCTCGGGGTAGGCGCGGTCCATGTCGAACCAGTGCATGGCCTGCCCGACCAGGACGGCGTCGACCGCCCCGTCCGGCAGGGGGATCCGCTCGGCGGTGCCCTCCAGCGCGGTCACCCCGGGATGGGCGCGGCGCAGCTCGGCCAGCATCGCCGGATCCGGCTCCACGGCGGTGATCGCCTCCGCCGGGATGCCCGCGGCCCGCAGCACGCCGGTCAGCTTGCCCGTCCCGGCCGCCAGGTCGAGCACACGGGCCGGACGGCGGGTCAGGCGGTCCAGGACCCACCGGACGGCCGCGAGGGGGTAGTCGGGGCGCTCGGCGGCGTTGGAGCCGAAGGACGCGGCGCGGCGGGCCACGACGTCCTGGGGGGATTCCGGGAAGGCGTCCTGCATGCGGACAAGGCTAGAACCGCGAAGGCCGCACCCCGCTGCGGGGTGCGGCCTTCACACGACGTCGCAGGCCGGGCGTCCGGACCGCACGCACGGGACGTAACGGACCGCACGCGCGGCCCGACTCGGACGCGCGGCTCGGCTCGG
>NZ_QURH01000532.1 GCF_003428695.1 Actinomadura logoneensis
TCTGGCACAACCACCGCACCGGACAACCCACCACACGATCACTGATCGCCTACGACCACTAACTTCGGAACTACTCGTCTAGGCGACCGTGCGGGAGGTGCCGGCAGGGTTCTGCGGGTCGATGTGCCAGCTGATGATGCGCTTGGGGTGGATGCGGATCAGGTCGTCGCTGAAGAAGCCCTTGCCGATGTGCATCTCGCCCTTCACGAACTCCGCGCGGCCCCGGATCTCGACGCCCCGGCCCCAGCCCGGGCGGACGGCGTCCGGGTCGTCGGGGGAGGTCATGTCGTCCACCAGGAACGACACCTCGGGGTGGGCCTGGGCGTTGCGGTACTTGCGGCTGGCTGCGTTGTCGGGGCCGCCGATGTCGATGGTGCCGTCGTCGTTCAGGCGGAACCCCACCGGACGGACGTGGGGCGTCCCGTCCGGGCCGACGGTGGCGAACCTGCCGAGGTTCTGTGTCGCGAGGTAGGAGCGCTCGGCCGGGGTGAAGGGTGTGCTCGTCATGCCTCCGACGCTAGGACCTCAACTCGTGTTGAGGTCAACCGCGCCCGCCAGCGCGCGGCGGACGAACGCGCCCATGCCGACGATCGCCGCGCGCGACTCGGGCAGCAGCGGGCCGAACATCTGGAAGACGTGCAGCTGGCGGTCCCAGACCTGCAGCGTCGTCGGGACGCCCGCCCGGACGAGCCGCCGGGCCATCGTCTCGGCGTCGCAGTACAGCAGCTCGGTCGAGCCCGCCGTCAGCAGGACGGGCGGCAGCCCGGCGAGGTCGGCGCGGATCGGCGAGACCTTCGGGTCGGTGAGGTCCAGATGGCCGAGGAAGCTGCGCACCAGCCACTCCAGGAGCGGCCCGGGCGCGGACGGGTCGAGCCTCATGTTCGCGTGCGCGAGCTTGTCCTGGAGGTCCATGTCGAGCATGGGGGACAGGGCGACGAGCGCGGCGGGGAGGGGCAGGCCGTCCTCGCGGGCGCGCAGCGCGGTGGCGAAGGTCAGGTAGCCGCCGGCCGAGTCGCCCATGATGACGATGTCGGAGGCGTCCCGGTCGTCCAGCAGGCTCCGGTAGGCGGTCAGGCAGTCCTCGACCTCCTCCTCGAACGGGACGGCCGGGATCATCCGGTAGTCGACCGACAGCGCCGGGACGCCGGCGGCGGCGCTGAACCGGGACACCATGCGGCGGTGCGTGTTGAGGCCGCAGCTCACCCATCCGCCGCCGTGCAGGTACAGGATGGCCTTGTCGCGGCTGCGTCCGACGCCGGGGCCGTGCGTCCACTCGGCCCCGAAGCCGTCGAACCGGACGGGTTCGAAGCGCGCCCCGCGCGGGGGACGGGCGCATCCGGCGAGCCGGTCGAGCATGGCGGCCCGGCGCAGCGCCCGGTCGTCCGGCGGGAGCGCCGCCGCCTTCGCCAGCCGCGGGCGCAGCA
>NZ_QURH01000524.1 GCF_003428695.1 Actinomadura logoneensis
GAGGTCGTGGCGGGCGCGCGGCTGGCGCGGCGTCGTCCCCGCGTACGCGTCGGCGGCCCGTCCGTCGCCGGGTGAGGCGGTCGCGGCGCTGCGGGACGCGGGCGCGCCCCGCGTCGTCGTGGCGTCGTACTTCCTGGCGCCCGGCTTCTTCACCGACAAGGTGCGGGACGCGTCGCTGGCGGCGGGCGCGGCGGCGGTCTCGGCCGCGCTCGGCGACGCCCCCGAGGTCGCCGAGCTGGTCGTCCGCCGCTACGAGGAGGCTCTTCCCCGGGCCGAGGTGGACGTGGCGGTCTGACCGCACGACCGACGACCCGGGACGCGTACAGCGCGGCGCGGCGCGGGCGGCGCGGCCTCGGCCGTGCCGTACCGTGCCGGGCGTCAGCCGAGGGCGAGGAGGAGGGCCGTGACGCGCGCGTTCCGCTCGGGCTCGTCCGCGATCGCGTAGATCCGGCCGGTCCGGGCGTCGCGGGCGACGGCGGTGGCCTCCGCCGAGCCGGGGAGAGCGGCGGCCCGCCACCGGTGGCCGTCGAAGTGGACGAGCCGTCCGCCGTCCTCGGCCGCCCAGAGGCCGCCGCGTCCGTCCGGGACGACCGAGCCGAGCGCGCGCCGGAGCCCGGCCGTCGCGGCCCGCCGCCAGGAGGCGCCGTCGCGGCGCAGGACGAGCGGCCCGGCCGTGGACGAGCAGGAGCATCCGGTGCCGCCGACGGCCCAGGCGTCCGTCCGACTCACCGGGGCGACGGCGCGGACGTAGCCGAGGCGGACGGGTGTGCTCTGGCGGTGCCAGGCGCGGCCGTCCCAGCGGGCGAGGAACGGGGTGGCGTCCAGCTTCCCGCCGCCGAGCGAACGCTCACCGGCCACCCACACGTCGTCGGCGGCGCGGGCGGTGAGGGCGAACAGGTTCAGCCTGCGGTCTCCTCCGACGCCCTTGTCCCTCTTCCGCCAGGTGGTGCCGTCGTAGTGCAGCAGGGCCGGGATCGCCTTGGCGTCGTGCGTCCCCGGCGCGGTCGCGGCGACCCACACGTCGCGGTCGCCGGTGGCGGCGACCGCGTAGGGAGTGAGTCCGCCGCGGGCCGGCCGGGCGTCCCGCTCCCAGGTGCGGCCGTCGGTGCCGAACAGCGCGGTGGCGTCCCGGTCGGTCGCGAGCGTCCATGCCCGGCCGCCGGCCGCCGCGATGTCGCCGCCCTCGCTGTGGCCCTGGGGGAACGGCGCGTCCAGGCGGGTGAGGCGTCCGTCCCGGTAGCGCAGGACGATCCCGGTCGGCGAGCCCGCCTTGCCGAGCGGGCCCTGCGTCCCGGTGACCCAGACCGTGCCCTGCGCGGCGGCGAGGGCCCCCAGGTGCGCGGACTGCTCGCCGCCGGACGGCAGGTCCACCCGGCCGAGCACCCGCACGGCCGGCGCGCCGCCGGACGCGCTCGCGTCCAGCCCGGCGCGGACCTGCCCGGCC
>NZ_QURH01000527.1 GCF_003428695.1 Actinomadura logoneensis
CGGCGCGCCGCCGCCGTCCCGGACGGCCCGACCGGGCGCAGCGCCGCGGCCAGCACGTCCGGGCGGCCCAGCCGCGCCAGCCCGTCCGCCAGCAGAGCGGGCTGGCCGTCCGTCTCGGGATAGGTCAGCTCCAGGTCCACCGGCGCCCCGGACGGCTCGAGCAGCGCGGGGGCGCCACCCGAGGGCGGCCCCGACCGCACGAAGGTGCCGCGCCCGACCTCCCCGACGACGAGTCCGCGGCGCGCCAGCTCGCGGTACACGCGGGCCGCCGTGGACGGAGCGATGCCGCGCTCCCGGGCGAACCGCCGCTGCGGGGGCAGCCGGTCCCCGGCCCGCAACCGCCCGTCCGCGATCTCCGCCGCAACCGAATCCGCCACCCCCCGGAAATCAACGGTCGCGTTCCGAGGGCGAGTTGCGCCGAGCGGGGGCGGTGGGTCGGGGAGGTTGGGCATTCGCGCCTCACATTGCACCGAGTACAAACCGGAGTATTGCACCGAGGTGTGGAGGATTCCTAGGGTTGGTGACCTCTCCGCCGCTTTTCCCGAAGGATGAGGTGCGATGGTCTCTCTGACCGCCGTCGCGGGCATCGCCGTCGTGGCGTTCGGCATGGTGCTGCTGCCCGGGCCGAACATGATGTACCTGGTGTCCCGGACGATCGTCCAGGGCCGCCGCGCCGGATTCGTCTCGCTGGGCGGCGTCGCGGCCGGGTTCGCGGTCTACGCCGTCGCCGCGACCGCCGGGCTCACCGCCGTGTTCGCGGTCGTCCCCGTCCTCTACACCGCGATCAAGGTCGCCGGGGTCGGCTACCTGCTGTGGCTCGCCTGGCAGGCCGTCCGGCCCGGCGGGGCGACCCCGTTCGCGCCGCGCGAGCTCCCCCCGGACGGGCCGCGCCGGCTGTTCGCCATGGGCCTGGTCACCAACCTGCTCAACCCGAAGATCGCCATCGTGTACGTGTCGCTGCTGCCGCAGTTCACCGACCCGGCGCGCGGGCACCTGTGGCTGCAGAGCCTCGTCCTCGCGCTCGTCCAGATCGCCGTGGCGCTGACCGTGAACGGGATCTGGGTGCTGAGCGCGAGCGCGGTGTCGTCGTTCCTCACCCGGCGGCCCGCCTGGCAGCGCGTCCAGCGGTACGTGATGGGCTCGGTGCTGGCCGGCGCGGCCGTCAGGCTCGGCCTGGAGCGGTCCCGCACGGCGGTCGCCTCCCCGTGACCGGACGGCGGCGGAGCGCGCCCGAGCGGCGGGCCGTCCCGCCGATTTGGCGGTCCTTGCCATGATGGGGCCGTGAGCGAGCGGGACGAGCGGGACGAGCGGGACGCGGGCGGCCCACCGGGACGGTGGCGCCGCCCCGACGCGTCCATGTCCCTGCTGGCCGACCTCTTCGAGGGCAGGCTCGCCGACCCCGGCTACGCCGAGGCCGCCGCCCGCCGCCGTGCCACCGGCGGCGCCCCGGTCCCGGGCCGGCTGCGC
>NZ_QURH01000528.1 GCF_003428695.1 Actinomadura logoneensis
GTCGGGGCCGAGGCGGTCGCGCAGCCGGGCCACGGCGCCGGGGTCGAGGATCTCGCAGGCGTTGGGGCCGCGCAGGTCGGCGTACCCGCCGTCGGCGGTCAGGCGGAGCCGGACGGCGCCCCACGGCGCGGGCGGCGGCCCGCCCGCGATGGTGTACTTGCCGTAGATCCCCAGGTGGACGTGGACGGTGAGCTCGCCGCCGAAACCCAGCAGCAGGTGCTTGCCGTAGGCGTCGGCGCGTTCCAGCGTCCGGCCGGTGATGAGCCGGGCGCCGTCGGCGAACCGTCCCTGGGGGCTTGCGGCGGTGACGGCGCGACCGCCGAACACCCGCTGGTGCTCGGCGGCCAGGCGGTGGATGGTGTGTCCTTCAGGCATGTCCCCGCAAGGATAGGGCGCGGGCCGACCCCGAAGCGGCCCCACCCGGTCCGGTAGCGCCGCCCGGCGGTGCGGGTGGCGGGGGTCAGTCGCGCAGGGGCGCGCCGACCTCGTTCATGTGGGCCAGCGCCTGGCGGTAGGAGGCGTACGCGCCGGTCTCGGCGTAGGGCAGTCCGACGCGGGCGCAGTGCTCGCGGACCAGCGGCTGCAGGCGCCGCAGGTGGGGGCGGGCGACGCTGGGGAACAGGTGGTGCTCGATCTGGTAGTTCAGGCCGCCGAGCAGGTAGTCGGCGACGGGCCCGCCGCGCACGTTGCGGGAGGTGAGGACCTGCCGCCGCAGGTGGTCCCAGCGGTCGTCCGGCCCGGGCATGGCCATCCCCTTGTGGTTGTGCGCGAACGCCGACCCCAGGTGCAGCCCGAACAGGCCCTGGTGGACGGCCAGGAACAGCACCGCCTTGCCGGGCGTCAGCAGCGTGAACGCCAGCCCCAGATAGGCGGCCAGGTGCCCGGCCAGCAGCAGCCCCTCGGTGAGCTGCTCGCGGCGCGCCCTCCCCCGCAGGTACAGGACGCTGTTGACCTGCAGGTTCACGCCCTCCAGGAGCAGCAGCGGGAAGAACAGCCACGCCTGGTGCGCGATCACCCACGCGCCGGGGCCGCGGCGGCGCGCGGCCTGCTCGCGCGTCCACGCCAGCACGCCCTCGCCGACGTCGGGGTCCTTGCCGACGTGGTTGGGGTTGGCGTGGTGCCGGTTGTGCTTGTCGTTCCACCAGCCGTAGCCGAGCCCGAGCCCGAGGTTCCCCAGCACGAGCCCCAGCAGGCGGTTGACGCGCGGGGACGCCGCGATCTGCCGGTGCCCGGCGTCGTGCCCGAGGAACGCGCGCCGGGTGGACACCAGCGCGAGCGGCACCGCCAGCAGCACCGCCCACCAGGACGCCCCCACCACGCGACCGCCGCCCACAGCGCGGCCGTCGCGGCCAGGTTCAGCGTCACCGCCCGCGCGTAGTAGCCGCGGCGCCGCTCCAGCAGGCCCGCCTCGCGGACGCGCCGCGCCAGCGGACCGAAGTCGCTGGCGATCCGGCCCGTCCCGCGCGGGTCGCGCTCC
>NZ_QURH01000534.1 GCF_003428695.1 Actinomadura logoneensis
CCGCGCGCCGGGGACGGCGCCGGTGGACGTTCGGGTTGGTGGCGGTGGGCGCCTCGGCCGCCGCGGTGGCCGCCTTCGCGGCCGTGCCGTCGTCCGGGCACCGGAGCGGCGGCCGGGCGCGCCTCGTCAGCGCGTACACCGTGCTGGACCGTGCGGCGCTCGCCGCCGAACGCCGCCCGTTCACGCCCCCTCGCCCCGACCAGTGGGTGATGACCGAGGACAAGAGCGTCGCGGACGAGATCAGCAGCGGCAAGTTCCGCCTCCCGGATGTCTTCCGAAGCTGGGCCAGGGTGGACGGCACCCAGTGGGCCACGTGGGACGCCAAGGCCAAGAAAGTGCAGGTCCAGCGGTTTCCCGCCCTGGTTCAGTCGACGGACAAGACCTACGCCGAGATCGCGAGGCTGCCGACCGACCCGGATGCGTTGATCGCCTCGCTGAGCCCCCGCCGGCCCGGTCCCGCGCGTGCTCTCCCGCCCATGTACCGCTGGCGAACGGTCCAGTCCTCCCTGATCCGGATTCTGGAGCAGAGCACACCGCCGCCCGCCGTCCAGAGCGCGATCTACAGGGCGCTGAAGAAGGTGCCGAGCGCGAAGGTCGACACCGCGGCGAAGGACCCGGTGGGCAGGCCCGCCATCCAGCTCAACTGGAGCTTCGAGGAAAGGTTCCGCTCCGATCTCCTGCTCGACCCGTCCACCTACGCCTATCTGGGTTCCCGGACGATCGCGCTGAAGCCGATGACGCGGCACCGCGACACCGGGACGGTCGTGCTCCCGGCGGGCACCGTGCTGCTCGCCTCCGTCCGGATCCGTGCGGGGATCGTGGACGAGCCGGGGCAGCTGCCCGGCTAGGGCGGCCGGGCGCGGTCGGTCCGGCCGGGGCGACCGGCCGGGGCGGCCGGCCGGACCGGTCAGAAGTCGTGCAGGAGGCGCGCGGCGGCGACGTCGAGGCGGGCCTGGATCTCGTCGGCGGTGGCGTGGCCGCGCAGCATCTCGATCATCTCCATCGTCCAGACGCTGGCCAGGGCCTTGGCGAGCACGCGGCGGCGGTCGCCCGCCGGGACGGCGACGTCGCGGCCGACCGCCGCGCGCAGCAGCAGCCCGGTCATGCGGTCGCCGAAGTCGGTCTTGACGTCGGAGAGCAGCAGGGAGCGGATCAGCGCCTCGGCGAGTTCCGGCTCGCGCATCAGGCCGCGCGTCGCGCGCATGAGGACGTCCACGGCGCGCCGGTGCGCGGCCTCGGTGCGGGGCGGACGGCGCTCGATGCTGCCTTCGAGGAGGTCGAGCTCCTCGCTGACGACCGCGACGACCAGGTCCATCTTGGACGGGAAGTAGCGGTAGAGGGTGCCGAGCGCGACCCCCGCCCGCTCGGCGACCGTGCGCATCTGCATCGCCTCGACGCCGCCGCGCGACGCCAGCGCCGCGGCGGCCTGGACGATGCGGCGGCGGCGCTGGTGCTGGCTGCGCGACCGCGCGCCGCGCG
>NZ_QURH01000531.1 GCF_003428695.1 Actinomadura logoneensis
CTGAACCGTCGCGACGCGGCGGCGTGGGCCCTCCGGGCGCCGTCGCGCGAGCCGTCCGGGCGCGGTCGCGCGAGCCGTCCGGGCGCGGTCGCGCGAGCCGTCGGTACACGCTGGTGGGAGCGTCGGAACGCGGCGGCGGGGACCGGTGGGAAGCGTGTCGTGATCCTTGCCGTTGCCGTTTACATACTGTCAGCTGATTCGGGAATGACCATACAGAGTGCGCGTGGCACGGGGGTGCGGGGTGCCCTCACCCTTGAGGCGTACCAGCTGGTCACAACCTGTCAACGTTGACGGAGGACACTATGAAGGTCGGCGTTCCCCGCGAGATCAAGAACCATGAGTACCGGGTCGCGATCACCCCCGCAGGGGTGCACGAGCTGACGCGGCACGGGCACGAGGTCTTCGTCGAGCGCGGCGCCGGCGAGGGCTCGGCCATCCTCGACGACGACTACACCTCGGCCGGGGCCAAGATCCTGGAGAGCGCCGACGAGGTCTGGGCCGAGGGCGACCTGATCCTCAAGGTCAAGGAGCCGATCGCCGCCGAGTACCACCGGATGCGCTCGGGCCAGACCCTCTTCACCTACCTGCACCTCGCCGCGTCCCGCGAGTGCACCGACGCGCTGCTGTCGGCGGGCGTCACCGCGATCGCCTACGAGACCGTCCAGCTCCCGGACCGCTCGCTGCCGCTGCTCGCCCCGATGTCGGAGGTCGCGGGCCGCCTCGCGCCGCAGGTCGGCGCCTACAACCTCATGCGCTTCAACGGCGGTCGCGGCGTGCTGCCCGGCGGCGTCCCGGGCGTCGCCCCGGCGAAGGTCGTCGTCATCGGCGGCGGCGTGTCCGGGCTGAACGCGGCGCAGATCGCGGTCGGCATGGGCGCGGACGTCACCATCCTCGACGTCAGCGTCGACCGGCTCCGGCACATCGACGCGATCTACCAGGGCCGGCTGAAGACGCTGGTCTCCAACGCGTTCACGATCGAGCAGGAGTGCCGCGCCGCCGACCTGGTGATCGGCGCGGTGCTGATCCCCGGCGCCAAGGCCCCCAAGCTGGTCTCCAACGAGCTGGTCGCGCACATGAAGCCCGGTTCGGTGCTGGTCGACATCGCGATCGACCAGGGCGGCTGCTTCGAGGACTCCCGTCCGACCACCCACGCCGACCCCACCTTCAAGGTGCACGACTCGGTCTTCTACTGCGTGGCGAACATGCCGGGGTCGGTGCCGAACACGTCCACCTACGCCCTCACCAACGTGACGCTCCCCTACGCGGTCGCGATCGCGAACAAGGGCTGGAAGGACGCGCTGCTCGCCGACCGCGCGCTCGCGCTCGGCCTCAACACGCACGCCGGCAGCCTGGTGTACGAGCACGTCGCCGAGGCGCACGGGATGAAGCACGTGTCGCTGGAGTCCGTCCTCGCCTGACGCGCGCCCCGGCCGCACGGCCCGCGTCCGAGCCGCCTCCTCCCAGGCGGCCGGGCGCGGGC
>NZ_QURH01000530.1 GCF_003428695.1 Actinomadura logoneensis
CCTCGCTGATCCGCATGGACGCGGCCTGCGGCCTGGCGTCGTGCGGGGCGATCGTGGAGGCGTGCGCGGCGGTCGCGGCGACGAGGGCGCTGGTGGTGCGCAGCGACTGGAAGACAGGCTGAAGCTTGCTGGTACGCGTGGCGTTCAAGGGTTTTCTCCTCGGCTTCCATGCCGCCTACCGGGTTAGCTGTCGGGTTCGGGCGTGGAAGCTGCCCTACGGCCTCTGGGAGGCCGATTCACCCCGGTGTAGGTGGGTCCCCGGCTCCACTGGACGCGCGTCGGCGTCGGGAGCGGACTCGGCGGCGGACGTCCTCGATGAGGCGTCCGTTACTGGATATGGACGGTCCCGCTCAGGGGACGGCTCGCACTGGAGGGCGAGCGGGGAAGGAGGGCCCGGCGGTGATCATGCTGTTCCCGCCGGGCCCTGCGGACCCGCGTCTAGTAGGGACGCACGGCGCCCGCGAAAGTCTTCTTGCGGTAGCTGTTCAGCTTGGCCACCCGGACGTGGTCGCCGGAGTGGGGCGAGTGGATCATGTAGAGCGTACGGCCCTTTTTCTTGTAGATGATGCCTACATGACCCTTGCCGTTGAAGAACACAAGGTCTCCGGGGGCGAGTTTGTTCCAGGCAACCTTGTTCTTTACCGAACGATACTGCGCGCCGGTGACGCGGGGGAGCTTCACACCGGCCTTCCGGTAGGACCATTGGACCAGTCCGGAGCAGTCGAAGGCGTTCGGGCCGGCCGCGCCGTAGCGGTACGGCTTGCCCTTCTTGGAGGCGGCGTACTTGAGCGCCTTCCGGGCGAGCCTCTGGCGCTCGGCCCAGGTCTTGTGCTTGGCCTGCTTGACCACCACGCCCACGGGCTTGGCGGTCGCCGCCCGGGCGGGAGCCGGACCGGCCAGCACGACGGGCGTCGCGACGGCCGTGGCGACCGCGAGGCCGCCCAGGATCCGCACAGGGCGTGCTTTGCTGCTGACAGCGTTGCTGGACAGGGGTTGTCTCCTTCTTCCAGACGCCTACCGGGTTAGCTGTCGGGTTCGGACGTGGAAGCAGCCCTACGGCGGATCCCTCACCAGGCCCGTACGGGCCTTGAACTGGGGGCTGGGACCGCCGATTCACCCCGTGCGCCGCGGTCGCGCCGTCCGGATGCCCGGACGGGCCGACGCTGTGGGTCCCCGGCTCCGCGCCAGCGCGCGGACTCGGCGTTGCCTGCTCGCCCCAGAGGCGTCATGAGGCCGGACGACGGGACCCTGATGTCCCGCGTGCGGGCGAGCGGCGTGATGTTGTGGGTGGGCGGGCCCTTGGGAAGGGCCACGCTCGGGCAGGGCCGGGTCAAGGAATCCGCCGTGGCGCGCTCTCAGCGCCATGCACGCCGTTCGCGTGCGCACGGGCGGGCCGGGCCTGCCGGGGGACGCGGCGCGTGGGACGCGTCGCGAGGGGGGCGGCGGCGCCTGGACGGCGTCCCCGCCGGAACCGCGGCGCG
>NZ_QURH01000529.1 GCF_003428695.1 Actinomadura logoneensis
CCCGAGCGCCCCGCCGGGGGACGGCGGGGCGCTCGGGGGCGCGGGCCGGGCTCAGTTCGTCACCGTCTTCGGGCGGCGGAGCAGGGCGATCGCGACGCCCAGGAGCCACCAGCTGAAGACAGCGCCCATGAGGGCGGTGGTGCCCCAGCCGTTGGCCGCGTAGAAGTGCGCGGGGGTGTTGCCGAAGAACAGCGACGGCATGAAGGCCAGGTTGACCAGCGCCAGGGCGCAGGTGAGCAGGCCCGCCCAGCGCGGCAGGACCGACGTGCGCAGGATGGCGACGCCGACCGACCCGAGGAACATCGCCAGGAGCATCCGGCCGATGGTGCCGTAGAGGATGTAGGTGCCGTCCACCGTGACGGTGGGGTCGATCGGACGGTCGGACGCGATCACCGCGCCGGCCTCCAGCCCGGACGAGACCAGCGTGACGACGCCGTAGGCGAGGCCGGCGCCTCCGGCGAACCGGCCGATCCAGGCGTTCCGCGGATCGGCCTGGAGGACGAGTTCGCGGAACGCCATCGCGAAGGCGAGGACGAACCCGAGCCCGAGGACGCCGATGAGCAGCCGGCTCAGGACGTTGGAGGCGGGCGGCGCGCCCGAGTAGAAGAAGTAGAGCGGGACTTCGAGGATGAGCGCCGCCGCGGCGGCGAGTCCGGCCGCTCCGGTGAGTCGGCGGGCGAGGGAGGTGTTCATGTCGCGTCTTCCCATCGGGGTCCGAGGTGTGGTCGGGACGCTTCGAAGTCTTCGCCTTCCGGGCACCGCGGGCAGTGGGCTTGGGCGCCCGGCCGCCGGGGGCCTGGCTCCCCCGCCAGCGGGTGGGGGTCGGCCCACCGGACGGCCCGGGCACGCGCCGGCCAGGGCTCCGGGAGTCCCTCGGCACGTCGTCATCAGGGCGTCCAGAGGTGGTTTTGACCTGGAAAAACCGTGTATGGACGGACGACGCCGGGGTAGGGCGCCGGTCACCATCCGTCCTCAACCGAGGGTCGAATCATGAGCCAGCAGAACAGATCGTTCGGGGCCCTGCCCCTCGTCGGGAAGGCCGCGCTCGTCGTGGGCGCCGTCTTCCTGGTGGTGGGCATCCTGGGGTTCATCCCCGGGATCACCACCCACTACGGCGGGATGAAGTTCGCCGGGCACATGTCGGAGGCCAAGCTCCTCGGCCTCTTCAACGTGTCGATCCTGCACAACATCGTCCACCTGCTGTTCGGCCTCGCGGGGATCGCGCTCGCCCGCAACCCCGTCACCGCCCGGGGGTACCTGCTGGGCGGCGGCGTGATCTACCTGGTGCTGTGGCTGTACGGGCTGGTGATCGACCAGCACGGGTCGGCCAACTTCATCCCGGTGAACACCGCCGACAACTGGCTGCACCTGCTGCTCGGCCTCGGCATGATCGCGCTGGGGTTCGCCACCACCCGCGGCGGCGCGGGCGCGCCCGCCGGACCGGCGCCGCGCGGGACGAGGTGACGCCGGTGGCCGCGGGCGGCGACGGGGCC
>NZ_QURH01000537.1 GCF_003428695.1 Actinomadura logoneensis
CGCCGGCCGTGCCGCCACCGGCCGCGCCGCCACCGACCGCGCCGCCACCGACCGCGGGCGGGCCGATCCCGTCCCCGCCGATCCGACCCCCTCCGGCCTCACCCCCTCGGAAGGAAACGAGCTGCCATGACCGATGACCTGAAGGCGAGGATCCTCGACCTCGTCCGCGAGTACCACCAGCAGCAGACCGGCGACGACGGCTTCGAGGAGGGCCGGACGCCGGTGCTGTCGTCCGGCCCGGTGTTCGGCGCGGACGAGCGGACGGCGCTGGTCGAGGCCGCGCTGGAGATGCGGGTCGCCGCCGGCCCGTCCGCGACCCGGTTCGAGCGGCGGTTCGCGCGGCACTTCGGGCTGCGCAAGGCGCACCTGGTCAACTCGGGCTCGTCGGCGAACCTGCTCGCGCTGTCCGCGCTGACCGCGCCCGAGCTCGGCGAGACCCGGCTGGCCCCGGGCGACGAGGTGATCACCGTCGCCGCGGGGTTCCCCACGACCGTGAACCCGATCGTGCAGAACGGCCTGGTCCCGGTGTTCGTGGACGTCGAGCTCGGCACCTACAACACCACCCCCGAGCGGGTGGCCGCCGCGATCGGGCCGAAGACCAAGGCGATCATCATCGCGCACACGCTCGGCAACCCGTTCGACGCGGCCGGGATCAAGGAGCTGGCCGACCAGCACGGCCTCTGGTTCGTCGAGGACAACTGCGACGCGGTCGGCTCGTACTTCCAGGGCAGACTGACCGGGACGTTCGGCGACCTGGCCACCGTCAGCTTCTATCCGGCGCACCACATCGCGATGGGCGAGGGCGGCTGCGTCCTCACCGGGAGCCTGGAGCTGGCGGCGCTCGTCCAGTCCTACCGCGACTGGGGCCGCGACTGCTGGTGCCTGCCCGGCGAGGACGACCGCTGCCGCAAGCGGTTCAGCTGCGAACTCGGGTCGCTCCCCCTCGGCTACGACCACAAGTACACGTTCTCCCACATCGGCTACAACCTGAAGACCACCGACCTGCAGGCGGCGCTCGGGCTGGCGCAGCTCGACCGGCTGACCGCGTTCGGCGAGGCCCGGCGCAAGAACTGGCAGCGGCTGCGGGACGAGCTGGACGGCGTGCCCGGCCTGCGGCTCCCCGAGCCCACCCCGGACAGCAACCCGAGCTGGTTCGGGTTCGTCATCACCGTCGACCCCGGCGCGCCGTTCACCCGCACCGAGCTGGTCCGGCACCTGGAGGAGAAGCAGATCCGGACCCGGCTGCTGTTCAGCGGCAACATCCTCCGGCACCCCGCCTACCGGGACGTGGAGCACCGGGTCGTCGGCAGCCTGGAGAACAGCGACACCATCGTCGACCACACGTTCTGGATCGGCGTCTATCCGGGTGTCACCGACGAGATGACCGACTACGTCGGCCGCACCATCCGCGAGTACGTGGCGTCGCGCGGCCGTTCCTGACCGCGCCACCGGGGGCGCGGACGGCCCGGGCGGACCACTCCGCCCGGGCCGTC
>NZ_QURH01000533.1 GCF_003428695.1 Actinomadura logoneensis
GGTCGGCGCGCCAGCGGTGCAGCCGGACGCCCGCCGCGACCGCGTGCGCGACCGCCGCGGCCGGCATCGCCAGCATCCACAGCAGCCCCCCCCGCCGGGGTCGCGGCGGCCACCGCGATCAGCAGCAGGGCGAACATGACGCCGAACACCAGAGCCAGCGGCACGAACCCGCGCCGCCGGCCCGGCGCGCCGCGCATGGCCCGCCCCATCTTGTTCATGCCGCGCCCGCCCGCCGACAGGGCGCGCGACACCAGCGCCCACGGGCCGTGCGGCAGGTACTCGCCGCCCTGCGCGCGCGCCACGAACACCTCGGCGCCGCACTGCAGCGCCCACGCGAGGACGGCCACGAAGCCGAGCATCACGAACCATCCGGACGGCCCGGTCTTGGTGCCGCCGCCCGCGAGCTGGGCGATGAGCCCGCTCCCCGCCAGCCAGAACACCAGGATCGGCAGCGACCATCCGACCGCGCGTGTGACGGCCGCGCTCCGCTTCTCCAGGCGGCTCCGTTCCCGCTCGTCCCAGTGGCGGCGCAGCTCCTCGGCCCTGATCTCCTCGGCCCGGCGTCCGCGCCGCAGCGCCTCGGCCGCGGCGGCGGCCTCCGGCTGCGTCCGGACGACCGCCAGCAGCCGCAGCGGATCGTCGTCGGCGGCCCCGTCCACCAGCCACGCGAACCACGGGACGTCCGCGGCGTGGTCCTTCGCGACGGCCGCTTTCAGCGCGCTCGCCGTCTCCGCCGGACGCGCCGCCAGGGCGAGCAGCGTCAGCAGCACGACCGGCGGCTCGTCCGGCGGGACCTCGCCCGCGACCGGCGCGTCCGCCGCGCCCGTCTCGGGCAGGCGCGCCTTCGCCGACAGCGGCAGCGCCTCCTGCGAGCGCAGCCAGCGCGCCAGGTCGTTCCACGCCGCCACGTGCGCCCGCCACTGGACGTCCACGCGCGCCAGCTCGTGCGCGCCGTCGAACCCGGCGAGGACGTCCAGGAGGCGTTCGTTCCACAGGCTCTTGCCGAGCAGGCACGCCGTCCGGTGGTCGGGATGCCCCGGTTCGCCGGCGAGGGCCGCCAGGCCGGGCAGGTCGTCCGCCGTGACGCGGCGTCCCAGGTGGTGCGGCGGCAGCGCCGGATCGAGCCAGCGGACCAGGTGCAGCAGCTTGGCGTCCGCCGTCAGGCCGTCCGCGGTCAGGTAGCGGTCGACCAGCTCGATGCGCCCGTCGTCGGGGATCTCCGCCAGCCAGTCCCGCAGCGCCCGCCACGCCTCCCCGGCCTCGCCGCGTCCGAACAGGTACACGGCCGCGTGGTCCCACCGCTCCACCAGCGCGCGCGCCAGCTCGCGCCGGTCGGTGAACCGCCGCCCGTCGAACGGCAGTCCCGGCCCGGACGGCAGTCCCGGCCCGGACGGCGGCGACGCCTCGTCCGCCACCTCCGGCGAGCCGCCCGCCAGCCACGCCGCCACCTGCTCCGCCGACCACCGCCGCCGCGGGTCGCGCGCGAGCAGCCC
>NZ_QURH01000535.1 GCF_003428695.1 Actinomadura logoneensis
CCGGCGCCACGCGCCCGGTCGACGCCGCGCACTGGGCCGAGCGGCTGACCGCTCTCGCGGCCCGGCACGGCGTACCCGGGGCCGGCCTCGGCATCCTCGCCGACGGCGAGGTCACCGAGGCCGCCACCGGCCTCGCCAACGCCGGCGCGCGGATCGAGGCCACCACCGACACGCTCTGGCAGATCGGCTCGATCTCCAAGGTGTGGACGGCCACCGTCGCGATGATGCTCGTCGACGAGGGCGTCCTGGAGCTGGACACCCCGGTCACCTCCGTCCTGCCGGGCCTGCGCCTCGGCACCCCCGAGCTGACCGAGCGGGTCACCCTGCGGCACCTGCTGTCCCACACCAGCGGCATCGACGGCGACTTCTTCGTCGACACCGGACGCGGCGACGACTGCCTGGAGCGGTACGCCGAACGCCTCGCCGGGGTCGGCGCCAACCACCCGGTCGGCGCGACCATGTCCTACTGCAACGCAGGCTTCACCCTGACCGGCCGCATCCTCGAACACGTCACCGGCGTCCAGTGGGACCGGCTGATGCACGAACGCCTCTACGCGCCGCTCGGCCTCACCCGCACCGCCACGCTCCCCGAGGACGTCCTGCGCCACCGCGCCGCCGCCGGCCACATCGGCGAGCCCCCGGTCGTCGCGCCGCACTGGACGCTCATGCGCTCGGCGGGGCCGGCGGGCCTGATCTGCTCCACGCCCCGCGAGGTGCTGGCCTTCGCCCGCCTCCACCTGGACGGCGGGCTCGCCCCCGACGGCGCGCGCCTGCTGTCGGAGGACGCCGCCCGGGAGATGCGCGCGGCCCAGGTCGCCCTCCCCGACACCCACACCCTCGGCGACGCGTGGGGACTGGGCTGGATCCTCATGGAGTGGTCGGGCCGCCGCATGTACGGCCACGACGGCAACACCATCGGCCAGAGCGCCTTCCTGCGCGTCCTGCCCGACGCCGGGCTCGCGGTGTGCCTGCTCACCAACGGAGGCGACACCCTGAGCCTCTACCAGGACCTCTACGGCGAGATCTTCGCCGAGCTCGCGGACGTCGAGCTGCCCCGGCTGCCCGAGCCTGCCGCCGACCCCGCCCCCGACGACCTGTCCCGCTACGTCGGCGTCTACGAGCGCGCCTCCAGCCGGATGGAGGTGTTCGAACGCGACGGCGGCCTGGTCCTGCGGTCCGTGGTGACCGGGGAGCTGGCCGAGATGCTGCCCGAGGAGGAGCGGCTGCAGGAGGAGCCGCTGCGCGCCTTCGAGCCCGGCGTCTTCCTCGTCCAGCGGTCCGGCGTCGGCGGCTGGTGGCCGGTGACGTTCTACACCCTCGACGACGGGTCCCAGTACGTCCACCACGGCGTCCGCGCGACGCCCAAGGTCGGCTGACGTGCCGGACCTGCTGACGGCCGCCCGCGCCCGCACGGCCGAGATGGTCGCCGACACCGGCGGGCTGGTGCGGGCCGAGTCGCCCACCGCCGACCTCGCGGCCGTGCGCCGCTGCGCCGACGCGGTCG
>NZ_QURH01000538.1 GCF_003428695.1 Actinomadura logoneensis
GACCACGCCGAGGCGCGCCGCCTGCTGCGGGAGGCCGACGCCCTGTGGGGCGGCGAACCGCTCGTCGGCCTGCCCGGACCGGCCGCGGCGGCGCACCGCGAACGCCTCCGGCTGCTCCGCCTGGAGGCGCTGGAGGCGCGGCTCGGCGCGGACCTGGCCCTCGGGGGCCACGCGGAGGCGGCCGTGGAACTGGCCGCGCTCACGGCGGCCCACCCGCTGCGCGAACGCCTGCACGGCCTGCGCATGCTCGCCCTCTACCGCAGTGGCCGCCGCGCCGAAGCCCTGGAGGCGTACGCGACCGTCCGCCGCGTCCTCGCCGACGAACTGGACGCCCGTCCCAGCCGCGCCCTCCAGGACCTGCACCAACGCATCCTCCGCTCCGCCCCGGACGCCGAGCCGGCGGGTGTGGGTGCGGCCGAGGCAGAGGCGATCGGGACGCTGCCGGACGCCGTTCCCGACTTCGTCGGCCGGACGGGCGAGCTGGCGACCCTGCTCGCCACCCTCACCGGACCCGGCGGCGACGGACGGCGCGGACGCGCGCCCGTCATCGTGACGCTCTCCGGCGGCGCGGGCACCGGCAAGACGGCACTGGCGGTGCGGGCCGCGCACAACGCGTCCAACGCGTTCCCCGACGGCGTCCTGTACGCCGACCTCGGCGGCTCCGGCCCCCACCCGGGAACTCCCGGCAGCGGCGTCCGCGATGGTGGCGCGGGGGCGGTGGAGGCCGGTGACGTGCTGCGCGGGTTCCTGCGGCGGCTCGGCGTCCCCGACGCGCACCAGCCGGACGACGTCGGCGCCGCAGCCGCGCTCTACCGGTCATGGCTCGCCGACCGGAAGGTCCTGGTCGTCCTGGACGGCGCCGACGATGCCGCGCTGCTGCGCCCGCTGCTGCCCGGAGGGGCCGGGTGCGCGGTCCTGGTCACCGGGCGGGCCCGTCCGGCGGCGCTGCCCGTGGACCGGCACCTCGACCTCGGCCCGCTGGACCTCGGCGACGCCCTGGAACTGTTCGCGCGCGTCGCGGGGGAGGCGCGGACGGCCGCCGAGCGGTCCGCCGTCGAGGAGGTATTGCGGCTGTGCGACCGGCTGCCGCTCGCGGTCCGGATCGCCGCGTCCCGGCTGGCCGCGCGTCCCGGCTGGACGGCGGAGCGGCTGCTCGCCCGCCTCGCGGACGACCGCCACCGCCTCGCCGAGCTGCGGGCCGGCGGGATGTCCGTCGAGGCCGTCCTGCGCGGTGTGTACGACCGGCTCGACCCCGCCCCCGCCCGCGCGCTACGGCTGCTCGCGCTCTCGGACGCGCCGGTGATCCCGGTCGGCACCGCCGCCGCCCTGTTCGGCACCGGCGAGGAGGAGGCCGAGGACCTCGCGGACGCGCTCGTCGAAGCCGGCCTGCTCACCTCGCCCGCGCCGCGCCGGTACCGGTTCTCCCCGCTGACCCTGCCGTTCGCCCGGGCCCTCGGCGAGCGGGCGGGCGAGCGCGGACCGGCCGAGCGGCGCGCCGCGCTCGC
>NZ_QURH01000536.1 GCF_003428695.1 Actinomadura logoneensis
GCCGCGGTCTCCCCGGGGGGCTTCGGCGCGGCGCTGGGAGCGGCGTCCGCGGAGCCGGTCGGCGGCGGCGGCGCGACCCTCCCCGTGCCGTGACGCGGTGAGGGCGCGCGTCGCCAGACCGGCTGCTGGAGGAGGTTCATGTCCGGGCTTCCTTGGGGGTCGGGCGAAACGGGGGGGGGAGAGAAAGGGCCACCGTCTCGGGGCGACGAGGCGGTGGCCCTGGGTCATCTGCCGGACGACGGTCCCGACGGTCCGGCCGGCGGGACGCGGTGCGCTCCCGATCCGGACGTCACGGGCTCGCGCGGCCCGGAGGACACGGCCCCGTCGCCGCCGCCGGATCCGGCGGTGTCGGCGGCGCCGTCGCCGAGGACGTGCCGGAGCTTCTCGCCCTCCACGTCCACGTCGGGCAGGATCCGGTCGAGGGGGCGCGGCAGCCACCAGGCGGCCTTCCCGAACAGGGCCATGACGGCGGGCACCACGGTCATCCGGACGACGAACGCGTCGAAGAACACCCCGGCGGCGAGCGCGAAGCCCATCAGCTTGATCATCGACTGGTCGTCGCCGATGAACCCGGCGAACACCGCCATCATGATCACGGCCGCGGCGGTGACCACCCGCGCGCCGTGCCGGAACCCGGACACGACCGCGTCCCTGGGCGCCGCGCCGTGCACGAACTCCTCGCGCATCCGGGTGACCAGGAAGACCTGGTAGTCCATCGCGAGGCCGAACACCACGCCGATCAGGAAGATCGGCATCAGGCTCATGATCGGCCCGGTGCTGTCCACCCCGATCAGCGACGCGCCCCAGCCCTTCTGGAACACCGCGACCACCACGCCGAACGTGGCCGCGACGGTGAGCAGGAAGCCCAGGGTCGCCTTCAGCGGCACCAGGACCGACCGGAACACGAGCATCAGCAGGATGAACGCGAGGCCGACGACGAGCGCGAGGTAGGGCGCGAGGGCCCCGGAGAGCTTGGCCGACACGTCGATCCCGATCGCGGTCTGGCCCGTGACCATCGCCTCGGCCCCGGTCCGCGCGCGCAGGCCGTCGCTCATGTCCCGGATGTCGGAGACCAGCTTCTCGGTCTGCTCGGTGCTCGGGCCGCTCTTGGGGACGACGGTCAGCAGCGCGGTGTCGCGCTGCTGGTTGGGCACCGGCGGGGTCACGGTCGCGACGTCGTCCATCGCCTTCAACTGCCCCGAAAGCCCGGCGGCAGCCTTGGTCACGTCCCCGGATCCGTGGACGACGACCATCAGCGGGCCGTTGAACCCGGGACCGAAGCCCTCGGAGACCATCTGGTACGCCTTGTACTGGGTGCTGCTCGGCGACGACGCCTCCTCGCCGGGCATCCCGAGCCGCAGGTCGAGGGCCGGGAGGGCGAGGACGCCGAGCCCGACCACCGACAGCAGCAGCACCGCCAGCGGGCGGCGGACGACGAACCGCGCCCAGCGCTCGCCGGCCGCGCGCCGGCCGGGCCGGGGCCCGCCGCGCAGGCCGCGGATCCGGC
>NZ_QURH01000539.1 GCF_003428695.1 Actinomadura logoneensis
CGCGCCGCTCGGCCGGGGCCGCCGCGCCTGGCTGACCGGGCTGGGCGTCCCGGTGCCCTGGACGGTCGCGACGTCCGCGCTCGGCTACCTGGCGGTGCTCGCCGCCGTGGCCGTCGCGCCGCCGTGGGGGCTGCTCGCCGTCGCGGCGTACTGCGCCGTCCCGTACCTGGTCTTCGGCGGGACGCCGCTCGTGCCGCACGACCTGCACGCGGCGGCGCTGCTGCGGTTCGTCCGGGAGCCGTACGGGTGGTGGCGGACGCTGGCCGACCCGCCGACCGCCTGGGAGCGCGACCGCGCCGACCGCATGGACGCCGCGCGCGCCTACTACGCCGCCGAGATCGACCAGGGCGTCGAGCGGTTCCTCCTGCCGCGCCGCGACGACTGCCCGTGGTGCGGGTCGCGGTCGCTGGTCGTCCACGTCCGGACGGGCGACATGGTGCAGGGCAAACCGGGCCGGTTCACCCTGGAGCGCTGCCGCGACTGCGGGCACGTCTTCCAGAACCCGCGCCTCGGCGACGAGGGCCTGGCCTTCTACGACCGGGACTACCGCGACGGCCTCTACGGCGACTCCATGGAGCACCTGCTCTGCGCGCAGGGCGCCGCCCTGCGCGCCCGCGCCCGGTTCGCCGCCGCCCACGTCGGCAGGCCGCGCGCCTGGCTGGACGTCGGGAGCGGGCCCGGCCACTTCTGCCGCGCCGCCGCGCCGATGTTCCCCGGCACCGTGTTCGACGGCCTGGACCCGCGCGGGGGCGTCGAGGAGGGCGTCCGGCGCGGCTGGCTGCGGCACGGCCACCGCCGCCCGCTGCGCGACCTGCCGGAGGAGTTCTCCGGACGGTACGACGTGATCAGCGTGCACCACCACCTGGAGTGCGTCGGCGACCCCCTCGCCGAGCTGGACGCCGCCATGAAGGCGCTGCCCGCCGGCGGCCACCTGCTGGTCGAGCAGCCCGACCCGGCCTGCCACCTGGGCCGTCTCGGCCGGTTCTGGGTGTCCTGGCTGCAGCCGCGGCGACTCCAGCTGATCCCCGCCGGGAACCTGGTGGAGGCGCTGGGCGCGCGCGGGATGCGGGTGCTGGCCGTCCAGCGGCGGGCGGCGCACCGGCGGCACGACGTCGTGGCGGCCGTCCTCCTCGCCCTCAACGCCTTCGCGCCCGACCCGTCCCGCCCGTGGGCGGCCTCCCCGCCGGCCCGCGCCTCCCGTGTGCGGCGCGTCCTCGCCCAGGCCGCGCTGCCGCCGCTGCTGTTCGTCGCCGCCCTGGCGGACCGGCTGGTCCTGCCCCTGATCCCCGGCCCCGGCAACACCTACCGGGTGCTGGCCCGAAAGGACGAGGGTTGACCGAGATCCTGTTGACCGACACCCCGGAGGACGCGCCGGTGGGACTCGCCGACGACCCGGAGATCCGGATCACCGCCCACACCTACCGGCGCGTGTTCGGCGTCCCGCCCGCCGCGCTCCGCCGCGCGCCCGGCGGCCTGGCCCTGCTCGGCGGCGTCCCGCACACGCCGGACGCGGCGCGCG
>NZ_QURH01000542.1 GCF_003428695.1 Actinomadura logoneensis
CGCCGCGCGCTCGCGGGCGTCGTCCGCCGGGGCGGCCGGCGGCTGCGCGGCGGCCGGCTGCGGCTTGTCGTCGTCCTCCTCCATCAGGCCCTTGGTCTCGGCCTTCAGGATCCGCGCGGACTTGCCGAGGGACCGCGCCAGCTGCGGCAGCTTCGCCGAGCCGAAGATCAGCACGACGACCAGCAGCAGAATGAGAATCTCGGTGGTGCCCAGTCCAGCCATGTCAGTCCTTCTCAGCAGGTGCTACTCACGACGATCGTACGCCCTCGGCGGCCTCGGCCGGGGCGCGGGAGTCCCGCAGATCCCGCACTTCGGCGCGGAGCACCGAGTGTTTCGGCCCGAGCCTCCGGCGCGTCCGCTCCAGTTCACGCGCCAGACGGCGGACGCCCAGCCACACCCGGAACGAGCACCAGGCCAGCACCGCCAGCCCGGCCGACCCCAGCGCCACCGCCATCGCAAGCCACGTCATCCCGCCCACGGTAGCCGAATCCTCACACTATGTCGTACAGGGCCAGCGCCCGCGCCGCGTCGTCCCGCACCGCCCCGGCGAGCGACGGCGGCGACACGATCCGCCCCTGGTCGCCCAGCCGCAGCGCCAGCGCCCGCACCCACCGGGTGTCGGGGGTCCGCAGCACCACCCGCAGCCGCCCCTCCCCCAGCTCGGCGACCGACTCGCACGGGTAGGAGTCGGCGACCCACCGGCCGCGCGGGGTCAGCTCCATCGTGACCGTCTCGTCCTGCGGGGACGGCCGGAACAGGCCCGCGTCCACGTCGATCGGCTCCGCCCCGTCCGGCACGTCCGCCGGGACGTCCAGCACCGTGAGGCCGGTCACCCGGTCCAGGCGGAACAGCCGGACGGCCTCCGCGCGGCGGCACCAGCCCTCCAGGTACGTGGTGCCCTCGACCACCAGCAGCCGCATCGGGTCCACGTCCCGCTCGGTGTTCTCGTCCCGGGTCGGCACGTAGTACGTCAGGTGGACGCGCCGCCGCGCGTCGATCGCGGCGCGCAGCCGCGCGAGGGCGTCCCCGCGCGTCTCCACCTCCACCGCGACCTTCCCGGCGGCCTGCGCCGCCGCGCCCGCCGCCTCCTCCAGCTTGGCGATCAGCCGGGACAGCGCGTCCCGGTCGTGCAGCTCCGGCAGGCCCGCCAGCATCCGCAGCGCCACCAGCAGCGCCGCCGCCTCGTCCGCCTTCAGCCGCAGCGGGCGGGCGATCGACTCGGCCTCGGTCACCGTGATCTCCCCGCCCTCGTAGGACAGGTCGATCGGGCAGTACGGGTCCGGGGCGCGCAGCTCCACGCACCACAGCATGTTCAGGTCGTCGATCAGCTGCTTCTCGGTCACCCCGAACGCGGCGGCGGCCTCGTCCAGCGCCACCGCGTCGCGGTTCACCACATAGGGGACCAGCGCCAGCAGCCGCGCCAGCCGGCCCGTGGACGTCCCGCCCGGCCGCCGGGCCGCCTCACCCTTCACGGGCTCGGACGACCGGGGGCGCGGCGCCGCGACGCGCAGCTCCTCGGCCCGCGCCAC
>NZ_QURH01000540.1 GCF_003428695.1 Actinomadura logoneensis
CCAGGGCCTCGGCGAGCCGGCGGCGCCCGGCGTCGGCGGACCGCTCGGCGCGGTGCCGGGCCAGCCACTCGGAGATCCCGACCCGCGCGTGCGCGGTCACCGCGAAGTCCAGCCACTCGGCGGACGGCGCGGCGGCGGGCCCGGTCAGCACCTCCACCACGTTCCCGCTGCGCAGCTCGGCCGACAGCGGCGCCTGGCGGCCGTTGACCAGGGCGCCGATGGAACGTTCCCCGGTGCCGTCGTCCAGGGCGTAGGCGAAGTCCAGCGCGGTCGCGCCCTCGGGCAGCGTGACCATCCGGCCGCCGGGGGTGAAGGCCGCGACCGTGCCCGGGGCGAGGTCGGCGCGCAGGCCGTCCAGGAACCGGTCGGACGGCGCGGCGGACTGCCAGGCTAGCAGGCGGCTCAGCCAGACCAGGTCGCGGCGACCCGCCACCTCCCGTCCGGCCGCGTCGTCGCCCGCCTCGCGGATGGTCGCGACGATCCCGTACTCGGCCAGCGGGTGCATCGCCCGGCTCCGGATGATCACCTCGATCGGGTCGCCGCCCGGGCTGACCACGCGGGTGTGCAGCGAGCGGTACAGGTTGTACTTGGGCGTGGCGATGTGGTCGCGCAGGTTGCCCGGGATCGGGTGCAGGGCGGAGTGGACCGCGCCGAGCGCCACGTAGCAGTCGGTGTCCGGGCCGTCCACGAGCACCAGCAGGTGGGCCGCCTCGCCCGGCCGCAGCCCCGCGACGTCCCCGCCGTGCGCGGTGTGCACCGCGTACAGGTGGCGCGGCCGGACGATGGTCTCGGCCGTGACGCGGTCGCCGCGCAGCGCGGCCCCGATCCGTCCGATGGCGGGGCCGAACACGGCCGGGGCCCGGCCCAGCGCCGCGGTGACGGCGTGGGCGGTGGCGGCGTGCGCCTCGGGGTCGCGCGCGGCGAACGCCAGGTCGTCCATCTCGCGCTGCAGCACCCGGATGCCGAGCCGCTCGGCGAACGGGACGAGCAGCTCGTGCGAGGCGGTGGCGATCCTGATCCGCTTCTCGGGCGACTGGAAGCCCAGCGTGCGCAGGTTGTGCAGCCGGTCCGCCAGTTTGATCACCAGGACCCGCAGGTCCGCCGCGGCGGCGAGCACGATCTTGCGGAGGGTCTCGGCCTCGGCGCGGGCGCCCCAGCGCCGGCCGTCCAGCTTCGTCACCCCGTCCACCAGGACGGCGACCTCCTCGCCGAAGTCGGCGCGCAGCTCGTCCAGCGTGTAGGGGGTGTCCTCGACGGTGTCGTGCAGCAGGGCGGCGACGAGCGTGGCGGTGTCCATGCCCATCCCGGCGAGGATGGTGGCGACCGCGAGCGGATGGGTGATGAAGGGGGCGCCGGACTTGCGCAGCTGGCCGCGGTGCAGCCGCTCGGCGACCCGGTAGCCGCGGACGATCTCGCGCTCGTCGCGGCCGGGGCAGACCGACCGGTACTGCGCGAGCAGCGGGGCGAGCGCCGGGGCGAGCGCCGGATCGCAGGGACCGCCCGCGGGGCGGTCGCCGCGGACGTGCGGCGCCGCGGC
>NZ_QURH01000544.1 GCF_003428695.1 Actinomadura logoneensis
CCCGGCCGGCAACACCGGCGCCGGGGCGGGCGCCGGCGACCGGGCCGAGGGCGCGCGCGAGCGCGCGGACGCCCGCACGAGTGAGGGACCGGACGCCGTGGGGGCGGCGGACGGCGGTGCCGGCAGCGGCACCGAGAGCAGGGGCGACGCCGACGACAGGGGGAAACGAACGTGACCACCGAGACACAGGTCCCGGACATCGTGATCGTCACGGGCATGTCCGGGGCGGGCCGCAGCACCGCCGCCAAGTCCCTGGAGGACCTGGAGTGGTTCGTGGTGGACAACCTTCCACCCGCGCTGCTGGCCACCATGGCCGACCTCGGCGGCCGGGTGAAGGACGCGGTGCCGCGCATCGCCGTGGTGGTGGACGTGCGCAGCCGCGCGTTCACCGCCGACCTGCACTCCTCGATCGCCGAGCTGGAGGCGCGCGGCGTGCACCCGCGCGTGGTGTTCCTGGAGGCCGGCGACGAGGACCTGGTGCGCCGGTTCGAGAGCGTCCGCCGCCCGCACCCGCTGCAGGGCGACGGCCGCCTGGTGGACGGCATCGCCCGCGAGCGCGAGCTGGTCCGCGAGGTGCGCGCCGAGGCCGACCTGGTGATCGACACCAGCGGGCTGAACGTGCACGAGCTGCGCAACAAGATCATCGGTTTCTTCGGCGACGGCAGCTCCGACTCGCGGCTGCGCGCGACCGTCGTGTCGTTCGGCTACAAGTACGGCCTGCCGGTGGACGCCGACCTCGTCGTCGACTGCCGGTTCCTGCCGAACCCGCACTGGGTGCCGGAGCTGCGCCCCAAGACCGGCCGCGACGCCGACGTCCGCGACTACGTGCTCGCGCAGCCCGGCGCCAAGGAGTTCCTCGACGCCTACACCGAGGTGTTGCGCCTGCTCACGGCCGGGTACGAGCGTGAGGGCAAGCACTACGTGACCTTGGCCGTGGGATGTACCGGTGGCAAACACCGTAGTGTGGCCATGGCCGAGCAGATCTCCGCCCGGCTGCGGGACGAGGGCGTCGAGGTGCAGGTCGCCCATCGCGACCTCGGCCGCGAGTGAGCCGCGCGGGCGAGCGCCCGCGCGGGTGGACCGAGGAGACGGACGAACCGGTGAACCCCCGTGGGCCCAAGGTCGTCGCGCTCGGCGGGGGGCACGGCCTGTACGCCTCGCTGTCGGCGCTGCGCCGCGTCACCCAAGCCCTGACGGCCGTGGTCACGGTCGCCGACGACGGCGGATCCAGCGGGCGGCTCCGCCGCGAGCTGGGCGTCATGCCGCCCGGCGACCTGCGGATGGCGCTCGCCGCCCTGTGCGGCGACGACGAGTGGGGCCAGACCTGGCGGGACGTGGTGCAGCACCGCTTCCGCAGCGAGGGCGCCCTGCACGACCACGCCGTCGGCAACCTGCTGATCGTGGCCCTGTGGGAGCTGTTCGGCCAGTCCGCCCCCGGGAACGTTCCCGACACCGCCGCCCCGGCCGCGGCGTCCGGTTCCGCCGCCCCGCCTGCGGCGTCCGACGGCGCCGCTCCGGCGGGGGTGTCCGGTAGCGCGGCCCCGGC
>NZ_QURH01000541.1 GCF_003428695.1 Actinomadura logoneensis
CCCGCCCCGACCCGGAGCGGGCGGCGCGCTCGTTTCCCACACGCCCGGCTTTCCCCCACGCCCGGTTTCCCCGCACTCCCGGTTCCCCGCGTGCGTGGGGCCCGCGGGCTCGGCTGCTACGGAGCGGTCACTCCGGGTCGTGCAGGCTCATGGTGTAGACGGTGTCCTCGTCGTCCATGAGGACGACCTTGTCCACGCCGTCGGCGCGCAGTTCGCGCCAGTGCTCGCCCAGCCAGGTCTCGGCGGCGGCCTGGGTGCCGAACGTCTCCTCCAGGGCCGTCCGGTTCCCGCCGGACTTCTCCAGCTGCCAGTTCCACGCCATCGCCACTGCCCTTCCGCCGCTCGACCTGCCGCGCCGCTTCGACCTGCCCGGTAGCGGTGAGCGTAACCCGTCCGAGGGGGCGGGCGGCCCCCGGCCCGACCGCCGGCCGGGGTCACTAGGGTCGTGGGCAGGATGAAGATCGAACTGCCTGGAACCGCGGGGCCGGAGGGCTGGCCCGCGCCCGGCTGCCGCTGCGCCTCCTGCGCGCGGGCGCGCGCCGCCGGGATCTCGCTGACGCCCACCCGCGCGCTGCTCGACGGCGTGCCCCTGGAGACCCTCCCGCGCCTGGACGTGCCGGGAGGCTGGGACGTCCGCGTCCCGTCCGGCCACCGCGTGCTGGTCTCCGGCGGGCCCGGGCTGCGGCCGGAGCCCGCGCCCGGCGTCGCCTACGACGCCGTTCTGCTGGACCTGTTCGGGGCCCCGGACCACCTCGGCCGGCTCCGCCGCGAGGGCGCGGTGACGGACGCGACCGACGTCCGGGCCGTCCATATCGACCACCGGGTCGGGGCGCCCGGCGAGCTCGACCGGCGCCTGGCCTTCTGGACGCGTCCGCTCACCGGCCCCTTCCGGACGCTCCTGCTGGGCGGGTCCCGGTCGGGGAAGTCCGCCGAGGCCGAACTGCGGCTGATGGCGCATCCGGACGTGACGTACGTGGCGACCGGCACCGGTGATCCGTCGGACGCGGAGTGGACGGCCCGGATCGAGGCGCACCGGGAGCGGCGGCCCTCCTGGTGGCGGACGGTCGAGACGGCGGACCTCGCGTCCGCGCTGGCGTCGGCGACCGGGGCGGTCCTGGTGGACGGGATCGGGTCGTGGGTGGCGGCGGTCATGGCGGAGACGGACGCCTGGGACGACCCGTCCCGGGCGTCCGGCCGGGTCGAGGAGCTGGTCGCGGCGTGGCGCGGCACCGGCGCGTACGTGGTCGCGGTCAGCGACGAGGTCGGGATGTCGCTGGTCCCGACGACCCCGGTGGGACGGGCGTTCCGCGACCTCCTCGGGAGCGTGAACCAGCGGCTGGCGGCCGAGGCCGAGACGGCCGCGCTGGTCGTCGCGGGCCGCGTGGCGGAGCTGCCGTGAGCTCGCGCGACTGGGACGCCGGCGGGCGGCTGGCCGTGACGCTGCTCAGCGTCGTCCCGCTCCGCGCCGACCGGGTGGACCGGGAGGCCGCGCGGCGCGCGATGGTCCTCGCCCCGGCGGTCGGCCTGATCGTCGGCGGCGGCGCGGC
>NZ_QURH01000545.1 GCF_003428695.1 Actinomadura logoneensis
CCCGCGACGCCCGGCCGGGGCTGGCGGACCTGCGCGCGCGGGCCGCGGCCATGCCGCCGCGCAGGGGCGTCCGCCGGGTCGTGCCGCGCACCAACTCGGGCCGCATCCGGGCGTTCGCGGCGGGTGTCGTGGTCGTCCTGGTCGCGCTGCTCCTGCTGGCCTGGAAGGGCGTCCACGACGCGCGGACCGGGGTGAGGGTCATCGACACCGCGGGTCCGCAGGTCATCGCCACCGGCGACCTGTACTTCCGGCTCACCGACATGGACGCGCAGCTCGCGCGCGCCCTGCTGGTCGGCGGCCAGGACGCGAGCCGGCCGGACCGGGCCCGGGCGCTCGCCCGCTACGACGCCAGCCGCAGCAAGGCCGACGACGCGCTGATCCAGGCCGCGCGGCTGGCCCGCGACGCCACCGAGCGGCAGACCGCCCGGTCGCTGCTGGACGGCCTCGGCCGCTACGAGCGGCTCGCCGGCCAGGCGCTGCTGCAGGACCAGGGCAGCCCGCACGCCGCGGGCCCGCCGTCCGCCGCGGTCACCCAGCTGTACCGGGACGCGACGGACCTGATGAAGCTGCAGCTGCTGCCGCAGGCGTACAACCTCACGCTCGACAACGGCACGATCGTCCGGCACACCTACGAGGACGAGCGGAGCGCGGTGCTGACCGGCCGCACGGTCGTGATCGTGACCGGGTTCGTCCTGCTGGCCGTGCTCGTCGGGTTCCAGTGGTCGATGGCGCGCCGGTTCCGGCGGGTGCTGAACCTGCCGCTCGTCCTCACCACGGTCGCCGTGCTGGTCGTCGTCGGCTGGACGGCCGCGATGCTCACCAGTCAGGCGTCGACGCTGTCCAGGGCGAAGACCGACGGCTTCGACTCGATCCTCGCGCTGGCCCGTGCGCGCGCGATCGGCAACAGCGCGCAGGCGGACCAGACGCGCTTCCTGCTCGACCCGGGCCGCCGCGACACCTACGAGCAGGTGTTCCAGAGCAAGTCCCAGACCGTCCTCTACCTGCCCGCCGACAACCTCGCCGGGTACCAGCAGGAGGTCGGGGGGCTGCAGAGCCTGCGGAACCAGCGGCACGACCGGCCGATCCTCGGGTTCCTCGGCACCGAGGGACGCCGTGCGGGCAGCGACCCGAAGCGCCTGGACGACGTGCTGGAGGGGTTCAGGAAGTTCCAGCAGAACGACCGCCGGATGCGGGACCTCGTCGCGGCGAACGACCGCGCGCAGGCGATCGCGCTGCAGACGGGGCAGGCCGCGACCGACTACGCCGCCTACGACCAGAGCCTGGTCCGGCTCGCCGCCGTGCACCAGGCGACCTTCGACCGCGCCATGAAGGACGGCAAGGGCGGCACCGAGGGCTGGCAGTACGCGCTGCCGGCGGCGGGCCTGCTCGTCGTCCTGCTGCTCGTCGCGGGCGTACGGCCCCGGCTGGCGGAGTACCGATGAGGGGGCGGGACATGAGGAGGGTTCGCACGCGGCGCGTCGGGGCGGCCACACGGCGCGTCGGGGCGGCCGCGCGGCGCGTCGGGGCGGCGGCGCTGGGCCTCGTCGCGGCG
>NZ_QURH01000547.1 GCF_003428695.1 Actinomadura logoneensis
ACCGAGGCGAGCACGCAGGCCACCACGATGAGGGACGACATCAGCCGGTAGCGCCAGACGGCCTCGACGAGACTGATCTCGGAAGTCACCGACGGGCCGGGGATCGGTGCGGTCATCGTGCTGGTTCTCATCCTCCGAGGTACGGCGGGTCCCGAGGGAACCCTCCGGACGGGCAATCGCCACTGACGGACAGGTGTTCGGAACGCGAAGCGAACGCTGAGAGCGGAGCCGCGAGAGACGAACCGACGCACGGACCCGCGACCGGCTGCGCCACGACCGCCGGACTCGCGACCGGCCGGGCCATGACCCCAGCGGAAAAGCACGTGGCCGTCCGCCCGCCGAGAGTGAAAGGACGGGGGCGGCAGGCGGACGGCCACGTGCGCTCAGCCGCTCCCGGTCCTCGGGACGCGGTGCAGGTACGACACCGTGCCCCCCGGTTGCGAAGTCTGGGGATCCGCCGGACGGCCCGTGCCCCGGTGATCGAGCGGGGCGACCGGACCGAGCGGCCCGGTCTGACCGACCTGACCCGCCTGGTTCGTACCGGCGCCCGTCTGCCCCGGCCCCTGGTGCCGGGTGGTGATGAACTGGTCCACGCGATGGCGGGCGCGGTCGGCCTCGGCGCGGGCGGCGTCGCGTTCGCCCACCAGCATCTCCACCCTGGCCTGCAACTCGGTGACGAGCCGGGCCTGCCGGGCCGCCTCCGCCTGCTGCTCGCTCGCGGCCTTCCGGGTCAGGTCGAGGCGCTCGTGGGCCGACCGGGTGGACTCCAGAGCCCGGTCCCGTTGCTGCAGCGCGTCGCCGATCTGCTCCTGGACGATCCTGGCCTGCTGCTCCACCTTGACCCGCGCGATGTGCTCCGCGCGTGCCTGGGCTCGGGCGTCGTCGGCGTCCTGGAGGGCACGGGCGCGCCCGGCGGCGGCCTCCTCCAGGCGCGCGTGCTGCTGACGCATCTCGGTGGCCATCAGCATGGCCTGCTCGCGGGCGGCCTTCTCGGCGGCCTGGGCCGCGCCGAGGTCGCCGCGCAGGCGGCTGATCTCCTCGATCGCCGACTGGAGCGACCCGGTCAGTTCGGAGACCTGGTCGGCCAGCCGCGCCTGGTCGCGGCGCGTCGCCTCGAGCGCGGTGCCGGCCTGCTCGGCGGTGCGGGTGAGCTGGTCGAACCGCTCGCGGAGCCGGTCGTGTTCGGCGGTCGTCGCGGTGAGCCGTTCGCGCAGTTCGGCGGTGAGATCCTCGGCCCGGTCGGCTCGGTGCCGCTGCGCGTCGGCGACCGCCAGCGCCTCGCGGGCCTGGGACCGCGCGGCCTCGACCGCGCGGTGGGCCTCGGCCTCGACCGCCGCGGTGTCCGCGCGGACCTGCGCGATCCGCGCCTCGACCCCGGCGACGGTGAGCTCCCCGGCCAGCGCGCCGGCGAGGCGGGCCGCCATGTCCTCCAGCCGGTCGACCAGGTCCCGGGCCGTCGCGACCTGCCCGGCGAGCGCGGGTGCGGGTCCTGATGCTGACCGCCGCGTCGTCGGTGTCCGCGCGGGTCGAGGGGCTCGGCCTGGGCGCCGACGACTA
>NZ_QURH01000546.1 GCF_003428695.1 Actinomadura logoneensis
GGCGGCGCCGCGACGGCCGCGGCCGCGGACCCGGCCCCGACCGCGCCGCGCACGGCGGACGCCTCGGGTGTCACCTGGGGCTCCTGCCCCGACGACGGCTACGGCGCGTACTACAAGGCCACCGGCGCCGAGTGCGGCCAGCTGGAAGTCCCGCTGGACTACGCCAGGCCGCACGGCAAGAAGATCTCCATCGCGGTGACGCGGGTGAAGCACACCGACACCAAGGACTACCGCGGTGTGCTGACCTTCAACCCCGGCGGCCCCGGTGGCGGCGGCCTGGTCTACGGCCCCTACTTCAAGCTGCTGCTGAACAAGCGCGGCTACGCGGCGCTCGCCGCCAAGTACGACCTCATCGGCTTCGACCCGCGCGGCGTGGACCACAGCCAGCCCGCGCTGCGCTGCAACAGCGACTTCCAGAAGCCGGTCCGCCCGGACTACAACCCGGGTTCGCGCAAGGAGGAGGCGGCCTGGCTCGCCAAGTCCAAGAAGTACGCGCAGGACTGCACCGAGAAGTTCGGCTGGCTGCTGCCGCACATGCGGACCACCGACGCCGCCCGGGACCTGGAGCAGATCCGCCGCACGTTCGGCGCGGACCGCAAGCTCAACTACTGGGGCTTCTCGTACGGCACCTACCTGGGCGCCACCTACGAGACCCTGTTCCCGCGCCAGACCGGCCGGTTCGTCCTCGACGGCAACGTCAACCCGGACCGCGTCTTCTACGACACCCAGCTCGACCAGGACCGCGCGTTCGAGCGGAACTTCAAGCTGTTCAACGGGTGGATCGCCAAGTGGGACTCCAAGTACCACCTGGGCACCACGGCGCAGGCCGTCGAGGCCAACTACTACAAGGCCCGCGCCGCCGCCGCCAAGGCCCCCATCGGCGGGACCATCGGCCCGGACGAGCTGGACGACATCGTCCAGCAGGCCCCGTACTACACCAGTGAGTACGTCCCGGTCGCCGACGCGCTGTCGGCGTGGATCGTCGGCAAGGACCCGCAGCCGCTGCTGGACCGCCAGGGCGACACCTCCGACGACAACGGCTTCGCCGTCTACAACGCCGTCCAGGCCGCGGACGCGCGCTGGCCGCGCAACTGGAACAAGTGGCACAACGACGCGGTCAAGCTGGTGAAGCAGGGCTACCGCTTCAACACCTGGCCGAACGTCTGGTTCAACGCGCCGATCTTCTTCTGGCCGTTCAACGGCGGCCCGAAGCTGCGGATCAACGCGCACAGGACCGAGTCGCCGACGCTGCTGATCCAGTCCACCCTGGACGCCGCGACCCCGTACGAGGGCGCGCTGGTCCTGCACCGCGAGATCAACTCGCGGCTGCTCGCCGAGCTGGGCGGCAAGACGCACGCCAACAGCCTCGGCAACCTCTGCCTGTTCACCAAGGCCGTCGCCTACCTGGACGCCGCCTCCGTCCCGGCGGGCAGCCGCGGTGTCGACGACACCTGCGACGCCAACCCGGCGACCAACGACCCGACCCCGACCGGCGTGTCGGCCCGGTCGCTGACCGCCGTCCCCGGCCTGCCCCTGCCCGCGCTGCCCAAGATCCGCTGACCGCGGACCACGGCGCCGAGCACCACGTGACGGCGCGCCC
>NZ_QURH01000543.1 GCF_003428695.1 Actinomadura logoneensis
GCCCCCGCCGGGCGCCCGGAGAGCCGGGCGAACCGGGGGAGACGACCGCTCCGCCCTGCCCGGTCCCGGCCCCGTCCTGCCCGGCCTCGGCCCCGTCCTGCCCGGCCTCGGCTCCGCCGGTCACGGGGTGGCCTTGCCGCCGGTGCAGGCCGCGCCGGGCTCGGGGGTCTGCGGGCCGCGCACGAACGCCTTCAGGAAGGCGTCCACGCGCCCGTCGTCGGCGCTCTGGACCTTGAGCTGCTTGCCCCACGCGCTCAGCACCAGCGGGGCGTCCAGGCCCGGGTAGGGGCTGAGCAGCGTGTAGGGCGTGGCGCCGACCTTCGCCGACAGCTTGACCACCTGGTCCGTGGGCAGGTCCGGCCGGTAGGTGATCCACACCGCGCCGTGCTCCAGCGCGTGGACGGCGTTCTCGTTGCGGAGCGCGGCGGTGTAGACGCCGCAGTTCTGCCAGAGCGGGTCGTGCGCCCCGCCGATCGGCGGGGTGGTGTCGTATTTGACGGACGTCTGGACGTGGTCGCGGTTGGTCTCCTCCTTGCTGACCAGGCCCGCGATCTTGGCCCCGTCGCCGGACGAGCGGGCCTGCAGGAACGCGAACCCGATCGCGACGGCCGCGACCAGCCCGATCACGGTGAAGAAGGCGATCGCGCCCCACGGCGTCTGCCGTTCCGTCAGGGCGTTCTTGCGGGGCGCGGGCTTGCGCGGAGCGGAGCCGCCGCCCGCCGGGCGCCCGCTCCCGCGGGCCTTGCCTGAGGCGTTTCCGGGCGTGCGGGAGCGCGCTTTGTTGGACATGGCTGTAGAGGTCCTCTCGGATGGCCGTGCCGGTGAAGGTGGCTGTGCTGGTGAAGGTCGAGGCGTGGCCGCGCGCGTGCGGCCAGGAGCCTCTACAGCCGGAGCACCTGCAGGGAGGCCAGGGAGAGGGGAGCGGGGGAGGGACGGGCCGGGACGGCCGGCCGCCAGCCGAGGCGCGCCGGCAGCAGCAGCCGCCAGCGGTCCGGACGCGCCCCCAGCGCCAGCAGCATGATGCCCAGCAGGACGGCCAGGCAGAGGCAGGTCTGCGCCGGGGAGGGAGGCGTGTGGCGCGTCGGCGCCATCGCCGCCGGTGTCGCCGCCGCGTCGCCCGGGGCGAGCCGGATGTGCGTGCCGCCGGTGACCGGGGCGGACCACGCGGGACCGTGCGGATGGCAGAGGTCCGGCGGCGGGGTGTGCTCGAGCCCGTAGCTGAACAGGAGCCCGGCCAGCGCGAACAGCACCACGAACAGCCCCGCCAGCCCGTGGCGGCGCCGTGGTGTGCGCTGTGCCGCGCCCCGCAGATCGCCCTGCGCCGTGCCCCGCGCCGCGTCCCGCGCGGTGCGCCGGGGCGAGGCGGGGACGTACGGGACGGCCGTACCGGTCACCTGGTTCCGTTCACCTCCGGGACGGACCAACGCCTCTCCCGCCACCGGCGTTCCAGACCATCCGGACTTGTCACCGAACCGAGATAGTGTCGGAGGGTGACGAGCAGCCTGGGAGCAGGGGAGCCGGAGGGCCTCTTCGACGATCCGACCACCGCCGGGCCGGAGCCCGGGCGGCCCGCGCACGGCCCCGACCCGCGGCCGGAGAACGGCGCGGGCGCC
>NZ_QURH01000548.1 GCF_003428695.1 Actinomadura logoneensis
CAGCCACCAGCCCGCGCCGTCCCGGCCGGCGAACCGGGCGGTGGCGGCCTCGGCGGCGGCGGACGCGCGCGGGTCGTCCAGCAGCGCGGTCGCGACGGCGACGGGCACCGCCCAGTACGGCTCGGGCAGCGCGTCGATCATCCGCAGCTCCAGCCAGCCGCGCGGGCGCACCGGCGGGAACAGCGTGGACAGGTGGTACTCCAGGTCGGCGAGGGTGGGCCCGCCATCGCGCAGGCCGGAAGCGTCCTCGCGCAGGCCGGGACCGCCCCCGCGCAGCCACTCGGCGAAGGTCATGCCGGGGTCGCTGATCCAGCGGCCGTCCGGCGCGCGGACGAGCATGACCCGGGCGTCCAGCGCGTACCGGGCCCAGGCGTCGGCCGGGGACTCTGCGGCGTCGCGCAGGACGGCGGCGGTGCGGCAGGGGTCCAGCTCGGCCCAGATGGCCTGCCGGGTGGACGCCCAGCCGGTGCGCCGCCCGGCGCGCCACGGCGAGTTCGCGAACGCGGCGACCAGCACCGGACCGAGCGCGTGGACGAGCCGCCAGCGGCGGGCCGCGTCCGCCTCGTCCGCGCCGATGTCCAGGTTGACCTGCACCGACGCGGTGGAGCACATCATCTGCGGCCCGACCTCGGGGTAGCCGCGCGCGACGTAGTAGTCGCGCATGCAGGCGTACCGGGGGTGCTCGCTCTGGAAGCCGGGCGGGCGGTGCGGGTCGACGCCGTGCCCGGCGAGGGCCAGCCCGAGGGGGGCCAGGGCGTCGCGGACGTGGGCGATGTCCGCGGCGAGCGCCGCGTGCAGCGGCGCGAGGCCGGTGAAGGGGGCGGAGCTGAGCTCCAGCTGGCCCCCGGGCTCGTAGGTGACGGTGCTGCCGCCGGGCGGCGGCCCGGCCCCCTCGACGGCGGCGCGGACGGTGGCGGCCGGGACCGGGGCCCCGGGCGCGTCGGGATCGGTGACGAACCACTCGGTCTCGGCGCCGACGACGCCGGGCGGACCGGTCTTGAAGCACGTTCCGACGGCGTGTCCGCGGACGTCGTCGGGGTGCAGGCGGCGATTGTCGATCACAGGTTCGAATCCTTCCCTGCTGAAACGGATCAGGAATCATGTGATTCAAGTAACAAAATCCAAACGGGGGCCAAACCGGCAGGAACGCCCGAGACCCGGAGCCGGTGGGCGTGCGGGCGCCGAACGGCGACACACCGGGCACCCCGCTTCACAGTCATTTCCGGAATGCACTAGAGTCCCGATTCCCACCGGTCCGCCCTGAGCCCTGCCCCCTGCCGCCGGGCGGTCCACCGGTCGGCTTCCAACGGCTCGCCCGAGCCGGCCCACTACGGAGGTCACATGCGCGGGGACCCGGGTTCCCTCTACGACGCGCACGCCGCCCGCCTGTACGCGCACGGCTGGTCGCTGCTCGGCGACGACGCCGCGGCGGCCGTGCGGGACGCCTTCGTGGCCGCGGTCCGGCACCCGCCGCGCGGCGACGTCGTGCTCTGGATGTACGGGCTGTCGCGCACCGCGGCGACGTCCCGCGGCGCGTTCGAACGGCCCTGGCACGTCGCGTCCGGCGCGTCCGGCGCGTCCGGCACGGCCGACCCGCTGCTGCGCGCCGCCGCCG
>NZ_QURH01000549.1 GCF_003428695.1 Actinomadura logoneensis
ACACGGGCGGCGGCGCCGTCCCGCCGCGCCCTGCTGGGCGGATCGGCGGCCCTCGCGCTGCCCGCGCTGCCCCTTCTCGGCGGCTGCCGGGCGGTGCGGCCCGCGAAGGCCGACACGGCCGCGCTGCCCGTCCTGGTGGCCGCCATCACGGCCGAGCAGGAGCTCGTGGCCCGCTACGAGGCCGCGCGGTCGGCCCACCCGGACCTGGCCTGGCTGCTCGATCCCGTCCTCGCCCACCACCGTTCGCACCTGACGGTGCTGCGCCGCCACTACGTGCCCGGTTCGGGGCGGCGGGCGGACGAGGGCGGCCGGATCCCGCCGTCCGCGCAGGCCACGCCGCCCGCCGGGGGGAAGGCCGCGGTCCTGGCCGACCTGCGGCGGGCCGAGACGGCCGCGGCGGTGCGGCTGACGTCCGCCGTCGCCAAGGCCGACGCCGGGCTCGCGCAGGTGCTGGCGAGCATCGGCGCCTGCGAGGCCGGGCACGCCGAGGCCCTCGGGAGGGCCTAGTGCACGGGCTTGGAAGCACGTCGGCACGCGAGCTGACGGCGGGAGCGGACGACTACGGGCGCTGGGCCCCGGCGGGGGCGGATGGCTGCGGGCGCGGGCTCACGGCGGGTGCGGGTGGCTGCGGGCGCGGAGTGACGGCTGGGGCGGGGGGATGACGTGGGCGAGGTGACGGTGGCGTCGGCGCTTCAGGAGGCGCTGAAGGCCGAGCACGCCGCGGTGTACGGGTACGGGGTGCTCGGCGCGCGGCTCCGCGGGGCCGCGCAGGCCAACGCCCGCACGGTCTGGGACGACCACCGGGCCCAGCGGGACGAGCTGATCTCCCGGCTGGCGGCGATGGGCGTCCGGGCCGTGGCCGCCGCGCCCGTGTACCGGCTGCCGGTGCGCCCGTCGTCCGGACGGACGGCGGCGCAGCTCGCGGCGGTGCTGGAGCGCGAGGTCGTAACGGCCTACGCCGGGCTCGCCGGGGCGCCCGATCCGGCGCTGCGGACGATGGCGGCGCGCGAGATGCAGCAGGCCATGACGCGGTCGGTGCGCTGGCAGGCGATGGCGGGGACGGGCCGCGTGACCGGGCCGTCCAGCGCCTTCCCGGGGCTGCCGGGCGGCTCGCTGGACCCGGCGCCGGAGCCGGGCGGCTCGGGAGGCTGACCGTCCTCCATCCCCGGTGTGCGTGGGAACTGCGAGGCTCGGATCCGCGTTAGTCCGTTTCGCACGGGTACTGGGGCCATCGGGGGAGGAATCCAGACACATGACAGTGAACAAGACCGAGACCGCATCCACGAACATGTCCGGTTCGGAGTCGAAGGCCGGGGCGTCGGCCGTGTCCCCGCTGGAGGAGCTGAGGGCGGCCTACCAGGCGCAGCTCGCGCACCTGGCGGCCGAGCGCGACGAGGCCCGCCGCCAGGCGCGCCGGGCCAAGGCCGAGGCCGACGTGGCCCGCGCCGACCTGGCCAGCCTCCAGGCGCGCATCGACCGCCTGCTCGGGACCGTCCGCGACCAGCTCGGCCTGCCGGTCGGGACCGACGCCGACCTCGCGCAGAAGAAGCCGGCGGGCACGGCCGGGGCGGCGGGCGGCGCCGACGCGGCGGCCCAGTCCGCGGCCAAGGCCGACCGGCCGGAGAAGGC
>NZ_QURH01000550.1 GCF_003428695.1 Actinomadura logoneensis
CGCGCCCGGTCCCGGTGCCGTCGCCCCCGGCGTCCCGCCGGGTCCGGCTCCCCGGCGGCTGGACCGACGTGCCGGTGCGCGCCCGCGCGGCCCACGCGCCCGGCGACACCTTCGACGGTCCCTGCGTCGTCACCGAACCGCAGTGCTCCCTGCTCGTGCCGCCCGGCTGGCACGGCACCGTGGACGACGAGGGCGCGATCCTCCTGGAGGCCCGGCCATGACCCCCGCGGCGGCGACACCCGGCGGCCCGGCCGACCTGACCGCCGAGATCCTGCGGAACGCGCTGTGCGTCGCGGCGGAGGAGGCCGGGATCGTCGTCGTCCGTTCCGCCTACTCGGCGTTCATCGTGGAGGGCGCGGACGCGGCGGCGGCGATCCTCGACGCGCGCGGACGGCTCGTCGCGCACTCCCTGTCCACCGCGCTGATGCAGTGCGCCAGCCTGCGCGGCGCCCTGCCCTTCCTGCTCGCCGCCCACCCGCCCGAGACGATGGAACCGGGCGACGTGTTCGTGCTGAACGACGTCTACCAGGGCGGTATCCACGCCAACGACCTGCTCGTGTTCCGTCCGGTGTTCGTCGACGGCGAGCCGGCCTACTTCACCGGCACCCTCATCCACGTCGCCGACCTGTCCGGCCTGTCCGCGGGCGGGATGGCCTCCGACGCGACCGACGTGTTCCTCGAGGGACTCCAGCTTCCTCCCGTCCGGATCGCGACGTCCGCCGGACTCGTGGACGACCTGGTCCGCGTCCTGGCCGCCAACAGCCGCACCCCCGACCGCCTGGTCGGCGACCTGCGCGCGCTCGTCGCCGGGGCCAACGTCGCGGCCCGCCGCCTGGCGGAGATCATCGAGACCCACACCCCGGACGGCCTGGCCCGGGGCATCGCCGACTACCTCGCGCACACCGAACGCCGGATGCGCGACGGCCTCGCGCGCATCCCGGCGGGCACCCGCCGCGCCTCCTACACGCTGGACGACGGGCACACCGTCCGCGTCGCCGTCACCTCCGACGGCGCGGGCGCGCTCACGGTCGACTTCGACGGCACCGACGAGCAGGTCCCGCTGCCGGTGAACTCGGGCTTCTCGCAGACCGTCGGCGGCGTCCTGTACGCGGTGCGGTGCTTCGTGGACCCGTCCCTGCCGATGAACGAGGGCTGCTTCGCGCCCGTGGACATCCGGCTGCCGCGCGGGACGCTCGTCCACTGCACCCGGCCGTTCCCCGGCGGCGGCAGGTTCGGCACCGTCGCCGCCGCCGAGGAGGCCGTGCTCTCGGCCATCGCCCCGGACGGCGCCGCCGCGTCCGGCATCCTGCAGGCGTTCAGCGTCAGCGGCGTCCGCACGCCGTGGCTGCACATGTCGTTCGACCTCGGCGGCACCGGCGCCCGGCCGGACGGCGACGGCGCCGACGCGACCGGCGCGCTGTTCGGCGGCGGGCGCAACATCGTCCCGCAGGTCGAACCCGTCGAGGCGCGGCTGCCCGTCCGGATCGAGGAGGTCTCCCTCATCCCCGGCTCGGGCGGCGCCGGACGGCACCGCGGCGGCCTCGGCACCCGGACCGTCCTGCGCGTGCTCGACGACGCCCGCGTGGACACCCGCGGCGACCGGCTGCGGCGACCGCCGCCCGGCGCGGCCG
>NZ_QURH01000553.1 GCF_003428695.1 Actinomadura logoneensis
CCACGTACGTGGTCACGGCCGCTGCCGGATGAGGCGGGCGGGCGGGGTCAGGCTGAGCGGGACTGCTCGGCCAGGAGTTCGGCGATCGCCTGGAGGGCCAGGACGTAGGACATCAGGCCGAAACCCGCGACCGTGCCGGTCGCGACGCCCGCGACGACCGAGGTGTGGCGGAACTCCTCGCGGGCGGCCGGGTTCGAGATGTGCACCTCGACCAGCGGCGCGGTGCGCTGCGCCAGGGCGTCGCGCAGCGCGTAGGAGTAGTGCGTGAACGCGGCCGGGTTCAGCACGATCGGGATGCGCTCGTCGGCGGCCTCGTGCACCCAGGCGATCATCTCGGCCTCGTCGTCGGTCTGCCGGACCTCGACGTGCAGGTCGAGGCGGCGGCCGGTCTCGCGGCAGAGCGCGGTCAGGTCGTCGAAGGACGCCGCGCCGTAGACGTCCGGCTCGCGGGTGCCGAGGCGGCGCAGGTTCGGGCCGTTCAGGACCAGGACGGAGTTCACTCGGCGACCCTCCGGTAGGCGGCGGCGAGCAGCTCCTCGTCCGGGCCCTCCAGCCGGCCCGGCCGGGCGAGGCCGTCGAGGACGACGAAGCGGAGCGTGCCGCCGCGGGACTTCTTGTCGATGGTCATCGCGGCGCGCAGCTCGTCCCAGGCGTCCGCGTCGTAGGTCGTCGGCAGGTGCACCGACGCCAGCACGTGCTCGGTGCGGTCCACCAGGTCGGAGCGTCCGGCGAGGCGGGCCAGCTCGGCGGCGTAGACCATGCCGACCGCGACGGCGTGGCCGTGCGGGAAGCGGTACGCCTCGGCCTTCTCGATGGCGTGCGCGAGCGTGTGCCCGTAGTTGAGGATCTCCCGCAGGCCGCTCTCCTTCAGGTCGGCGGAGACGACGTCGGCCTTCACCCGGACGGCGCGTTCGATCAGCTCGACGGTGTGCGGGCCCTCGGGGTGGCGGGCGGCGACCGGGTCGCCCTCGATGAGGTCGAGGATGACCGGGTCGGCGATGAAGCCCGCCTTGATCGTCTCGGCGAGGCCGCTGACGTAGTCGCGCTCGGGCATGGACGCGAGCGCCGACACCTCGCAGAGCACCCCGGCGGGCGGGTGGAACGCGCCCACCAGGTTCTTGCCCTCGGGGATGTCGATGCCGGTCTTGCCGCCGACCGCCGCGTCCACCATGGCGAGCAGCGTGGTCGGGACGTGCACGACCCTCACGCCGCGCAGCCAGGACGCGGCGGCGAACCCGGCGAGGTCGGTCGTGGCGCCGCCGCCGACGCCGACGACCGCGTCCGAGCGGGTCATGCCGAGCCGAGCGAAGTCCGACCAGAGCCCGGCGAGGACGCCGGTCTCCTTGGCCGCCTCCCCCGACGGCACCGGCAGTTCGCGCACGTCGTATCCGGCGGCGGTGAGCGCGGCCGTCACCGGGCGGACGAGCTCGGGCAGCGCCTCGTCGTGGACGACCGCGACGATCCGCGCCTTCTCGCCCAGCAGACCGGGCAGTTCGCCGTGGACGTCCGTGCCGATGACGACGTCGTAGGGGTCCGGACCGCCCACGTGGACGCGGCGGGTCGTGCCGCCGTCCCGCGTCGCGGGCGTCCCGCCGGGCCCCGCCGCGCCGTCCCGGGCCGCGGGGGTCTCGCC
>NZ_QURH01000551.1 GCF_003428695.1 Actinomadura logoneensis
ACCGCCACGCCCGTCGCCGGTCGCTCGGTCGCGGCGGGCGCGGGTCGTTCGGGCGCGGCCGGCGGCGCCGCGAACTCGGCGTTGGACGGCGCCCCCCGCCGGGCGAGGCGCAGAGGAACCCGACCCGCCGACGCGAGGACGGGCCGGAACCGCGGGTGCAGAAGGACGAGGCCGAGCACCGCCAGGAGGGCCAGCGCCATGGTCCACGGCGCGGACGAGCGCGTGGTGCCCTCCTCCGGAACCGCCCGGACGCCGCTGGCCGGACGGGGGGTCTCCGAGCCGCCCTTCGGCGCGGTGCCGGTGGTGCCCGCCTTCGTGGACGCCGGGGCGTTCGAGGGGGCGGTGGTCGGCGCGCCGGTGCCGAGGGGCGACGGGCTGGGCGACCGGTCGTCGTCGTCCGGCACGTCGCGGTGGTGCCTGGGACGCACCGGCGGCCGGACGGGCGTCCCCTGGCGGGAGGAGTAGCGCCGGCGCGCCTCGGAGCGGCGGAGGCGGCGCGGCGGCGGGGCCTCGCGCATGGAGTCGCGCAGCGCCCGGCCGAAGTCGGTGCGCCCGTTCAGCAGGTCGCGGCTGAGGTTGCGGCACAGCTCGCCCTGGTCGAAGAGCTCCGCCGCCGCGCCGGTCAGCCCGACGCAGACGGACGTGCCGTCCGCGGCCGTGCCGGAGGACGCGACCGAGCGTGCGGACGCGTCGTCGACGCCCGGGCGTGCGGCTGGAGAGCCGGGCAGGGCGGCGGATCCGGGCAGAGCCGCGGATCCGGAGACGAGTGCGGGCGCCGGCGCGGACGTGGCGCCCAGCGCGGGTGTTGCGGCTAACAGCGCGGGCAGGGGCGCGAGTGCGAGCACCGTGCCCGCCGCCAGGACCGCGACGGATTCCCTCACAGGCGGCAACCTCCCAAGGACGACCTGCTCGGAGGACGATGAAAGCAGCCCGGACGCCGGGACGTCCTGCAAGTCGCCCGGCGGGTCGCGATCCGTGATCCTCTCGATACGAGTTGTCATCCTTGATGTGTCCTTGCTGACCAGTAGCGTACGGGTCAACTAAAGTCGTTGCCCCGAGCGAAGGGGATGGTGCATGGAGAACACGGGGAACGGAGCCGACGGCGAGGCGAAGCCGCCGACCCCCGGTGCGATGCTCGCCGACAAGGTCGAGTGGCTGATCCAGAACATGTGGCCGCCGGACGCGCCCGCGCCGCGCAACAACGTGGAGACCGCGGGGGCGATCGCGCACGCCACGGGCGAGGACATCTCGTCCACCACGGTGTGGAAGCTGCGTACCGGACGCCAGGACAACCCGCAGCTGCGCACGCTGACCGCGCTGGCGACGTTCTTCGGCGTCCCGATCGGCTACTTCGGCTTCGCGTCCGAGGCGGGCCCGATCGACGACGACCTGACGTTCAAGGCGCTGCGCCGCGAGGTCGAGGAGGGAGTGGTCCGCACCGAGGTACTGCGCGCGCTGGTCGATCTGTCGCCGCAGTCGCGGTGGCTGGTGGACGAGATGATCCTGGCCGCCGCACGGGCGGACGCGGAGCGCGCGGCGGCCGGCCGCCGCAACGGCTCGCCGTCCGAGGTCGAGGAGTCGGCGTGACGGACGGTCGGCGGCCCGGCCGGGGAGGGACGGGCCGCCGACCTGCCGGGTGAGC
>NZ_QURH01000552.1 GCF_003428695.1 Actinomadura logoneensis
CCGGAGCCCGCGCTCTCCGGTCCGGCGCCCGGCCGACCGGTGGGACCGGTGCCGGGACCGCCGCCCCGCCCGCCGCACAGGGCGCGGCGGAGCCGGGTGGCGTCGCGCTGCCAGGCGGCGAGCTGGTCGGCGCTGACGTTGCCCTGGCCGGTCTGGAACACGTTGAGCAGCAGCTTGGAGATCAGCGCCGCGTTGCGGACCGCGCCCTCGCCGACCGCCTCGCCGAAGCCGTCGGAACCCTCGGAACCGTCGGCGGCGAACAGGTTCTCGAACTCGGGCTCCAGCTCGGGGAAGCGCTGGAGCAGGGTGTCCATCGACACCGCCGGGTCGAGCAGCGCCGGAGGAAGGCCGACCGCGTCGACGACGCCGACCGCGGCCGACTCCAGCGCGGGCTGCTCCTCGGCGTCGAACATCCGCGCCATCAGCCGCCAGTAGAGCGCCTGCCGCCGGTTCGCGTCGGCGCGGACCCGCTCGGCGGACGGCCCGGTGGGCGGCCCGGCGGACGGCTCGGGGGGCGCGTCGGCGGACGATCCATGGCTCGGCCCCTCCGCGTGCTCGGCGTTCTTCGGTTCGGTCATCTGCGCAGCAACCGTCCTGCTCGCTCGCGCAGGACCGCGACCGCGTCCCCGGCCTTCGCCTGCGCCTTGACGATCTTCGGGTCGGTGGGGCCGAGCGCCCAGTCGCCGCCGTGCGCGGCCACCGGCTTCCTCTTCACCGTGGCCTGGACGGCGAGCGGGCGCAGCGACCAGCCGCCGGCGTCCCACCGGACGAGCCCGACGCAGGCGGTGGACGCCGCCACGAGCGCGGGCGTGAGCGGGCCGCAGCCGGGCAGGTTCCCGGTCTCGATCCGCAGCCGGTGGCCGTCCAGCACCAGGTCGGGGCCGTCGATCCGGTAGCCCTCCAGCAGCACCGGCTCGGCGATCCGGACCGGGTGCCGCTCCAGCGGCGGGACTGGCGGGGCGGTCGCGTCGTCCAGCCGGAGGCGCGCGGTGGCGAACGGGTCGGCGGGCTCGCCGGCCTCGGCCGCGTCCTCCGCCCAGAGCAGGTCGCCGCCGGGCAGCAGCGTCATGCCGTCGATCTCGACCGCGCGGCGCTCGGCGAGCGCGGCCAGCAGGACGGGATGGGAGTCCAGCAGCCCCCAGACCGCGGGGCCGACGATCGTGTCGACCTTCCCGGCCGTGACGCTCGCGCGGACGAGCCGTCCGGCGCCGCCGCTCTCCAGCACGCCGTGGACCTGGAACTGCACGGCGGTCGGATGCTCGTGGACGTCCACGCCGAGCGGCAGCAGCCGTCCCGAGACCGGCTCGCCCGCGCCCGCGGTTCCGCCGCCCTGCCAGGTGAGCAGCATCGCGCGGGTCCACAGGTCGCCCCAGCGGCGGGCCGGGACGCGGGCCATCCGCGCGACCGGGCTGGACGCGCGCAGCTCGGCGGCCAGGCCGTCCAGCAGCAGCGCGACGCGGCGCGACGCGGGGTCGGCGAGCAGTGCCTCGATCGTCGGATCGACCGCCGCGACCAGGTCGTGGCCCACCCCGCGCCAGCCGGTGACGGCCACCTCGTGCAGCCAGGACCTGGCCCCGGCCAGCGGGTTCGCCGCGGACGGCGGCGGGGGCGCGGGCGGCTCCCACGCGGCGCGCCCACGTCCG
>NZ_QURH01000555.1 GCF_003428695.1 Actinomadura logoneensis
GACGGCCCGGCCACGCGGACGGCCCGGCCACGCGGACAGCCCGGCCACGCGGACAGCCCGGCCAGGCGGACAGCCCGGTCACGCGGACAGCCCGGTCAGGCGGAGGCCTCGGTGAGGCGGTCGGCCTCCTCGGCGGTCAGGGCGAGCTCGGCGGCGCCGAGGAGGGCCGGGAGCTGCTCGACCGAACGGGCGCTGGCGAGCGGCGCGGCGACCGTCGGGCGGCCGGCGAGCCAGGCGAGCGCGACCGTGGCGACCGGGACGTTCCGGTCGGCGGCGATCTCGTCCAGCGCGGCGAGCACCCGGTCGCCGCGCTCGGTCCCGAGGTACTTGCCGGCGCCCTGGGCGCGCGGGCTCTCCACGTTCTGCCCCGGACGGTACTTGCCGGTCAGGAAGCCGGACGCGAGCGCGTAGTACGGGACGCACGCCAGGCCGTGCCGCTGGGCGAGCTCCAGCTTCCGGCCCTCGTACTCGTCCCGGTGGACGAGGTTGTAGTGCGGCTGGATGGCGACGTACTTGGCCAGGCCCTCGCGGTCGCTGGCCGCCAGGGACGCCTCGAGCCGCTCGGGCGAGATGTTCGAGACGGCGATCTCGCGGACCTTGCCCGCCCGCTTCAGCTCGTCCATCGCGCCGACGATGTCCTCGACCGGCACCGACTCGTCGTCGAAGTGGGTGTAGTAGAGGTCGATGCGGTCGGTGCGCAGGCGGCGGAGCGAGTCGTCGCAGGCGGCGTGGATGTTGGCGGGCGCGAGCCCCTTGCGCTCGGGGTGCGCCCCGACCTTGGTGGCGACGACCATCTCCTCGCGGGCGTGCCGGGCGGCCATCCACTCGCCGATGATCGTCTCGGACTCGCCGCCGTGGTTGCCGGGCACCCACGCGGAGTAGCCGTCGGCGGTGTCGACGAAGTTCCCGCCGGCCGCGCGGTAGGCGTCGAGCACGGCGTACGAGGCGTCCTGGTCGGCCGTCCAGCCGAACACATTGCCGCCGAGCGACAGCGGGAAGACGTCCAGGGATCCGATTCTCTTCGTGTCAGCCATATTTTGATCCAACCAAGAGAGCTCAAGATCGTTCCCGGGAGCCCCCCATGTCCGAGCCCTTCCCTCCGAGAGCGGGCCAGGCCGAGCCCGATCTCGCGATCAGTCCCGGCCGGCTCCAGGCGTTCAGCGACGGGGTGTTCGCGATCGCGGCGACCCTGCTGATCCTCGACGTGCACCGGCCCGGCCGGGACGAGCCGGTGTGGTCCGCGCTGCGGCACGAGTGGCCCGCGCTGGACTCCTACGCCGTGACGTTCCTGGTGATCGGGATCGCCTGGATCCACCACCACAACCTGTTCCACCGGGTCGCCCGGGTGGACCGGACGCTGCTGTTCCTCAACCTCGGGCTGCTGGCGACGGTCAGCTTCCTGCCGCTGCCGACGGCCACGCTGGGCGAGCACCTGACCCGGCCGCACGCGGCGGACGCGGCGGTGTTCTACACGCTGTCGATGGCGGCGTCGTCGGCGTGGTTCACGCTGTTCTGGCACCACCTGGCGCGCCACCCCGAGCTGATGCACGAGGCGGCGCGCGGGACGGCCGGGCGGGCGCGGCGGCGGTCGCTGCTCGGCCCGGTCGGCTACCTGGCGGCGGCGCTGGTCGCACTGGCCAGCCC
>NZ_QURH01000559.1 GCF_003428695.1 Actinomadura logoneensis
CCCGGGCGCCCTGGCGGGCGCCCTGGACGGCGGCGACCGTGCCGCGCACGGCGGCGGCGGCGGTCCAGCCGGTCGCCCACACCCACCACAGCGGGTCCGAGGGGCCACTACGGCGGGCGCGGCGGTTCCGGGCGGCGGCGGCCTTACTGCGGCGCTCCTCGGCGTCCGCGCGGCGCTCGGCCGCCGCGGCGCGGGCCTGTTCCCACTTGGTGCGGGCCTGCGCGCGGGACTCCTCCCACGCTCGGGAGATCATGGTCGCCAGGACGACCGCGATGATGAGTTCCATCGGGTCAGCCGCCGATCATCGACGCGAGCGTGCTCGCGCTCGTCTGAGCGATGGAGCCGAACAGGTTGGTGCCGGTGTCGGCCAGCGGCCCGGAGGCCACCAGCGCCAGCAGCGGCAGCGCGATCAGGCCGGTCTTGGCGATCCCGTCCGGGTGCCGGTCCTTCAGGTCCAGGACCGTGCCGACCAGCAGCAGGACACCGACCCCTCCGGCCACCAGGGCGCCGGAGACGTGGACCCAGCCGCCGACCCAGCCCATCGGCTTGCCGAGCATGTGCGCGGCCCAGGTGCCCACGCCGGTGCTGGCCAGGCTCGCCGAGCAGACCAGCAGCATCGACGGGCGCAGCCACCAGAACTTGAGCAGGTGACCGGAGAGCTTCTTGCCGAGGATGATCCACAGCCCGAAGGCCACCGCGGCGACGACGTACGACATGTGATTTCCCTTCGGGTCAGATCAGTGCAGGTAGAGAGCGACGGCGGTGATGGCGGCGGCCACCAGCAGCCGGGACGGGTGGTCCAGTAGCCAGGCCAGGCCCAGCAGCACCGCCCGCGCGCCGAGCGCGGGGTAGCCGTAGATCCAGCCGAGCCAGCGCAGCAGCGGCACGCCCCCGGACCACTCGGCGCGCTGGAGCCGCGCCGCCGAGTCCCGCAGCGCCGGCGGGCGGGCCCGCCAGACCGTCCCGTCCACGGCATGGGCCGCGGTCTGGCCGGCCTCGGCAAGCCACTCGCGCGCGGTCTCCCGCAGCACCAGGGCCGCGCCGGGCTCGGCGACCACGACCGGTCCCGCGCCCGGGAACGGCACGACCTGTCCCGCCGCCTGGTCGTCGGCGTCGGCCGGGTCGCTGTCGGCGGAGTCGGCCGTCGGGGCCTGGTCGTCCTCGCGCGTACGCGCGCGAGGGCGAGTGCGAGTGCGCTCGCGCTCGTCCGGGCGCCTCGGCGCCGGTTCCGGCGTCTGCTGCGGCCCCTCCTGCGGGGCGTCGGGGAAGGCGATCGGCATCTACCTCACCCCCAGCTGTGCGGCCTCACGCGCCAGCTCGTCGGCGTAGTGGCCGCGCATCCGGTCCCGCTCGGCCTCGGGCAGCCGCCCCAGCGCCGACCGCAGCACCATCAGCGCCGTCGACAGCCGCGCCGCCTCGGTGCCGGGCGCGCGGAGCTTGGACTCGTGCAGCGCGCGGGACGCCGGCGACATCGCCGCCTGCTCCATCACACGCCGGGCGTGCGCGGCCACCTCGGCCGTCGTCGTCCGCGCGGCCCGCGCCGACGATGCGTGAGCCGCCTCCGACACCAGGTAGGCCGCCGCAGCCGCCAGCCGCTCAGCCGGGGTCGCGGCCCGCGCGATGCGGTCGGCGTGCCAGGCCGCCCGGCGCG
>NZ_QURH01000554.1 GCF_003428695.1 Actinomadura logoneensis
CGCGCCTGCCCACCGCGCCTGCCCCCAGCCCGCCTGCCGAGGCCGACTCCGCTCGCGGCGCCGCGCCGTCCCCGGCCTCGTCCGGCCGTCGGGGGCTCGGTCCGTCCGGTCCCGGGCCGGGGGTGTCGTGGCTGGTGGGAGGGTGTCGACAAAACGGGGTGGGGTGATTCTGTAGCCCGGGTGATCCCCTGTCGTCGGCGTGTTCGCTAGGTTTCGACCCAACACGCACGTTTTGTGGAGGTTGTTGTGTCCACCGCTCACGCCGCCCCCGCGGCCCGACGGCCCGCCGCCGTCCTGTCCGACCTGCTGCCGGGCGCCCTCGCCCGCGACGCCGCGCTGGTGGCGGGATCGGCCGCCCTGGTCGGGATCGCCGCGCAGATCTCGATCCCGCTGCCCGGCACGCCCGTGCCGGTCTCCGGGCAGACCTTCGCCGTCCTGCTGGCGGGAGCGGCGCTCGGCCGCACCCGCGCCGCGCTCGGCATGCTCCTCTACCTGGCGGCCGGGGTCGCCGGGGTCCCCTGGTTCGCCGAGGGCTCCTCCGGCGCGTCCATGCCGTCGCTGGGCTACGTGCTCGGGTTCGTGCTGGCCGCGGCGGTCGTCGGACGGCTCGCCGAGCGCGGCGGCGACCGCACCCCGCTGCGGACGGTCGCGACGATGACGTTCGGCACCGCGCTGATCTACCTGGTGGGCGTGCCGTACCTGATGGCGTCCCTGCACGTGGACCTGGCCAAGGCGCTGCACCTGGGCGTCACGCCGTTCCTGGCGGGGGACGTGCTGAAGGTGCTGCTGGCGGCGGGCCTGCTGCCGGTCGCCTGGCGCCTCGCCGGCCGCCGCCGCTGAGCCTCGGCCGCACTCCACGCCGCGAAGGCCCGCCGCACACCGGCGGGCCTTCCGTCGTTCTACGGGCCGTCCCCGGTCGTTCCGCGGCATGCCCGGGGATGCCGGGGCACGGCCCCTGTGGTGTCGGGGCGCGCTGGGGTGTGGTGGCGCGGGCCCGGGCCGTTCCGTCGGCTCCGTCGGCGCTCCCCGCCACCGGATTCGCCGGGCTCGCCGGACGTGGGGGCGTCCTGACGCCTTGCGGGGTTTTCCTGGGGGCGTTCTGGGGACTTTCAGGGAGGTTCGCCGGTCGCCGCGAGCGGTCCGGCGCTGTGGCGCAGACCTCAGCGCACACCCCCACCCCGCCGGTTGAACGGGTTCAAATCTCCCGTAGAGTGGCGTGCGTGAAGCTCGCCGTGCACGCACCCGGCCGCCTCGTCGTCCGCACCACCCCGGTCGCCGACCCCGGCGACCTGCTGGCGCGGCTCCCCCACCCCACGGCGCTGGCCTGGGTCCGGGAGGGCGACGGCCTGGTCGGCTGGGGCGAGGCCGCGCGCCTGGAGCTGCCCGGCGGCCACGACCGGTTCGCCGCCGCCGACGCGTGGCTGCGCGAGATGTTCGGATCCGCCGAGGTCGACGACCCGCTGGGGCGGCCCGGCACCGGCCCGGTCGCGTTCGGCAGCTTCGGCTTCGACCCCAAGTCGGCGGACTCGGTCCTGATCGTCCCCCGGTTCGTGCTCGGCCGACGCGACGGGCGCGCCTGGGTCACCACGATCGGCGACCCCGCCGACGGCGCACCGGCCGGCGCGCCCTTCGGCGGGCTCGTGCCGCCCGTCGCGCCCGCCCCC
>NZ_QURH01000556.1 GCF_003428695.1 Actinomadura logoneensis
GCGCGCGGCCGGAACGCCCGGCGCGCGGGCGTTCCTGCGCGGCCTGGCCGCCATCGGCCCCGCCGAGGTGCGCCGGGTCGCGGCGAAGGCGGCGGACGCGGTCCGCGCGGACGAGCCGTCCTGGGCGCCGGACCTCGGCGCGGTCACCCCGGGCCAGGTCTGGCTGATCCAGGAGGGCCCGCTCGACGGCGACCGCCTGGTCTGCGAGTTCCGCTACCCCGAGGGCCGCGACCTGCACGCGGTGGCCGTCCGGCTGAGCTACGGGGACGTGCCGAGCGAGATCGTCCCGGTCGGGGACGTCCCGGCGCTGATGACCGCCGCCCGGCAGGCGATGCAGGCCGAGCTGTGCACCGTCCAGCCGTACTCGCCCGCCGCGGTGGGCGAGCGGCTGCGCACCGTGCTCGACGGTCAGGGGACCGCCGGCGGAGGCGCCCGGACGCTGCCGGACGAGTGCTATCCCGCGCTCGCCCTCGCCCGGCACCGCATCTCCCTGCTCCCCTGATCGTTCCCCCCGCCCCCTGACCGCCCGGCGCACACCGGCGGCTCCGCCGGGATGCGCCGAGACGGGTCGGGGCGGCTAGCTAACCGAGCCGCCGGTAGCGGCGGACGGCGAGCGGCAGGGACACCGCCGTGATCACCAGCGGCCAGGCCACGGCCAGCGCGAGCGCGTGCCGTCCGGGCCAGGAGTGCGGCTCCCAGCCCGGCTGGCCGAACAGCTCCCGGCACGCGGTGACCGTGGCCGACAGCGGGTTCCATTCGGCGACCGCGCCCAGCCAGCCCGGCATCGTGGACGGGTCGACCAGCGCGCTCGACAGGAACCCGACCGGCCAGACCAGCACCTGGATGACCATCACCGACTCCGGGCCCTTGGCCAGCAGGCCGAGCCAGACGCCCGCCCACACCAGCGACGCGCGCAGCAGCACCAGCAGCCCGAAGGCCGCCAGCGCCCTGGCGGCCCCGTCGTGCCAGCGCCATCCGACCGCCAGGCCGCAGACCCCCATCACCAGCAGGCCGAGCACGGCGTCCACGAGGTCGGCCGCGCAGCGCCCGGCGACCGGCGCGGACGCCGACAGCGGCAGCGCCCGGAACCGGTCGGTGATCCCGCGCGAGGCGTCGGCGGCGATCGCGGTGAACGTGCCCTCCAGGCCGAACACCATGGTCAGGGCGAACATCCCCGGCATGATGAACGCGCGGTAGTCGCCGCCCGGCGCGTCCATCTGGCCGCCGAACACGTAGCCCATCATCAGCACGACCATGACCGGGAAGGCGAGCGCCGCGACCAGCGCCCCCGGCCGCCGCACCCGGCGCTCCAGCTCGCGGCCGGTCATCGTCCAGGCGTCCAGCAGTGTCCAGCGGACCGTCGCGACGCTCATCGCACGGCCTCCTTCCCGGTCGTGGCCGGCCGGACGGAGCCGGAGCCGGAACGGATGGAATCGGTGCCGGCATCGTCGGTACCGGCCCGGTCGGAATCTGTGCCGGAACGGTCGGTGAGGCGGAGGAAGACCTCGTCGAGGGTGGGCCTGCGCAACGCGATGTCGGCGACCGTGACATGGACGTCGTCCAGGGCGCGCAGCGTCCCGGCCAGCGCGCCGACCCGGTCGGCGACCGGCGCGGACAGCCGCAGCTCCGCCGGGTCCGCCTCGGGCCGGGCGCCGGTGACGCGCTCGAC
>NZ_QURH01000557.1 GCF_003428695.1 Actinomadura logoneensis
CCGGCGCAGCGCCCGGTCGTCCGGCGGGAGCGCCGCCGCCTTCGCCAGCCGCGGGCGCAGCAGGCCCCGCACGCCCGCGGCGACGGCCCGCGACCGCAGGCTCGCCGTCCCGTGTTTCTCGATCACCAAGGTGGCGGGCTCCGCAGGGGGCACGTCCACTCCTCACTCCCGGCGCCGTTTCCGAACGTGATTCTGATCATCCCATGCCTCGGTGGGCACGGAACGGGCTCGCGATCGCAGATGCGGAGGAGTTGGCCTTATGTGGTTAGTAGGTTCTGGTGAGTACCCCGGATATGGCTCGCATGTGCGAGGGCATAGAGTGGCCGCGTGACGAGCTTCCGGATCAGTGAGGCCGCGGCCCTGCTGGGGGTCAGCGCCGACACCGTGCGCCGGTGGGTGGACGGAGGGCGGCTGCCCGCCGTCCGGGACGGGCACGGCCACCGGATCGTGCCGGGGGACGCCCTGGCCGCCTTCGTGCGGGGGCAGTCCCGGGAGCCGGGGGAGAGCTTCTCCTCCGCGCGCAACCGGATGCGCGGCATCGTCACCGACGTGGTGCTCGACACGGTCATGGCCAAGGTCGAGATCCAGGCCGGGCCGTTCCGGATCGTGTCGCTGATGAGCCGCGAGGCCGCCGAGGAGCTGGGCCTGGAGGTGGGCGTGGTCGCCGAGGCCGTCGTGAAGTCCACCACCGTGGTCGTCGAGCGTCCCGACGCGGGCTGACCCCCACCCGAACAACCCTCCCGCAACCCCCGAGGAGTCGCTGTGCTGAGAAGTGTGTCCGCGGTCGCCCTGGCCGCGCTGCCGATGGTGGCCCTCGCCGGGTGCGGCGACACCGGGGACGGTGCCTCCGGCGGCTCCGGGGGGAAGACGCTGACCGTGTTCGCCGCCGCGTCGCTCACCGAGACGTTCACCCGCCTCGGCAAGGACTTCGAGGGCGCGCACCCGGGCGTGAAGGTCCGGTTCAACTTCGGAGGCAGCTCCACGCTCGCCCGGCAGATCACGCAGGGCGCGCCCGCCGACGTGTTCGCGGCGGCCAGCGGGGCGACGATGAAGACCGTGGCCGACGCGGGTGACGCGTCCGGGCGACCGACGGTGTTCGCCAGGAACCGCCTGGTCATCGCCGTCCCGAAGGGCGACCCGGCCAGGGTGCGGACGCTCGCCGACCTCGCCTCGCCCAGGCTCAAGGTCGTGCTCTGCGCCGAGCAGGTGCCGTGCGGAGCGGCGGCGGGGCAGGCGCTCGCCGCCGCGCGGGTCACGGTGCGGCCCGTGTCCCAGGAGCAGGACGTCAAGGCCGTGCTGACCAAGGTGCGGCTCGGTGAGGCCGACGCCGGGCTCGTCTACCGGACGGACGTCAGGGCCGCCGCCGGGCAGGTCGAGGGGATCGAGTTCCCCGAGTCGGCCAAGGCGGTCAACGCCTACCCGATCGTGGCGCTCGCGAAGGCGCCGCAGCCGTCGCTGGCCGGGGAGTTCGTCCGGTACGTCCTGTCGCAGCCGGGGAAGGCGGCGCTGAGCGAGGCCGGGTTCGAGTCGCCATGACCGCCCGGCAGGGGTGGCGGACGCGAGCCGACCACGCGCCGGACGCGGGCGCGGACCGGATGCGCGGCGGGCGGGTGCGCGGTGCGCGGGCGGCGGGACGGCCGCCGGTCGTGCTGCTGCTGCCCGCGCTGGCCG
>NZ_QURH01000558.1 GCF_003428695.1 Actinomadura logoneensis
CACCGCCAACACGACGGGCCCGGAGCCGCGCGCCCGGGCCTCGGCGAGCGCGGCCGCGGGGTCGGCCCAGGGCCGCAGATGGGTGAGGATCAGCTGCCCCGCCCCCGCGCGGGTCGCCGTCTCGGCCGCCTGGGCGGGGGTCAGGTGGTGGCGGGCGGCCCCGGGCGTGTCCACGGACGCCGCCGCCTCGCACAGCAGGACGTCGGTACCGCGGGCGAGGCCGTCCAGCTCGGGGCACACCCCGGTGTCGCCGGAGTAGGTGAGGCTCGTGCCACCGGCGGAGACCCGGACGGCCACGGCGGGCACCGAGTGCCGGACCGGCACCGTCCGGATGGTGAACGGCCCGATCCGGTACGGCTCGGGTCCGGTGTCGATCCACCGCAAAGCGCCGGTGTAGGGGCGTCCGTCGCCGACGGCGCGTGCGGCGGAACCCGCCGGGGCGAGCACGGGAACGGTTCCGGGCGCGTCCCGCCGGTCCCGCAGGTACGCCAGCGGCACCAGGTCGGCGCAGTGGTCGCGGTGCGCGTGGCTGAGCACCACGGCGTCCACGGCGCACGGTTCGGCGAACCGCTGGAGCGGGCCGAGCGCGCCGGTCCCGAGGTCGAGCAGGATCCGGACGCCCGCGTGCTCCACCAGGTAGCAGGAGCACGCGGCGTCCGGGCCGGGCACGGTGCCCGCGCACCCCACGACGGTGAGGATCACCGCGGCGTCCGGGCGGTCATGCCAGGACGCGCCCGACGAGGTCGGCGACCGCTCCGTCGGCGCACGCCGCGACGACGATGTCGGCCGCCGCGAGCACGTCCGGATGGCCGTCCCCGACCGCCGCGCCCAGCCCGGCCGCGCGGATCATGTCGATGTCGTTCGGGTTGTCGCCGATCGCCGCGACCTCGGCGATCGGCACCCCCCGCGCGGCGGCCAGCTCGCGCAGCGCGGTGCCCTTGGTCGCGCCCTCGGGCAGCACCTCGAGGTAGGTGCTCTCGGACCGGACGAGCGTCACGCCGGGGACGGTCGCGGCGACCGCGCGCTCGGCCGGATCCATCAGCGCCGGGTCCGCGCAGACCAGCATGACCTTGGTGATCCCGTCGAGCGGCAGGTCGTTCCAGGACGCGACGGGCACCAGGCCGATGCCGTCGCGGCGGGCGTAGTCGCGCAGCGCCGCCGCGCCGTCGTCCCGCGTGTGGCCGCGCCCGTCGCTGAACACGACCGCGTGCGCGCCGTCCGGCAGTTCGTCGAGCAGCAGGGACAGCTTGGCCCAGGACGCGGCGTCCAGGCAGCGGGCGTGGAGCAGGCCGCCGGTGGACAGGTCGACCACCCGCGCGCCGTTGTAGAGGATCGCCGGGGTGGCGAGTCCGAGTTCGCGGTAGTAGGGCAGCGCCGACTCCTCGGTGCGGCCGGTGGCGACGACGACCTCTCCCCCGGCCGCGGCGAACCGGCGCAGCGCCGCCGCGTTCGCCTTGGGTATCCGCAGGTCGCGGCCGACGAGCGTGCCGTCCAGGTCGGTGACGATCCACCGGACGGACCGGCGCCCGGTCACGTGCCGGCCCCGGCGGCGGCCAGGCCCGCGACCTCGGTGAGGACGGAGCCGCCGAGGTCGAACCCGCCGACGCAGGCGACGTAGCCGGGGGCGGCCCAGTCGGGGCCGCCGGGCTCGCCGCCGAGCGGCAGGTACACGCCG
>NZ_QURH01000564.1 GCF_003428695.1 Actinomadura logoneensis
CGCGCGGACGCGGGTGCTCGGGCCGTCCCTCGCGCGGGCCGGGACCGGCGACCGGCACGCGACCGGCGACCGGTACGCGACGGGCGACCGGTACGCGACGGGCGATGTCGGGCGCGGCTACCTCGGCCGCCCCGCGCGGACCGCCGAACGGTTCGTCGCCGACCCGTTCGGCCCGCCGGGCGCGCGCATGTTCCGCTTCGACGCGGACGGGGCCGCCGGGGAGGAGGCGGTCAGGACCGTCCTGCTGGCGCGTCCCGACGTGGCGGACGCGGCGGCCGTCGGCGACGCGGCCTACGTGGTCGCCGCCGACGGGCACGCGCTCTCGACGGACGCGCTGCGCGGACACGTCGCCGCGCGGCTGCCGGAGCGGTTCGTCCCGGCCGCGCTCATGGAGCTGGACGAGCTGCCGAGGACCGTGCGCGGACGCCTCGACCGCAGGCGCCTGCCGGAGATCACCGGCATGTCCGGGAGCGCGCCGCGCGGTCCCCGCGACGAGCGCGAACAGGCGCTGACCAAGCTGTTCGAGGACGTCCTCGAACGCGGCCCGATCGGCATCGACGACGACTTCTTCGCCAACGGCGGCAACTCGCTGCGGGCGACGCGGCTGATCGGGCGCATCCGCACCGAGCTCGGCGCGCGCGTGTCGATCCGCTCGGTGTTCCGCTACCCGACCGTCGCGGGCCTGGCGTCCCGCTGGCCGGAGATCGCGCGGGCCGACGGCGGGCCCCGGCTGCGCCGTGTGACCGAGACCGGGGAGGCCGCGTCCGATGACCGTTGACCTGGGTGAACTCGTGCCGGAGAGCCCGTACGTGTGGCGGGCGCGGCGGCCCGGCCACACCCGCAGGCTGGTGTGCTTCCCGCACGCGGGCGCGGGGGCGGCGGCCTACGCCGACTGGGCCGCGCTGCTGCCGCCGGACGTCGAGCTGATCGCCGTCCAGCTCCCCGGACGGCAGAACCGCATCGCCGAGGAGCCGTTCACCGAGGTCGCGCCGCTGGTCAACGTGCTCGTCCACGCGCTGCGCCCCGTCCTGGCCGGACCGTACGCGTTCTTCGGGCACTCGTGCGGCGCGGCGCTCGCCTACGAACTCGCGCTGGCGCTGCGGGCGCGCGGCCGGCCCGGACCGGAGCACCTGTTCCTGTCCGCGCAGCCCGCGCCCGGGACCGGCGGCGTCCGGCCGATCCACGCGCTGCCCGAGGACGACTTCCGCGCCGAGATCCTCGCGCTCGGCGGGATCGAACCGGAGATCGCGGACGACCCGGACGTCCTGGACTCGCTGCTGCCGCTGCTGCGCGCCGACTTCGGCCTCTGGGAGCGGCACACGCTGACGCCCGGCGCGCCGCTCGACTGCCCGATCACCGTCCTGTCCGGCACCGACGACCCGCGCGCGCCCCTGCACACGCTCGGGGCGTGGCGCGAGCGCACCGCCGCCGCGTTCGGCACCCGCCTCTACGACGGCGGCCACTTCTACTTCCTGGACGCGGCGGACGAGGTCGTCGCGTTCATCGGCGCGACTGGGAGGACGTCATGACGGTCCCCGACGCACTCGCCCCGGACGTCCTCCAGGGCGTCGCCGAGGCCGCCCTCCGCGTGCCCGGCGTCATCGACGCGGCGGCGGTCGTCCGCAAGGCCGTCCGGCGCCCCGAACGCCCGCCCGCGCCCGCGCCCCCACCGCCG
>NZ_QURH01000565.1 GCF_003428695.1 Actinomadura logoneensis
CGCTCCCCGCCCCCGGGCGCGCCGGACCCCGCCTCCCCGCCGCACCGGACTCCCGCGTCCGCGCCGCACCGGACGCCCGCGTCCGGGTACGCCCGGCCCTGCCGCCGCGTCGGGGGGCGGGGACTCCTAAGCTGGGGGCATCATGGCTCCGCAGATCTCTCCCAGCATCCTGTCCGCCGACTTCGCCGCCCTGGGCCGCGAGGTCGAGCGGATCGCCGACGACGCCGACTGGGTGCACGTCGACGTGATGGACAACCACTTCGTCCCCAACCTGACCCTCGGGCTGCCGATCGTCGAGGCGCTGCTCAAGACGAGCCGCCTGCCGCTCGACTGCCACCTGATGATCGAGGACCCGGACCGCTGGGCCCCGCAGTACGCCGAGGCCGGGGCGAAGAGCGTCACGATCCACGCGGAGGCCGCGTCCGCGCCGATCCGCACCCTGCGCGCGATCCGCTCCGCGGGCGCGCGCGCCGGGCTCGGGGTGAACCCGGCGACGCCGGTCGACGGGTTCGAGGACATCCTCGGCGAGATCGACATGCTGCTGCTGATGACGGTCGAGCCCGGGTTCGGCGGGCAGCGGTTCCTCGACGTGGTGCTGCCGAAGGTCCGCCGCGCCCGCGACCTGATCAAGGGCCGCGACCTGGACGTCTGGCTCCAGGTGGACGGCGGTGTGAGCGCCGAGACGATCGAGCGGTGCGCCGAGGCGGGCGCGGACGTGTTCGTCGCGGGCAGCTCCGTCTACGGCGCCGACGACCCGGCCGAGGCGATCCGCGCACTGCGCGCCCAGGCCGAGAAGGCCACCGCCGCCGCCCCCTGGTCCGCCGCGCGCTGATGGTCGTCCTTCCGTGCTCGGCCGTCCTGTTCGACGTGGACGGCACGCTCGTGGACTCCACCCCGCTGGTCGAGGCCGCCGCGCGGGAGTGGGCGGCCGAGTACGGCGTGGACGCCGACGACTACCTGGCCGGGGCGCACGGCCGCCGCACGTCCGACCGGATCGCCGAGTTCCTGCCCGCCGAGCGGGTCGCGGAGGCGACGGCGCGGCTGGACGCGCTGGAGGCGTCCCGCACCGACGGCATCACCGCGCTGCCGGACGCCGTCCGCCTGCTGGACTCGCTCGACGGCCTGCCCTGGGCCCTCGTCACCTCCATGGACCTCGGCCAGCTCAGGACCCGGACGGGCGTCGCGGGCGTCCCGCTGCCGCCGGTCGTGGTGACCGCCGAACGCGTCCGCGCGGGCAAGCCCGACCCGCAGGGCTACCTGCTGGCCGCGCGTGAGCTGGGCGCCGACCCGTCCGCGTGCGTGGTCGTCGAGGACGCGCCCGCCGGAATCCGCGCCGGACGCGCCGCCGGGGCGACCGTCGTGGCCGTCACGACCAGCCACGACGCGTCCGAGCTGGGCGAGGCCCACTGGATCGTCCCCGACCTGACCCACATCACCGCCACCCCCGCGGGCCTCACCCTGACCACCACGCTCTAAGTCCGGGGGAGGGTAAGGCTGGGTATACCCCCGGGACGGTGGCCAGGCCCCTCGAAGCGGCGGCGTCCGGCCCGTAGCGTCCCGGGCATGAGCGATCATCCCCTTCCGGACCCCGCCCTCAGCCGCCGCAGCGTGCTCGGCGGCGCCGTCGCGCTCGGCGCCGGGGGCGTCCTCGCCACCGGCGGCCCCGCCCACGCGGCC
>NZ_QURH01000567.1 GCF_003428695.1 Actinomadura logoneensis
GACCGGCGCGGCCGAGGCGGCCGAGGCGGCCGAGGCGGCCGAGGCGGCCGAGGCGGCCGACACCAGAGCAGCGCGGCCGAGGCCGTCGGGGTGCCGGACGCCCGTCCTCCTGCGGCTCGGGGCGCAGAAGGACGGGCCAGGCCTCCCGGTCAGGCGGGTTCGATGGAGAGGGGGTGGCGGAAGACGTTGTGCGGGTCGTAGGCGGCCTTCACGCGCTGCAGCCGGGGGTAGTTCTGCTTGTAGTAGAGCGTCGTCCACGGGACGCCCGACTTGTTCCACGCCGGGTCCTTGGCGTCGATGTCGGGGTAGTTGATGTAGCAGCCGTCGTACCGGTCGTTCGGCACCGGCATGCCGCCGGTGTCGCCGAAGACGCGCTGGTAGAAGCGGCGCAGCCAGTCCACGGACGCCTCGTCGGCGGACGCGTCCGGCCAGGACGCCGAGAACCACAGCTTCATGATGGAGTCGCGCTGCGGGATCGCGGTCGCGGTCGGCGACACCGTGTTGATCCTCCCGCCGTAGGCGGCGAAGTAGACCAGGCACTGGCCCTTGTAGTCGGGGTCGGTGAGGCCCTTGTACAGCTCGACGATCTGCGGCTCGCTGAGCGGTTTGCGCAGGTGGCCGCCCTTGGACTTGGTGCGCGGCGGGATGGTCGCCGGGAACTCGTAGGTCGCGTTGCTCAGCCACAGGTCGTCGGTCGTGCTGACGTTCGGCTTGACCCCGACGCCGTTCGAGACGGCGGCGATGTAGTCGTCCAGGAGCTGCTTGGCGCCGGGCGCGGTGGAGTCGTTGCGGATCTCCAGGTAGATGTTCTCTTCCTTCTGGGTGTTCAGGTGCAGGGCGCTGTGCAGCGCGGCGGTGGGCGTGCCGGGGGCGCTGTTGGCGGCGTGCCAGGCGTTGTGGTTCTTCACCAGCCGGACGAAGCCCTCCTGCGACAGGCCCGCCCAGGGGAAGACCGCCCAGGTCATGAAGACGCGGTCGGGCGGGCTCGGCAGCAGTTTCGCCGGGTCGTTCCCGGAGACGCCGGGCGTCCGGAACAGGTACTTGGTGACGATGCCGAAGTTGCCGCCGCCGCCGCCGGTGTGCGCCCACCACAGGTCGCGGTTCGGGTCCTCCGGGCGGTTGGTCGCCAGGACGGTCTTCGCCCGGCCGGACTTGTCCACGGTGACGACCTCGACGCCGTAGAGGTGGTCCACGCACAGCCCGTGCCGGCGGGACAGGGGGCCGTAGCCGCCGCCGGCGATGTGCCCGCCGACGCCCACCGCCGGGCACACCCCGGCCGGGACGGTGACGCGCCAGCCGAGGTAGAGGTCGGTGAACAGCTCGCCGAGGGTCGCGCCGGGCTCCACGACGAACGCGCCCCGCTCCCCGTCGAACCACGTCCGGTTCATGGCCGACATGTCGAGCAGGACCCGGAACGCCGGGTCGCCGACCAGGTTGTCCAGGCAGTGCCCGCCGCTGCGCACGGTGAGCCGCTGCCCGCGCCCGACGGCCTGCTCGACGGCCTTCTCGACCTGCTCGACCGAGTAGGGCAGGTGCAGGACGTCCGGGTGTGACACGAAGCGGGGGTTGAACGACCGCTTGGTCAGTTCCGGGTAGCGCGGGTCGGACGGGGAGAGCGCGACCAGCGGGTCCAGCGCCTCCGGCGGACCGGCGGCGCCCGCCGGGGCCGCCAGGGGGGCC
>NZ_QURH01000561.1 GCF_003428695.1 Actinomadura logoneensis
CGCGCGGCGGGTCCCGGGCGGACCCGGACCCGCGCGCCGCCCGGCCGGCGGAGGCTCATTGCTCGCGCGCCTCGGTGACGTCCGCGAGATGGCGGACGACGTCGGCGAACCGGTGCCGCCGGGCGAAGACCTCGCGCTGGCGCCGGGCCCCGCAGCCCTCGCGCCGCAGCCTCGCGACGGTGGTGGTGACGTGGTCGAGGTCGCCGGCGGCGCGCAGGTCGTCGTGCACGTGCTCGACCAGCTCGTCCACCATGGCGTGCGCGGGGACGAGCTCGGCCGTGCGCGGATGGAGGGCCTGCCCCTCCAGGCCGTCGCGCGCGGCCCGCCAGCGGGCCAGGGGCAGGAGCTCGTCGCGGACGCCGGAGCCGGGCGGCCCGTCCTCGGCGGCGGCGCGCAGGGCGGTCCGCACCAGCGCGCGGGCCAGGACGGCCTGCAGGACGGCCTCGTCCACGCTCGCCGCGACGTCGGGGGCGCGGACCTCCAGGGTCGGCCAGGTCATGGACGGGCGGGCGTCCCAGTAGACCATCTTCGCGTCCATGATCGTCCCGGTGGAGATCAGGGTGTCGAGCGTGGCCCGGTAGTGCTCCGGGGAGGCCAGCCGCGGCGGGATGCCGGAGCAGGGCCACATCGCGCCGGCGACCGTGCGCCAGCTGGCGTGGCCGGAGTCGGTGCCGTCCACGAACGGGGAGTTGGCGCCGAGCGCGATCAGCGTCGGCAGCCAGGGCCGCAGGTGGTCGCAGGCGCGGACGGCCTCGGCGAGGTCGAGGGTGCCGACGTGGACGTGGCAGCCGCTGTTGGCGAAGGTCTCGGTGAGCGCGCCGAACCGGGCGCGCTGGACGTGGCGTCGCGGCTCGTCGGCGAGCACCGGGTCGCCCGCCCGCCGCAGCACCGGCGTCGCGCAGGCGACCAGCCGGCATCCGCGCGCCGCCGCGGCCTCGGCGAACCCGCGCCGCAGCCGCAGCAGCTGGTCGTGCAGCTCCCGGGCCGTCCGCGCGACCGGGCTCGCCGACTCCACCTGGAACCGGGTGGCCTCCCGGTGCATGGTCCCGCTGCCGTCGTCGGCGTCGGCGAGGACGGTCTGGGCCATCGCGGCCGGTTCGAGGGTGTCGGCGTCGACGAGGACGAACTCCTCCTCGACCCCCATGGTCAGCGGTGACCGGGACGTCGGCGGTTCCATGGGCGCGGGCCTGACACCTGGTGTGGACACTCTGCTCCTCCACCTGGGCTCGGATGTGCCGGACGGATCCCGGTGTCCTCTCGGGCAGGACCCGCTCACACCCTCACATTGTCACCCAATGCACATAGATCATAACCTAAGGTCATGGAATGGAGTCGCCGATCATGTTCCCCGGCGGCGCGGCCCCGCACCGCCTCCGCGTCGGTGATGGCGACGGCCACGGCGTCCGGCCGTCCCCGCACCCGGCGGACGGGCCGCTACAGGAGGCCGCGGTCGTGGGCGGCGGCCACGGCCTCGCCGCGCGAGGACGCGTCGAGCTTCGCCATCAGGTTGGAGACGTGGACGCTGGCCGTCTTGGGGGAGATGAACAGCTCGGCGGCGATCTCCCTGTTGGAGCGGCCCCGGGCCAGCAGGCGCAGCACCTCCGACTCGCGCGCGGTCAGCAGCCGCCGGCCGCCCGCCCCCGCCAGCCCGGCGCGGCGGGCCCGTTCGGAGATCCGCCGCCGGAGCGGCGCGGC
>NZ_QURH01000562.1 GCF_003428695.1 Actinomadura logoneensis
CGATCACGCCGCCGCCCGGCGACTCGGCGACCGGCGCGAGGCCGAGCCCGCGCAGCCCGGTGAGCAGGTCGGCGCGGGGCAGCGCGGACGCCAGGACGGTCGGCGCGAGCCGGTGCAGCCGCAGCGCGTCGGCGCGGCGGTCGGCGAGGATCTCGTCCAGCGTCGCCGGGTTGTCGGCGCGGACGTAGGAGACCAGGGAGCCGACGCGCAGGTGGCCGTGCCGCCGCGCGACGTCCTCGACCAGGTAGGCGAGCGGCTGCGGGACGGGCGTCGCGGAGTGCTTGGTGAGCAGGTCGAGCAGGTCGGCGGCGGAGCGTCCGGCGTCCAGGGCGCGGCGGACCGACCCGGCGGTGAACCGGTAGACGGTCGCGCCGCCGGTGGACTCGACGTCGGCGGTGAGGGCCAGCTCGCGGGCGAGGTCGGTGACCAGGGGGCCGGGCGCGACGGCGGTGAGGTCGGCCTGGATGAGCACCTTGTCGCCCGGCTCGGGGAGGTGCTTGGCGAGGGCGGGCTCGGGGTCGGCGCCGTCCAGCAGGTCGCGGGCGAACGGGGCCAGGACGCCGTAGCCGGTGAGGCCGAGGACGGCGGCCTCGCGCAGCGTCCAGTCCACGAGCCGGTCGCGCAGCGGGCCGCCGCGCCGGGGCTGGAGCCAGTCCAGCCGCTCCCGGACGGCGGGGGCGGTGGCCGGCGTCCCGGCGGGGGCGTCGGCCAGGACCGTCAGGACGGCGTGCCGGGTCGCCGGGGCGCTGCCGTGCCGGGCGGACTCGCTCAGCGCGTTGACCAGCCGGTCGCGGTCGTCGCGCTCGCCGACCAGGCCGGGGACGCGGTCGGTGCGCAGCCAGCCGTGCGCGAGCTCGGTCCAGCGGCCCGCGATGTCGCGGCGCAGCCACAGGTCGTAGGCGGGCGTGGGCAGCCACTCGCCGTCCAGGTCGCCGGAGCGGGTGAGCAGCCCGGCCGCCTGGGCGATCTCGGCGAGCAGCGCGGCGCGCCACTCCGGGACGTCCAGCAGGGCGGCGGCGGCGCGCAGGTCGCGGACGGCGAGGCCGCCGCTGCGCAGCACCGGCGGCGGTTCGAGGCCCCAGCGCTCCAGCAGCTCCTCGATCTCGCGGACGACGGTGAACGCCTCGCCCGCCGCGCCGCGCACGACCGTGTCCTCGTCCCGGGCGCGGGCTCCGCCGCCGAGCGGCGGGGGCTCGGCGGCCAGGTCGCGGAACAGCCGTCCGCCGCGCAGGTGGAGGGCGACCTCGCGGGGGACGGTCACGGTGCGGTCGTCCTCGGCGACGAGCAGGCCGCGGGCGAGGAGCCGTTCGATCGGGGTCTCGGCGGTCGCCACGCGGACCGGGCGGCGGGCATCGGCGACGCGTCCGACCGGCGGGCCCCAGACGAGCCGGTCCAGGGCGGCGCGGGCCTCGTCGCCCGCGCCCGCGATCAGGTCGGACGGGTCGGTGAGCCGCTCGGCGATCCGCGCGACCAGCCGGCCGGAGTCGGTGAAGCCGCGCGGGGCCTCGCCGTCCAGGTCGGTGACCAGCGCGGTGAGCCGGTCGGCGGGGTAGGACGCCAACACCTCGGCGGCGGGCGGGCCGAGCCCCGCCGGGTGCGGCAGCGCCTGCCGGACGCCGGGCGCGGGACGGGACGTCCGGGTGCCCCAGACCAGGGCGTCGCGGCGCAGGGCCGCGAGCGCGGCCGAGACCGCGCG
>NZ_QURH01000566.1 GCF_003428695.1 Actinomadura logoneensis
CTCGCGCGGGCCGGGAGCGACTCGCGCGGGCCGGGAGCGACTCGCGCGGGCCGGGAGCGACTCGCGCGGGCCGGGAGCGACTCGCGCGGGCCGGGGGCGACTCGCGCGAGCCCGCCACGAAGGGGGTGTGGATGCCGATCGTCCGGTGGGCGCGGGCGGTCAGGCGTGGTTCGTCCTGAGGGGTGCGCTGGGCGCGGGCGCATCGGCGGTGCGCCGGGCCGTCAGCATCAGCACGCCGATGTGGGCGAAGGGCAGGATCAGGACGAGGTCGGCGAGGTGCGCCACGACGACCTCGCGGGGGATCCTGCTCAGCGGGAAGAACAGCGCGCCGACCACCATGAGGATCCCCGTCGGCGGCGGCACGTACCTGATGCGCGCCAGCACGACGCCGAGCACGGCCATGCTGGTCGGGAAGAGCACGCCCGCGACCCACAGCGTGAGGAACGCCGGGACCGGGTGCTCGCCCACGACGCGGACGGCGTCGGCGTGCGACACCCCGAACAGCTCCTCGTACATGCCCTGCAACCCGAAGGACGCGCCGCCGAGACAGCCGTACACCGCCATCGGGAACGCGACCGCCGCGTAACGCGGGACGCGGCCTTCGATGTCGTGGAAGACGCGCGCCAGGCCGACGATCCACAGGACGGTCGCGAGCAGGATGAGCGTGCCGGTGGTGATGCCCTGCCGGTGCGCCTGCCAGAAGAACGTGGACGTCGCCTGGACGACCGGGGCCAGGATCAGGCAGCTCCCGGCGATGAATCTGGTGTGTGAACCCATGCCCTGGACGCTAGGGAAACGCGGCCCCGATTCCGTCAGCCCCCGGAACCGTCCGCATCACCGCGTTCGCCGCACGTCCACTACCGCGTTCGCGGAACGTCCCCTACAGCGTTCGCGGAACGGCCGCTACTCCGCGCGCGGTACCCCGGCCAGGCCCGACTGGTAGGCGATCACGACCAGGTGCGCGCGGTCGCGGGCGCCGAGTTTCGCCATCGCCCGGTTGACGTGCGTCTTCGCGGTCATCGGACGCATCCCCAGCCGGTCCGCGATGTCCTGGTTCGACAGGCCCTCCGCGACCAGCGCCACGACCTCCCGCTCCCGGACGGTCAGGGCGGCCAGCCGCTCCGGCGGGACCGGGGGCGTCCCGCCCGCCGGACCCGACCGGCCGACGAACGCCGAGATCAGCCGCCTGGTCACGCTCGGCGCGAGCAGGGCGTCCCCGGCCACCACCGTCCGGACGGCCCGCCGCAGGTCGTCCGGCGCGAGGTCCTTGAGCAGGAAGCCGCTCGCGCCCGCGTGCAGCGCCCCGAACACGTACTCGTCGGCGTCGAAGGTCGTCAGCACCACGACCCGGGTCGCGGCGAGCCGTTCGTCGGACAGCAGCGTCCGGGTGGCGGCCAGGCCGTCCGTTCCGGGCATCCGCACGTCCATGAGGACGACGTCGGGCCGGTGCTCGCGGGCGAGCGCGACCGCCTCGGCGCCGTCCGCGGCCTCACCGACGACCACGATGTCGTCGGCGCGTTCGAGCAGCGCCCGGAACCCGGCGCGGACCAGCGTCTGGTCGTCGGCCAGCAGCACCCGGATCGGCGCGTCCCGCGTCATGTCGTCCCTCCGCCCGGCAGCCGCGCCCGCACCCGGAACCCGCGTCCGCCGGGCAGCGGCCCGGCCTCGACCGCGCCGCCCAGCCCGGCCGCGCGCTCGGCC
>NZ_QURH01000563.1 GCF_003428695.1 Actinomadura logoneensis
CCGCCGCGCGGCTCACCGTCGCCCGCCGCGACGGGCGGCTCGCCGCGCTCCGGCTGGTCGGCGCGACGCCCGGCCAGGTCGTCGCCGTCACCACCGCCGAGGCCGTGCTGACCGCCGCCGCCGGGGCCGTCCTCGGGACGGCCCTGTTCGCCGCCGCGCTGCCCGGCCTCACCCGGATCGCCATCGCGGGCGGCACCTGGTACGCCGCCGACCTGTGGCCCGGCCTCTGGACGCTGCCGATCCTCGCCGCCGTGCCGGTCCTGGTCGGGATCAGCGCCGTCGCGGGCCTGCGCCGCGTCGTGGTCAGCCCGCTCGGCGTGGCCCGCCGCGAGACGCCGCCCGCGCTGCGCGCCGTCCGGCCCCTGGTGTTCCTGGCCATCGTGGTCGTCTTCGGGGTGATGGCGGGCAGCCTGACGTCCTTCGGCCGGATCGGCCTGGTCCTGCTGCTGGTCTTCCTGGCGCTGGCCTTCCTCGGCATCAACCTGGTCGGCCCGTGGATCGTCGCGCTGATCGGCCGGATCACCGCCGGGACCGCGCGCGGACCGGCCGGCCTGCTCGCGGGCCGCCGCCTGGTGGACGACCCGCGCTCGGCCTGGCGCACCGTCGCGGGCATCGCCCTCACCGGGTTCGTCGCGGGCTTCCTGGCGCTGCTGAACCCCACGTCCGCGATGGTCCGGCACGGCGCCGCCGACCGCCTGGAGATCACCGTGCCCGCCGCGTCCGCCGAGAGCGTCGCGGGGCAGGCGCGCGAGCGCCTGCACGGACTGCCCACCACCGTCACCGTGCGCCGCGGCAAGGACGCCACGGTCCTGGAGACGACCGTGCGGGGCGGCCGGACGGACGTGGACCGCGCCCGGACGGCCCTGGCCGGCCTCGTCCCCGGCCACACCGCGACCACCCCCGCGGACGCCGACAACGCGTCCGCGCGGCTGCTGGGCGACCTGCGCACCGGCGCGCTGACGGTCCTCGGCGTCTCGTTCCTGATCGCGATCACCAGCGCGGGGATCACCGGCGCGTCCGCCGTGCTGGACCGCCGCCAGACCTACGCCATGCTGCGCCTGGCCGGGACGCCGCTGGAGGTGCTGGACCGGGCCCGCCGCCGGGAGACCCTGGTCCCGCTGCTGGTCATGGGCGGCGGATCCGTCCTGACGGGCCTGTTCTTCGCCGCCCCGTTCGCCATGGGGTTCGGGGCGTCCGGCGCGATCACCCTGGGCGTGTTCCTGGTCCTCGGGTTCGGCGGCATCCTCGGCGCGAGCGCCCTGAGCCGTCCGCTGCTGCGCTCGGTCACGACGGACCCGGCGCCCCGTCCGGACTGAGCCGCAGGCCGGGGATGTCCGGGATCGGGCGGCTTGTGAACCGGTGCGGGCGGAGCGGCGTCCTCCCCTGACACGCCCGCACCGAGGAAGTGGTCCATGCGCAAGCGCCCCACCGGTGTCCCCTCCGCCCCAGCCCGGCCCGCCGTCCGCAGGCCCGCCGTCCGTCGGCCCGCCGTGCGCAAGCCCGCCCTACGCCGGTTCGCCGCCCGTCGGCCCGCCATACACCGGTTCGTCGCCGTCCGGTCCGCCGCCGTCCGGTCCGCCGCCGTTCCGCTCGCCGGCGCCCTGCTCGGCGCCGTCCTGCTGGCGGGCTGCGGCGCGGTCCCGCAGCCGGAGGCCGGGACCTTCCCGTCGGAGGGGCCGTCCGCGACACCCCCGCCGGGACGGCGCCGGC
>NZ_QURH01000568.1 GCF_003428695.1 Actinomadura logoneensis
CCTCTCGCCCGGAGCGGCGGGCGGGACACGCGGAGCGACGCGTTCGGGCTCGTGGGTGACCTTTGAGGTTACCGGCGCGTAGGATGGTGGGATTGACTCCCGCGGCGGACCCCCCGGACCGCCGCACCGACCGGTGATCGGAGAGTGTGGTGACCGCGACCCCGGACGCCCGCCCCCGTGGCACGCGCCTGCCGCGTCTGGCGCGGCGCAGGCAGCTGCTCGGCGCTGCGCAGGAGGTGTTCGTCGCCCAGGGCTACCACGCCGCGGCGATGGACGAGATCGCCGAACGGGCGGGCGTCAGCAAGCCCGTGCTCTACCAGCACTTCCCCGGCAAGCTGGAGCTGTACCTGGCGCTGCTCGACGAGCACGCCGAGGCGCTGGTCCGCACCGTCCGGGAGGCGCTGGCGTCCACCAGCGACAACAAGCTGCGCGTGCAGGCCGCCATGGCCGCCTTCTACGACTTCGTGGCCGGCGACGGCGAGGCGTACCGGCTGGTCTTCGAGTCCGACCTGCGCAACGTGGCCCCCGTCCGTGCCCGGGTCGAGCGCGCCAACCTGCAGTGCGCCGAGATGGTCGCGCAGGTCATCGCCGAGGACACCGGCGCCGACAGCGACGAGGCGCACCTGCTGGGCATGGGCCTGGTCGGCATGGCCGAGGTGAGCGCCCGCTACTGGCTCGGCCAGCACGGCAAGATCCCCAAGGACACCGCCGAGAAGATGATCGCCCGCCTGGCGTGGCGCGGCATCTCCGGATTCCCCCGCAGTTCCTCCTGACCCGTTCGTTCCGACGGGCGCTCCGACCGGGCACACTCGGACGGAGAGAGGTCCCGGACAAAGGAGCGACGCGTGCAGGTACGCATCGGGGTGCAGTTCGTCCCCAAGGAGCTGGTGGTCGAGACCGGGCTGACGGCGGACGAGGTCCAGCGCCTCCTGTCCGACGCGCTCGCCGAGAGCGGCGGCGTGTTCGTGCTGGAGGAGCGCCGGGGCGGTCGCGTGGTGATCCCGGCCACGCACGTCGGCTACCTGGAGATCGCGGAGGACGAGGACCGGTCGGTCGGTTTCGGCAGCACCTACGCCTGATCCGCCGGACGGCCCCGAGCGGCGTTCGCGCAGGTCACGCCCCGGTCAAGGGGACAGCCGGAAGTCCCCGGCCGGGCCGACCGATTCTTGGGCCAGGTTTGAACCGGACAGTGAGGGCATACCGTCTCGCGTCAGACCAACCCCGCAACCGGCGGGGAAGTCCCCGAGACACGGAACGGTGATCGAAAAGTGCTCACGGTCCTCTGGTTCATCATCGTGGGGGCAGTGATCGGCGCGCTGGCGCGGTTGCTGGTCCCCGGCCGCAATCCGATCGGCATCCTGCTGACCATCGGCGTCGGCATCATCGGCGCCATCCTGGGCGGTGTGATCGCCTCGGCGCTGGGCGCGGGTTCGGTGATCGCCTTCATCTTCGCGGTCGCCATCGCGGCGATCGGAGTGGTCGCGCTGACCTCCCACGGCTCCGGGCGATGGGGCTCCGGCCGCTGGGGCCGTCGCCGCCGCTCGTACTTCTGACCCTCTGAGCCGGTAGCGGCCGCGCCCCCGCCGGTTCGGTGAGACGGCCGCCACCGCGCACCCTTCGGAGCCCCCGTGCCCGCACACGGGGGCTCCGTCATGCCCGCCCCCGGCCCGTCCGCCGACCGCCCGGCCCGTCCGCCGACCGCCCGGCCCGTCCGCCG
>NZ_QURH01000569.1 GCF_003428695.1 Actinomadura logoneensis
CCGCCGCGGCGCCACCCGGGCGGCCAGGCGCCTCCGCCGAGCCGGACCGGCAGCGGACCTCCGTGCCGGTCCGGCGGCGGCGCCGGCCGCCTTCCTGCGCGCGGCGGCCATCACGCCTGCCCGTGCAGGCGCGCGATCAGCCTCTCCTCGGCCTCCGCGGCCTCGTCCTCGGTCATCTCGCCCGCCGCCACGGCGTCGGCGACCTCCTGCATCTCGGCGGCGATGCGCCCCGGGTCGAACAGCTGGGCCTCGGCCTGCTCCTGCAGGACCTCGGCGAGCCACACGACGCCGCGCACGGGGGCGAGGGGAAGGGTGACCAGCCCGGTGAACAGGCCCATCAGCCCTCCGGGACGAAGTCGTAGGGCGGCAGCGGGCCGACCATCCGGAGCCGGATGCGGTCGCCGTGCTCCTCGGACAGGCTTTCCACGGCCTTCTCGAACTCGGCCCGCTTGGCCTCGGTGACCAGCATCGAGGCGTCGAGGACGTCCTCGTCGCGGGCGGGGTCGTGCGCGACGACGGCCTGGGCCAGCGGTGCGAGCGCCGAAAGCAGCCGCTCACCGTCCCGCTCCCGGCGGGCGTGCAGCGCGTTCACGATCATCTCGCCCAGCCGCACGCGGTCGAAGTGGACGGCGTCGGCCGCCTCCTCCGGAACCTCGCGCAGCCGCGCGGACAGCTCGGCGATCTCGGGGTCCTCGGTGAGGACCTCGCGGAGCACCGCGTCCTGGTCGTAGGTGCCCTTGACGCGGACGGCGATCCGGCCGTCGATCCCGTCGAGCACCTCGGTGAGCCGGTCGGTGTTGCTCTCCAGCAGCTCGCCGCGGACGGCGTCGGCGTCGGCCAGCGCCGCGCCGAAGCGGAACGGCAGCACCGGGGTGCCGCCCTCCACCAGGGCCTGCAGGACGCGCTGGTGCGCCATCAGGTCGGCGCGCTGCCCGAGCGGCCGGCCGGTGGGCAGGTCGCTGGTGAGCGCGGCGAGCCCGTCGTGCGAGACGACCCGGACCGGCTGGTCCTCCAGACCCGCGAGGTCGTCCGGGATCGTCGCGTCCGCACGGGTCACGCCGTAGACGTACTGCGGGACGGTCTGGGACTCGGCCTGCGGGGTGGTCACTTGTCGTCCTCCTCCTTGTCCTTCTTGGAACGGCGGGCGGGCTGCTTCTCCTCGGCTTCGGAGTCGTCGTCGCCGCTGCCGAAGGTCTCCTTGAGGCGCTCGCCGGCGCCGCTCAGCGCGCCCTTGGTCTTCTTCTTGGCGCCGGACTCCTGCATGCCGCCGACGAACTGCGGCAGGCCCTGGGCGGTGCCGTCGTGCGCGATGTCGAGGCGGTTCACGGCCTGCGCGAACCGCAGGTAGGTGTCCACACTGGCGACGACGATCCGCACGTCGACGGTGAGGATCTCGATACCTACCAGCGCGACTCGGGCGTACAGGTCGATGACGAGACCCTTTTCCAGGATCAGGTCGACGACGTCGGCCAGGCCGCCGCCGCGGCCTCCGCCGCCGCCGCCACCGCCCTGGACGTAGTTGGTGCCCGAAGTCTGCTGGGCGATCGGCCCAGTCATCTCATCAGCTCCTTGGGGGTTCGAGGGGCCGGGGACGGACCCCGGACGTGCACCGGGGTCCTACCCGGACTATTCGGACTAAACTGGCCGTCGGCGTCAGCGGCGCCGGCCGCGGCCCCGCGAGCGCCTGCGCGCGCCCTTGCGGGCGGCGGCGACCGAC
>NZ_QURH01000570.1 GCF_003428695.1 Actinomadura logoneensis
TCGGCGCGCCGGCCGTGCTGACCGCCGCCGGGCCGATGGGCGAGGACGCGGCCCGCGCGGCCGGGCTCGACCCGGACGTCCGGTACGTCCCGTCCGGCGGGGACACCTCGGCGGCCGACACGGTCGCCGCCGCCCGCGCCCTCGCCCCCGAGGTGGACCTGCTGCTGTTCGCGGGCGGCGACGGGACGGCCCGGGACGTGCTGGACGCGGTCGGCACGTCCGTGCCCGTCCTCGGCGTCCCGACCGGTGTGAAGATGCACTCGGCGGTGTTCGGCGTGGGGCCGCGCGCCGCCGGGGAGGTCGCCGCCCGCGCCGCGGTGTCCCGCGCCTTCACCGAGGCCGAGGTGATGGACCTGGACGAGGAGGCCGTCCGGTCCGGCCGGGTCTCGGCCCGGCTGTACGGCCACCTGCTCGTCCCCGACGCGCCCGTCCGCGTGCAGCAGCGCAAGGTCGGCAGCTCGGCCGCCGACCCGTACGCGGTCGGCGGGATCGCCGCCGAGCTGGCCGGGCGCGTCGGCGGCGGCCGGCTCGTCCTCGGCCCAGGCGGGACGACCCGCGCGATCGCCGCCGCGCTCGGCGTGGACGTCCCCGTCATGGGCGTCAACGTGCTGGAGGGCGGACGGTTCGCCGCCGCCGACGTCAACGCCGCCGAACTCACCCGCCTCGTCGAGGCCGACCCGGACGGCACCTGGATCGCGGTCACCCCGATCGGCGGGCAGGGCTTCCTGCTCGGCCGGGGCAACCAGCAGATCGCGCCGGAGGTGCTGCGCGCCGTCGGCCCGGACCGGCTGCTGGCGGTCGCGACCGAGGCCAAGCTCGCCGCCCTCGGCGGCCGTCCCCTGCTGCTCGACACCGGAGACCCCGACCTGGACCGCGCCCTGGCCGGCTACCGCACCGTGATCACCGGCCGCGGCCGCACCGCCCGCTACCCCGTGCAAGGAGCCTGAACATGATCGACCTGACCGGCAAGCGCGCCGTCGTGACCGGCGCCGCGTCCGGAATCGGCCGCGCCACCGCCGAACTGCTCGCCGAGCTGGGCGCGTCCGTCGTCCTCGCCGACCTGAACGCCGACGCGGGGGAGGAGGCCGCCAAGGCCATCCCGAACGCCGTCTTCTCCCGCTGCGACGTCTCCCGGGCCGCCGACTGCGAGCGGACGATCGGCCTGGCCAGGGAGGCGTTCGGCGGCGTGGACGTGCTGTTCAACAACGCCGGGATCATCCGCCGCTCGACCGTGTGCGAGATCACCGAGGACGACTGGGACCTGGTGATGGCGGTGAACATCAAGTCGATCATGCTGATGAGCCGCTACGCCGTCCCGCTGATGGCCGAGGCGGGCGGCGGGAGCATCGTCAACACCGGTTCCGGATGGGGCATCCAGGGCGGCGCGCAGGCCGTATCGTACTGTGCGTCGAAGGGGGCGGTCGTCAACATGACCCGCGCGATGGCGATCGACCACGGTCCGCAGAAGATCCGCGTCAACTGCGTGTGCCCGGGCGACACCGCCACCGGGATGCTCGCGGACGAGGCGAGGCAGCTCGGCGAGCCGGTGGAGTCGTTCTACGCCGACGCCGCCGACCGGCCGCTCGGCCGCATCGGCACCCCGCGCGACATCGCGAGCACCGTGGCGTTCCTCGCCAGCGACGCCGCCGCCTTCGTCTCGGGCGCCGTCCTCGCCGTGGACGGCGCGGGCACCGCCTGATCCGCGGCCGGGCGCGCGGCCGCGGGGC
>NZ_QURH01000571.1 GCF_003428695.1 Actinomadura logoneensis
GCACGGTCGCGCCGTCCGGGGCGTCCGCCGCGTCCGGACGGGTCGCGACGCTGCTCGGGGTCGGCGCGGACGACGAGCCGGGCGGGGACGACCCGCTCGCCCGCGCCGCGCTGCTCGCCTGGGACGGCATCGGCGCGGACGAGCACTCCGAGGACGCGACGCTGCACGCCCGCCCGGTGCTCGCGACCGGGCGTCCCCGGGTGGTCGGCGCGGACCCGCGGACCACGTGCGGCGACCCGTCCTGCCCGATCCGCGTCGCGGTCGTCGCGCCGCTCGCGATCGACCGCCACGTGGTCGGCGCGCTGGTCGCGTACGGGCCGCAGCCGTCGGCGACGCGCGTGCGCGCCGTGGGCGAGGTGGCGCGCTGGGTCGCGGGGCAGCTCGAACTCGCCGAGCTGGACTCCTCCCGCGCGCGCCTGGCCGAGGCCGAGATGCGGGCCCTGCGCGCCCAGATCTCCCCGCACTTCGTCTACAACTCGCTGACCACGATCGCCTCGTTCGTCCGGACCGATCCCGTGCGCGCCCGCGAGCTGCTGCTGGACTTCGCCGACTTCGCCCGCTACTCGTTCCGCAACCCGCGCGACTTCACCACGCTCGCCGACGAGCTGCGCTCCATCGACCGCTACCTGCTGCTGGAGCGGGCCCGGTTCGGCGACCGGCTCCAGTTCAGCGTCGAGGTCGCGCCCGAGGTGCTGTCGGTCGCGGTGCCGTTCCTGTCGCTGCAGCCGCTCGTCGAGAACGCCATCCGGCACGGGATGCAGGGCCGGGCGAAGGACGAGTTCCGGATCCGGATCGTCGCGCGCGACAACGGCGCGGAGGCCGCGATCAGCGTGGAGGACGACGGCGTCGGCATCGACCCGGAGCGGCTGGGCGAGATCCTTTCCCCCAGCCCTGGGACCCGCGACCGCGCCGGACGTGGCGGCGGCAGCGGCGGGGGAGCGAACGGCGGGGGCCGGGGCGGCGGCGCGGGCATCGGCCTGGCCAACGTGGACGAGCGGATGCGCCAGGTGTACGGCGACGAGTACGGACTGACCGTCGAGACCGCCCTCGGCGCGGGCACGAAGGTCAACCTCCGGGTGCCGAAGTACCGCCCGGCCGCCTTCCCCGCCTGACCCGCGCCCGCCCGACCCTTGCCCCGCCCGACCCGCGCCTGCCCGACCCTTGCCCCGCCCGACCCGCGCCTGCCCGGTCGGTGCCCGCCTCGGCCTCGCCCGCCTCGGCCTCGCCCGCGTGGGTGGTCCGGCCGGGGTCTTCCGGCGGGGCCGTCCGGTAGTCACCTGGTGAAACCGATTGCGAACCGACGGTGAGGGCGGGCAAGGTCGTCTCATGCTGCGCGTCCTGGCCGTTGACGACGAGGTGCCCGCCCTGGAGGAGCTCTCCTACCTGCTGCGGGAGGACCCGAGGGTGGGGTGGGTCGGCGGCGCGGGGGACGCCGCGTCCGCCCTCCGCGACCTGTCCCGGATGCTGACGGCGGGGGAGCGGCTGGACGCCGTGTTCCTCGACATCCGCATGCCGGGGCTGGACGGGCTCGACTTCACCCGGCTGCTCGCCGGGTTCGCCGCGCCGCCCGCCGTCGTGTTCGTCACCGCCCACGACGACTGCGCGGTCGCCGCCTACGAGCTGGGCGCCCTGGACTACCTGCTCAAGCCGGTCCGGCGGGAGCGGCTCGCCGAGGCCGTCCGGCGGGTGGCCGAGGCGGTCGAGCGGGCCCGTGCCGCGGGCGGCGTTCCCGGCGCGGGC
>NZ_QURH01000574.1 GCF_003428695.1 Actinomadura logoneensis
CCCCGGCCAGGGCCGCGGCGAGGGCCGCCGGGTCCAGCGCCCGGACGAGCGTCCGGCCGGTCGGCGCGAGCAGCTCGGCCTTGGTGCCGCTCGCCGCGACGCGTCCGCCCGCGATCACCACGAGGGTGTCGGCGACCGCCTCCACCTCGTGCAGCAGGTGCGAGGACAGCAGCACGGTGCCGCCCCGGTCGGCGAACCCGCGCAGCAGCGTCCGCATCCAGAAGATGCCTTCGGGGTCCAGGCCGTTGGCGGGCTCGTCCAGGATCAGCACGGACGGGTCGCCGACCAGCGCCTGCGCGATCCCGAGCCGCTGGCGCATGCCGAGCGAGTAGTCGCCGACGCGGCGGCCCGCGGCCCGGCCCGCCAGGCCGACCGTCTCCAGCATCTCGTCCGCGCGCCGGGCCGGGACGCCGAGCAGGCGCGCGGTCAGCGCCAGGGTCTCGCGGCCGGTGCGGCCCGCGTGCTGCGCGGACGCGTCCAGCAGCACCCCGACGTGCCGGCCGGGGTTGGGGAGCGACGCGAACGGCACGCCGAGCACGGTCGCCGTCCCGGAGGTGGGCGGGGTCAGCCCGCAGACCATCCGCATCGTGGTGGACTTTCCCGCGCCGTTCGGCCCGAGGAACCCCGTCACGGTGCCCGGGCGGCACCCGAAACTCACGTCCTCGACCGCCGTGGCCGGGCCGTAGCGCTTGGTCAGTCGCTCGACTTCGATCATGCCCCCAGCCTGGCGTTTCGCGAGGAGTGTCCGAAACGTCCGAAGGTCGGGGGAGGGGCGACGGAGGTCTATGCCGTCCCGGCCGTCGGTCGGCCGCAGGCAGGGAGGGCCGGGGGACCGGAGGCGGGAGGGCCGGGGGACCGGAGGCGGGAGGGCCGGGGGAGCGGAGGCGGGGAGGTCCGGGGGAGCGGTCAGGCGTCGAGGGCGGCGTCGTGGACGAGCAGCGCGATCTGGACGCGGTTGTTCAGCTCCAGCTTCGCCAGCAGCCGCGACACGTACGCCTTCACCGTCGCCACGCTCAGCGACAGCTCGCGCCCGATCTCGCTGTTGGTGAGGCCGCGCCCGACACGGGTCGCGACGGCCAGCTCGCCCTCGCTGAGCCGGTCGAGCAGCGCGCGCGCCCGCTCGCGGCGCGGGTCGACCCCGGCCTCGGCGACGTACCCCATCATCTTGCGCAGCACCGGCGGGGACAGCATGGGCTCCCCGGCGGCGACCTGCCGGATCGCCCGCATGATCTCCGGCGGCGGGGTGTGCTTGAGCAGGAAGCCGCTCGCCCCGGCGCGCATCGCCCGCAGGATGTGGTCGTCGGTGTCGAACGTGGTCAGGATGATGATCTCCGGCGGCTCGCGCCGCGACCGCAGCAGCTGGGTCGCCGCCAGGCCGTCCACGCGCGGCATCCGGATGTCCATGAGCACCACGTCCGGCCGGTGCTCGTTCACGGCCGGGACGACCTCCGAGCCGTCCGCGACGTCCGCGACGATCTCCAGGTCGTCCGCGCCCGCCAGCATCATCGACAGCCCCGCGCGGACGAGCGGGTCGTCGTCCACGATGAGCACCCGGATCACCTCAGCCACGTCCCCACTCTAGGAGTCCCCCAGCGGCAGCCGGGCCACGAGCAGGAACGTCCCGTCCGCCGTGCGGCCGTGCGTCAGCGTCCCGCCGACCAGCGCGACCCGCTCGTCCAGCCCCAGCAGCCCGGCGCCCGCCCCGGGCAGCCCGGACACCGCGCGGCCCCTGCTCGCGAGCGCGTCCCCGGGCGGCTC
>NZ_QURH01000572.1 GCF_003428695.1 Actinomadura logoneensis
CCGCGGCGCCGGCCCGCCCCGGAACGCCACCGGCCCGGCCCGCCGCCGCGCCCGCTCCCCGCGTCACGTTCGTCGACGCCGGGCAGAGCTCCGCGCAGATCGACAGGTTCTGGACGAAGGAGAGGATCGCGAGCGCGAAGGAGTACCGCGCTCCGGCCGTCTCGGCGTCGGCAGCCGACACGTCCGACGCGTCCGACGCGTCCGACGCGTCCGCCCAGGGCGCGCCGTACGTGCGCTCCGGCACGCTGCCCCGGGGCGAGGCCGGAAAGGTCACCGCGCAGTGGCGCAAGCCACCGGCGCTCGGCCGGCTCTTCTTCAGCCTCAGGGGCAAGACCTGGATCTGCACGGCGACCGTCGTGGTGTCCGACAACCACGACACGATCTCGACCGCGCGGCACTGCGGCTTCGGCGAGGGCGGCTCCAACTACCGGTTCGCCCCGGCGTACTCCAACGGCAACGCCCCGCGCGGCTGGTTCACCTGGCGCAAGGCCGGCTGGGTCACGACGTCCGGGGTGAAGGGCGACAACGCCTTCATCGTGCTGAACAAGCGCGGCGGCAAGCACGTGCAGGACGCGGCGGGCTCCGAGGGCGTGGCGTTCAACTACAACCCGAGCCAGTACGCCACCAACCTGCTCGGCATCCCCGGCGACAAGGACTACCCGTGGCGCTGCTCGGGCAAGCCGCGCGGCAGCGGCGACAAGCGCGTCATCTACCTGGCCAACTGCAAGGGGATGAGCGGCGGCGCCAGCGGCGGGCCGTTCCTCATCAGGTTCAGCACCACGACCGGCGTGGGCTACCAGACCGCCAGCTACTACGGCAGCTGCGGCAGGGACGCCTGCGGCGCGCAGTGGCAGAAGGACGCGTTGGCCGTGTACCGGGGCGCCCAGCACCGCTGACCACGCTCCACACGACCGATCCCCGTCGGACGTGAACAACGGCGGGTCGCCCCGGAGGGCGACCCGCCGTTCTCATGCGCGCAGGGGCTGGCAAGCAGGGTCAGGCGGGCAGGGGTTCCTCCTCGATGCCCAGCGTCTTCACGGTCGAGGACGTCGGGACGTCGTCCTTCGCCGGGTACGTCCCGAGGGCCTGGTCCGAGAGCGGCGTGACGACGCCGAACCAGTAGCGCTCGTTGCGGAAGTGGTGCAGCCGGTGGCTGCGCCAGGCGGCCCGGTACGGCGCGTGCCGTGGACGGTAGGACGAGTGGATCAGGAAGTGCGTCCACTCGTAGACGGCGAGCGCGGTGAGCGAGGTCGCGATGCCGGTCATCGCCTGCCGCCGTTCGCGCAGGACCGCGGCGTTGAGGACGACGATCCCGGCGATCACCCGGCCGACGACGGGCATCGGGACGAAGACGAGTTCGGCGTCGCGCGGGTCGCGGTGGTGCGCGCGGTGCTTGCGCGACAGCAGCGGGTCGATCCGGCGGCCGTTCACCGTCCGCGGTCGCCAGTGCAGCACGCCCACGTGCACGATCCACTCGACGAACGGCTCGGCGGCGACGATCCCGGCGGCCACGGCCGCGTCGCGCCGCGTCCAGCGGCCGAGCGCGAGCCGCGCGGCGACGGCGGTGGCGGCGGCCGGGACGAGCGCCTTCGGGCTCGGATGCCGGAAGAACTCGCGTGCCGCGCCGGACAGGGTCAGGCCGGGCCGGAGCCAGCCGGGGGTCGGGGGTCGGGGGCTCACTCTCGGTCCTCCTCGGGGAAATGGGCCAGCACGGCTGCGCGGCCCCGGTCCAGCAGCGCGGCGGCGCGGGCGCGGGCCCGCTCGCCGTC
>NZ_QURH01000575.1 GCF_003428695.1 Actinomadura logoneensis
CTGCGGCCCGCCGCCGGGCCCGCCCGTGCCGCGCGTCCGCACCGGCGGCGCTACCTGGCCGTCGGCGCCGCGTCGCTGTTCCTCGGCCTCGGCGTCGCCTCCTACGCGGTGGGCGGCGAGCAGGACGCCCCGACCGTCACGCCCGCCTTCGACCGGTTCGCGGTCGAGCACGCGCTGACCTCGGGCGACACGCCCATCACCGACCCGCTGACCGATCCGGGCACGCTCCGGACGGCCGTTCCCTCCGCTCCGGGGCCGTGACCGGACCCGTCCACCCCGGTCCGCGCCGTCCCTGTGGGGGCGGCGGGAGCCGGGGCCGCCGCGTGCTCGCCGCGCTCGGCCTCGCGGGTGCCGTGTGCGCCGGCGCGGTGCTGACCAGCGACGCGCACGTCGGCCGTCCCGCCCCCAGCGACCCCGACGCGCTGCGGCTGCTGCGCGCCGCCGCCGACGCGGCCGACGACGTGTCCTACGAGGGCGAGCGCGTCCTCACCACCTGGGGACGGCACGGCACCCACACCTCGCAGGCGCGGGTCGAGCACGTCGCGGGCACGGCCGTCCCGGTCGGCGTGACGCAGGCCACGATCGCGCTGCTGGACCGGAACTACACCCTGGTGCGCCGCCCGGACGGCACGATGTGCGGTCGCCGCGCCGCCGTCGTCGAGGCCCGCCGCGCGGACGGCTCCACCGCCGGACGCTTCTGGATCGACGCCGACACCGGCCTCATGCTGCACCGCGAACTGCTCGACGCCGAGGGCCGCGCGGTCGTCGTGGTCGGCTTCAACACGTTCCGCGTGGTCACCCCGGCCGCGCTGCAGCGCACACCGGTCCGGGGGACGTCCGTCCGCGCGGACGAGCCCGGCGAAGCGGTGCCGGGGCCGTACCCGACGACGGCGGGCCGCATGACGCCCGTCCCGTCCGAGGTGCGGCTCACGGCCGAGCAGGTGAACGAGCTGCGCCGGAACGGCTGGCCCGTCCCGCACCGGCTGCCCGGCAGGCTGGCGCTGTACGACGTGCGCCGCTCGACGGTGCCGTCCGGCGGTGAGGCGCTGCATCTCAGCTACTCCGACGGGCTGGCCGTGGTGTCGGTGTTCGTGCAGCACGGCGGGCTGAACGAGCGCGGCCTGAGCGGCTGGACCCGGGAGAGACTGGACGGCCGCCCCGCCTACCGGCGCGACACCGTCCGCAACTGGGTGGTCGAGCAGCGCGGCGACTACGTCTACACGGTGCTCACCGACGCTCCGGAGAGCACGGCGTCGGCCGTCGCCGAGGCGTTCCCGGAGGCTCACGAGTCGTTCTGGGCCCGGATGCGCCGCGGTTTCGGCCGCCTCGCCTCCTGGGCCGACCCCTTCGACTGACCGTCCCGCCCCGGCTCCTGATGAAGTGTCCGGAAAAGGTGGTTTAGCCGTGCCCGGAACCGTTATCGGACGCCCCGTGCCGGAAGCGCTTCGCCGATCATCGAGAATGGGTCGGGACGGTGCCGGAGGCCCGCAAGCCGGTTGCCGAGAGCTTTACGCTCATCACATGCCGAGTCGGCGACGATGAGCGCGGATCAACGAGATTCATGCCCGGTAGGAGAGTGGGGATGACCGAAGACAGCCGCGGACCGGTCGAGGGGACGGAGCGGGACGAGCCCGCCCCCGGCCAGGGTGACGGGCGGCCGGACGCCTCCGGATCCGGGAACGCCGCGGGTGCCGCGGCCGAGCGGGCGAACGGCCGCGCGGCCGTCGGCGTGGACGACTCCCCGTCGCCCGGTGACCGGCCGGTGGCCGGACGCGCC
>NZ_QURH01000578.1 GCF_003428695.1 Actinomadura logoneensis
CCGGGGACGCGCCCGGCGGCTGACCGCCAGCCGCCGCCCGCCCCGGGCCCGCGCGGTCCACCTCCCCCGGCCCCGCGGGTTCCTCCCTGCGCAGATCCCTCCGACTTCCGGTCCGCAAGGTTCTGTACGGTTCCGCGTCGCGACAGGAGCATCGCCATGGCCCGACCGCCCGATCCGTCCGACCATCCCGACCAGCCCGCAGCCCCTCCCACCCCGCTTTCCCCGCCGCCTTCCTCCGGTTCGCGCGTGCCGCCTGGTCGTCCCGACCCGTTCGCGGTGCGGTTCGAGCCCGGCGCGGTGCCGGAGGCCCTGCCTTCCGACGCGTCCGCGCTGCGCGAATGGATGCGCGGGACCGTCCCGGAGGGCCGGCTCGAGGCCAAGGAGCGGCAGATGATCGCCGAGGCGGTCCCGGCGGCGTTCTTCGGGTACCCCGACGGGCTGACGCCCGGCGAGCGGCAGGGGCTGACCTACCGGCGGATGCGCGCGGCGGGCCTGGCCGCGCCGCCCGGCTCGGAGCTGCTGGACGACCCGCCGCTGCTGTGCGGGCTGCTGGAACGCTGCGCGGTCGCCGACCCGGCCCTGTTCCACGTGCTGATGCTGCACTACACGCTCGCGCTCGGCCCGGTCGTGGCGTTCACCCCGCCGGACGCGCCGGGCCCGGGCCGCGACCGCGAGGCGCTGGAGTCGATGGACGCGGCGGGGACGCTGCTGATGACCGAGATCGGCCGCAGCAACAGCCACCTGTCGCCGCGGACGCTGGCCCGCCACGATCCGGCCACGGGCGGGTTCGTGCTGACCACCCCGGACGCGGCTGCCGCCAAGTTCCCGACCAACACCGCGCACCCGGACGTGCCGAAGGTCGCCGCCGTGTACGCGACGCTGGAGCACGGGGGCCGCGAGCGGGGCGTGTTCGTGTTCACCGTCCCGCTGCGCGCCGCCGACGGCTCGACCCCGCCCGGCGTCCGCGTCACGCCCGCCCCCGACAGCTTCGGGCTGATGGTGGACTACGGCGCGGTCACCCTCACCGACGTGCGGGTGCCGTTCGAGGCGTGGCTCGGCGACGGCGCGCGGCTGGACCCGGACGGCGGGTTCCACGATCCGGCGGGCGGGCCGGGCGAGCGGCTGGTGCGGTCGATGGGCATCGCGCCGCCGGTGTGGCGGGCGGTGGTCTCGGCGTGCGCGGCGCTCGCCCGCGCCTCGGCGGTCACCCTGGTCGCGCACACCGCCGGACGCGCGACGCTGGGACGGCTGGCCCCGCGGCGTCCGCTGGGGGACTACCGCAACCAGCGGGAGGCGATGCTGGGCGCGCTGGCCTCGGCGTACGCGCTGACGCTGGTCGCCGACCGGGTGAAGGGCCCGCGTCCGCTCGGCCGCGCTCCCGCCGGACCCTCGCCGGATGCCCCTCCGCGACCGGAGGAGGTTCCGGCGGCGGTGTCGAGTCCGGGGGTGGTGTCGAGGTCGGGGGCGGTGCCGTCGGGTGACGCGGGTGCGGCGTGGGCGCCGTGGTCGGCGGTGGACCGCGACCTGGCGCTGCTGAAGGCGGCGGTGACCGCCCGCACCCAGGAGGTGGTGGAGGCGTGCCGGATGCACGCGGGAGCGCCGGGGTTCGCCGCGTCCCATCGCCTGAACGGGTACCGGGGGCTGGCGCACGCCTACCAGAGCGCGGGCGGCGACAACGAGCTGATCCTGTTCGACACCGCCCGCGGGCTCGCCGCCGCCCCGCCTCCGCCGGCACCGCCCCCGGCCGTGCCGGCGGACGTCGTCCGGACGGAGCCCGGCCG
>NZ_QURH01000577.1 GCF_003428695.1 Actinomadura logoneensis
CCCGCCGGACGAGCCGCCGCCCGGGGTGCCGCCTCCCGGCGTCCCGCCGCCGGGGGTGCCGCCGCCGGGCCCGCCCGTCGGGGGAGTGGTCGGCGTGGTGGGCGGGTCCGTCGGCGTCGTCGGCGGATCGGTCGGTTTCGTCGGCGGGTCGCTGGGCGTGGACGGCGGGTCCGTGGGGGACGGCGCGGGGGTGTCGGACGGCGTGCCGCCGCTCCCGGACGGAGCGGGCGTGCCGGAGGCCCCGGACGTGGGGGAGGCGTCGTCGGCGAGCGCCGCGGGGGCGGTCAGCCCGCCGAAGGCCAGGACCGCTGCCGCGCCGAGACCCGCGAACCTGGGAAGACCGACCGGTCGGGTACGCACCCCGCCCTCACCTCCGCCTTTAGGCGACATCTGGAAACAATTCCTCGAAGAGTAATATGACCACGCCGGAGGAATGGCTTTCAACCCTCCCCCGAAAGTCGTCGCGAACGACGGAAAAAACGGGAGGCGGGGCGCCGGCGTTATCAACGGATGAGTAGACGGGACGTTCTGGCTAACCGTCCCCGTGATCGTCGTGACCGGTTTCCCGCACCCCCTTGAGTAATCTGGTCGCGCGCAGTACGACCTCCATCGCGAAGCGTGAGTCGGGATCGCCGAGCCGGTCGCCGAGCACCTCCTCCAGGCGGCGCATCCGGTACCGGACGGTCTGCGGGTGGATGTTGAGCCGTTCGGCCAGCTCCACGCCCGTCCCGCGGGTGGTCAGCCAGGCGTAGAGGGTCTCCAGGTACCGCTCGGGCTGGCCGCCGCCGAGCTCGGTGACCTCGCCGAGCAGCCGCCGGGTGAGGTGGTCCACGACCGTCTGGTCCGACAGCAGCCACAGCGTGACCAGGTGCTCGCCGCTGTCGATGACGCGGTCGTCGCCGAGCGCGCCGGTGCGGGCGACGGCGAGCGCGCGGCGGGCCCAGCGCAGCGACTCGGCGGCCTTGACGGTCGGGACGGTCAGCCCGACCGCCAGCCGCCGCTCGGGCCAGCCGGAGGTGAGCATCCGCAGCCGTCCGGCGTCGACCCCGCCGGGCACCAGCAGGTGCGGCGCGTCCCCGGACAGGTCGACCAGCAGGTCGCGGTGCAGGGTGTGCGGGGACGGCTGCGGCCCGGTCGGCAGCGCGACCAGGGTGACCTCGTCGGGCACCGCCCAGCCGGCGAGCCGGGCGAGGTTGGCGACGGTCTGCGCGCTCGGCGCCGGCTCGCGCAGCAGGCTGTGCAGCAGCCGCCGCCGGTGGTCCTGCTGCTCCTCGTCCGGGCGGGCGGTGACGTAGCCCTCCAGCGACAGCGAGGCCAGCTCGTTGATGTAGGAGAACAGCTCGTCGGCGAGGCGTCCCATCACCGGGGCGGGCAGGTTCCGCTCGGCGGCGACCTTCATGACCCGCCGCCAGGCGATCTGGGCGCCGATCCGGTAGGCGGTCTGGAGGCTGGAGAGGGTGCGGCCCTCCATCGCCTCGAACCGGCCGAGCCGCCGGTAGGTCTCGTCGTGCCGGTCGCGGGGGGTGGACGGGTCGGCGAGCGAGTCCACGAAGTGCGACAGGGCCCGCTCGACGCCGATCCGCAGCGCCTGCACGTAGGGGCCGTCGGTGGCCCGGCCGTACTCGGGCACGGCGCGCTTGATCTCGGTGATGATCTCCGCGGCGAGCGTGGGCAGCTCGGGCCGGACGAGCGCGACCAGCCACCGGGGGGCCGGGCCCGTGCCGGGGTCGCCGTGCGTCTGCGCCATCGCGCTCCTCCGCGGGCGCGCGCGACGGCCGCCGGACCGGCGGGGGCACC
>NZ_QURH01000573.1 GCF_003428695.1 Actinomadura logoneensis
CGCCGGTCGTGGGGCGGCGGCCCGCCCCTGCCGGTCCGCCCCGCCCGCCGCGTCCGCGTCCGGGGGACCGGCGGGGGCCGGACCGGCGGACGCGGAGTCGACGAGCGCGGCGAGCCCGGCCAGGGTGGGGTCGGCGAGGAACGCGCGCGGGGTGGGCGCGGTCCCGGTGCGCTCGCGGACCCGGTGCAGCAGCACCGGGACCAGCAGGGAGTGCCCGCCGAGCGCGAAGAAGGAGCTCTCGGGGAGGATCTGGTCCGTGCCGAGCAGGTCCGCCCAGATCCGGGTCAGCGCGGTCTCGGTCGGCGTGGGCCCGCGGTCGTCGCCGGGCGCGCGCAGCGACGCCGGGGCGGGCAGTTTGCGCCGGTCCACCTTGCCGCCGACGTTGCGCGGCAGCGACGCCATCGTCCGGAACGTCACCGGCGGGACGGTCGTGCCGAACCGCCGCCGCAGCCGCGCCCGCCAGCCCGCCGACGGGTCGCCCTTCGACAGGGCGTCCTCCGCGGAGTCGCCCTCGGCCGCCGCGTCCCCCGGACGCGGGACGACGTAGGCGACCAGGCGGACGACCAGGCCCGCGTGGTCGCGGACGGGCACGACGGCGCACTCGGCGATGTCGTCCGCCGCGCCCAGGGCGGCCTCGATGTCGGTCAGTTCGAGGCGGGTGCCGAAGAACTTGATCTGGAAGTCCTGCCGGCCGCGGAACTCCAGCAGGCCGTCCCAGCGCCGCCGCCCGAGGTCGCCGGTGCGGTACCAGGAGCCGGGCGCGATGCCGAACTCCTCCCGGCGGCGCAGCGGCGCGAAAGCGTCCCCGCCGTCGGCGCCCACGTAGCCGGGGCTGACGTACGGGCTGCGGATGACCAGCTCCCCGGTCATCCCGGCCGGGCACGGACGGTCCTGGTCGTCCACCACGATCACCTGGCGGCCGGGGATCGGCTCGCCGACCGGCACCGTGCCGCGCACCGGCCCGGTCACCTCGTGCCAGGTCGCGAGGACGACCTCGGTCGGCCCGTAGAGGTTGGTCAGCCGGACGCCGGGCAGCGCCTCGCGCAGCCGGCCCGCGAGCTCGCCCGGCAGCGGCTCCCCGGCGAGCAGCAGGTGCTCCAGCGCGTCCGGGCGCTCGCCGGGGGGCAGCGCGGTCACCGCGCGCAGCACCTCGCGGGCGAAGCTCGGCACGGTCTGGAAGTGGGTGATCCGCTCCTCGGCGAGCCAGCGCACCAGCCGCCGCGGATCGACCCGGACCCGCTCGGGCACCGGACACAGCGCGGCCCCGGAGCCCAGCGCCGCGAAGATCTCGCAGAGCGCCGCGTCGTATCCGGCCGCCGCCCACTGCGCCACCCGGCTCCCGGGCCCCATCGCGAAGTGCCCGGCCATCCACTCGCAGAACTGCGCGAACCCGCCGTGCGACTGCGTGATGCCCTTCGGGCGTCCCGTCGATCCGGACGTGTACGCCACGTAGGCGAGGTCGTGCGGGTCGTCCGCGCCGGGTCCGAGCGCGTCCTCCCCGGCCGCCGGTTCCGCGCCCGCACCGCCGTCCGCGCCGTCCGCGCCGTCCGCGCCGTCCGCGCTGGTCACACCCTCGGCGATCAGGTCGTCGAGGGTGACGGGACGGCCGCCGAGCTCGGCGCGGAACCAGGTGGCGAGCGGGTCGTCGCCGGGCGGGGCGTCGAGCAGCAGGTAGGGCGGGCGCAGGTCGCCGAGGATCAGCCGCCCGCGCTCGCCCGCCTCACCCGTGCCGAGCCAGACCAGGTGCGCGCCGGCGTCCAGGACGCCGAGCAGCGCCGCGACCTGGCGCGGGCCGGTCGGGGTCCGGACGGCGACCGCGGCACCCGCCGCGCCGCCCAGCC
>NZ_QURH01000576.1 GCF_003428695.1 Actinomadura logoneensis
AACGCCCGCCCGCGCCCGCGCCCCCACCGCCGCCGCCCGCGGCGGACCGTCCTCCCGCCGACCTGTACGGCGGCGACCCGGTAGTCCCGGACGGCGCGCCCGCGACCCTCCAGGAGGCGCTGGCCGCCGCGGCGCGGCTCACCCCCGACCACGGCACGACCTACATCCGGCAGGGCCGCCCGGACTCCGTGCAGCCCTACCCCGAACTGCTGGCCGAGGCCGAACGGGTCCTCACCGGCCTGCGCGCGGAAGGGCTCCGGCCGGGCGACGCCGCGCTGTTCGTCTTCGCCGACAACCGCGCGTACATCACCGCGTTCTGGGGCTGCGTCCTCGGCGGGTTCCTGCCGACGCCGGTCGCCGTCGCGTCCACCTACCACAAGGAGAACGAGCCCAACCGCAAGCTCCACAACGCGTGGGAGCTGCTCGGACGGCCCGTCATCGTCACCGACGCGGGCACTGCCGACGCGCTCGCGGGCGTCCGGGACCTCTGGGACGAGCCCGGCGTCCGCATCCTCACCGCCGACGACCTGCTGCGCAACGAACCCGACCACGACTGGTTCCCCGCGACGCCGGACAGCCCCGTCCTGAACCTGCTGACGTCCGGCAGCACCGGCGTGCCCAAGTGCGTCCGGCACACCAACGCCAGCATCGCGGCCCGTTCGCTCGCGGTCGCCGAGCGGTGCGGCCTCACCGAGGCCGACGTCAGCCTCATCTGGATGCCGTTCGACCACGTCACGGTCGCGATGTACAACGTGCGCGACGTCTTCGTCCGCTGCCGGCACGTCAACGCCCGCACCGAGCACCTCCTCGCCGACCCGCTGCTCTGGCTGGAGTGGATGGACGCCTACCGGGTCACCAACACCTGGGCGCCGAACTTCGCGTTCGCGCTGGTCAACGAGCAGGCCGCCGAGCTGCGCGGACGCTCCTTCGACCTGTCGAGCGTCCGGGAGATGGTCAACGCGGGGGAGCCGGTCGTCGCGGCGACCAGCCACCGCTTCCTCGAACTCCTCGCCCCGCACGGCCTGCGCGCGGACGCGATGACGCCGTGCTGGGGCATGTCGGAGACCTGCTCCGGCGTCACCTACACGCGGCAGAGTCGCGACGACCGGACGGCGGGCACCGTCGCGATCGACCCCGCCTCGCTCGGCGCGGACGTCCGCTACCTGGACCCCGACGACGAGCACGCGGTGGTGCTGTCCACGGTCGGCGGCCCGATCCCGGGCGTCCGGCTGCGCGTGGTCGGCGACGACGGCGAGGTGCTGCCCGAAGGACGCGTCGGGGAGCTGCGCATCACCGGCGCCACGATGATGTCCGGCTACCACGCCAACCCCGAGGCGAACCGCGAGGCGTACGCGGAGGACGGCTGGTTCCGCACCGGCGACCTGGCGTTCGTCCGGGACGGCGAGGTCGTCATCGCCGGGCGCAGGAAGGACCAGATCATCGTGCGCGGCATCAACTACCTCGCGCACGAGATCGAGAGCGTCGTCGCGCGCGTGGACGGCGTCCGGGTCACCTTCGTCGCCGCGGTCGGGCTGCGCGAGCCCGGCGCGGGCTCGGACCGCCTGGTGGTCTTCTACGTGCCCGAGACCGACGACCCGGCGGCGCTCGCGCGGATCGCCGTGGACGTCCGGGCGGTGCTCGGCCGCGAGGCCGGGCTCGCGGCCGACCTGCTCGTCCCGGTCACCGAGGCGGAGTTCCCCAAGACCGGCAGCGGCAAGATCCAGCGGTCCGCGCTCGCCGACCGGCTCCGCGCCGGCGACTTCGCCGACCGCGGGACCGGCGCCGCCGAACCCCCGGCGGGCAGCGGCCTCGTCCGGCGGCTGTGGACCCCGCTGCCGGAGACCGCGGACC
>NZ_QURH01000579.1 GCF_003428695.1 Actinomadura logoneensis
CCGGGCCGAGCAGCACGACCAGCCCGGCCGCCCGCTCGGCGACCATGCCGGGCGTGATCGCGGGCTCGCCGCGCGCGCCCGCCGCGTGCGCGGCCGTCACCAGCCGGCACAGCGACGCCCAGCCCGCCTTCCCCTCGGCCAGCACGACGACCCGCCGATCCCGCGCCTTCCCGGAGACATCGGCACCGACGCCGCTGCGGGACCCGCGGCCGCGCAGGGCCGAGGCGCGGAGGCCCGAAGCCTGAAGGTCCGAGGCGCGAAGGTCCGAGGCGCGAAGGTCCGAAGCACGGACGTCCGAAGCACGGACGTCCGAAGCACGGACGTCCGGTGCGCGGAGGTCCAGGTCGCGAGGGTCCAGGGCGCGAGGGTCCGGGTCGCGGGGGTCGGGGTCGCGCAGGACGAGGTCCGCGCCGAGGACGGGCCCGATCCCGGCCTCGGCGCAGGCGCGGACGTGCCGGACCGCGCCGTACAGGCCGTCCCGGTCGGTCAGGGCGAGGGTGCGCAGGCCCAGCGCGGCGGCCCGGTCCGCGAGCTGCTTCGGAGTGGCCGCGCCGTACCGCGCCGAGTAGGCGGACGCGACATGCAGATGCACGGCGGGCCCGTCAGTCCCACAGCCGCGAGAGCGTCCAGGCGTCGGCCGCCGTGTCGTGCCGCAGCTCGTACACCCCGGGCTCGCCGCCCGCGGCGGCCTCGACCCGCCAGTACTCCCGCTCGCCGGGCTCGTCGGCGTCCGGCTCCTGTTCGCGCCACCAGTCGCGGGTAGTCACCCAGTGCTCCAGCACCCGGCGCACCGCGTACCGCCGCCCCCGCCAGGCGAACCCGGCCGGACGTCCGCCGGTCACCCGGACCTCGACCGGATCGCCGAACACGCGCGTCATCCGCCTCCCCCTCACGCTCGCCGCACGGGGGAAGGCATGCGGCCTCTGTCTCGAACATACGTTCGCACCCAGAGTCTAGGGAAGAGCCCCCACCCACAGCAAGGCGCCCCCACCCCGGCGTGTCGCCTCCACCCCGCCACCCCGACACATCGCCCCAGCGCAGCGCCGCGCAGCCGCACGGCAGCACGGCGGCGCGGCACCTCGGCACCGTACGGCAGAGCGACGTGGCAACGACGGCACAGCGCGGCGGCGCGGCGGCGTCGTGGCTTGGTGGGGCGGGCTTGCGTGAAGCGCGGGGGCGGGTCAGGAGAGCAGGCGGGCGAGCTGGTCGGCCACGCCGGAGACGCGTGCCACGTCGGCCATCCCGCCGCCGGACCAGAGGTAGGACCAGCCGGAGCCGACCGGGGTCGCCACGACCATGATCTGGCGGCGGGTCACCGGCCCGACCACGCCGAGCACCATCTCGTCCGGCCCGGCGAGCCGGCAGCGCAGTCCCCGCGCCTCGACCTCGTAGGCCAGGGTGGCCAGGTGGTGCCGCCGCACCTCGGCGATTTCCCGCTCCCCGACAACAGACACCGCGATCAGCCGCCTCGTCCCTGGATGGATCCTGCCGTCCTCAGGATGGCCCGCGACAAATGATCACCGCAGGAAATCCCGAGGACTGGGTCTACCTCTTCGGTTCCCCCGGCGGACGGACGCCGTTCGGAACGGAGAGTGACGGGATGCTTACGTCGGAGCACGGCGCGCGGCCCGCGACACCCGCGAAAACGCCGCAACGACCGCACGAGCGCCCCCAGACGCCGCCGAACCGGGCGGGACGGCCGTCGCCGTGGTAAACCCACTGGTGGAGCCGCCGGCCCGCGCTCCGCACCCCGCCACCGAGGAGCCTTCCGATGCCGCCCGCCCCCGAAGCCCCGAACGCGCCGAACGTCCCCGCCCGCCCGAGCGGCCCGGACGACGCGGCGGGGTGCGGCGGCGCGGGGGGCGCG
>NZ_QURH01000581.1 GCF_003428695.1 Actinomadura logoneensis
CGCGCTGCGCGGCCTCGTCGCCCTGCTCGCCGGCGCCGAGCGCGCGGGCGAGGCCGCCGCGCTCGCCACCGCCCTGGCCACCGACCCGGTCGTCCGCGAGCGCCTGCTGACCGTCCTCGGCGTGTCGTCCGCGCTCGCCGACCACCTCGCGCGCCACCCGTCCCACTGGCGCGCCCTCCGCTCCACCGAGGACGCCCCCGAACCGCCCTCCGACCCCGCCGAACCCGCCGACCACGCAGAACCCGCCGACCACGCAGAACCCGCTGAACCCGCCGAACGCCCCGACACCGAGGCCCCGCGGGAGGCGCCGGCCTCGGACGCGGCGCGGGAGGAGTTCCTGCGCGCGGTGGGCGCGGACCCGGGCGCGGCCGAGCCGGTGGCGCGGGACGCGTCCACCGAGACGCTGGGCGCGCTCCGGATCGCCTACCGGCGGCGGGTCCTCATGCTCGCCGGGCGCGACCTCACCGGCGAGCTGGACGTCGCCGAGGTGGCGGCCACCCTGGCGGACCTCGCGGCGGCGGCCTTCACCGCAGGGCTGGCGGTCGCCCGCGCGGACGTCCCCGGGCACGGCGCGTGCCGCCTCGCCGTGATCGGCCTCGGCAAGTGCGGCGGGCGCGAGCTGAACTACGTCAGCGACGTCGATGTCATCTTCGTGGCCGAGGCCCGCGACGGCCACCCCGAGGACGCCGCGCTGCGCACCGCCACCCGGCTCGCCGCCGCGGCCATGCGGGCGTGTTCGGCCAGCACCCCCGAGGGCGCGCTGTGGGAGGTGGACGCGGCGCTGCGGCCGGAGGGCAAGGCCGGGCCGCTCGTCCGGACGCTCGCCAGCCACCGCGCCTACTACGAGCGCTGGGCCCAGACCTGGGAGTTCCAGGCGCTGCTCAAGGCGCGTCCCATCGCCGGGGACGCCGACCTCGGCGCGCGGTACGCGGCCACGATCGGCCCGATCGTGTGGCACGCGGCCGAGGGCGAGAGCTTCGTCGAGGACGTCCAGGCCATGCGCCGCCGGGTGGAGGCCGACCTGAACCGGCGGACCGCCGAGGCCGGGCGGCAGCTCAAGCTCGGGCCGGGCGGGCTGCGCGACGTCGAGTTCGCCGTCCAGCTGCTCCAGCTCGTCCACGGCCGGTCGGACGAGTCGCTGCGCGCGCCGGGGACGCTCGACGCGCTCGCCGAGCTGTCCCGCGGCGGCTACGTCGGGCGCGACGACGCCGCCGCGCTCGCGTCCGCCTACCGGTTCCTGCGCCGCGTCGAGCACCTGGTCCAGCTCCACCGGCTGCGCCGCACCCACATGGTGCCGGACGCCACCGCCGACCTGCGCCGCCTCGGCCGCGCCCTCGGCCTGCGGACGGATCCGGTGGAGGAGTTCACCGCGCTGTGGCGGCGGCACGCGCGCGAGGTCCGGCGGCTGCACGAGAAACTGTTCTACCGGCCGCTGCTGCGCGCGGTCGCCCGGCTGCCCGAGGAGGAGGCGCGGCTGACCCCGGCCGCGGCCCGCGTCCGGCTGGAGGCGATCGGCTACCGCGACCCCGCCGGCGCGCTCCGGCACATCGAGGCCCTCACCGCCGGGGTGTCGCGCCGCGCCGCGATCCAGCGCACGCTGCTGCCGGTGATGCTCGGCTGGTTCGCCGACGCCCCCGACCCGGACGCCGGGCTGCTCGGCTTCCGGCAGGTCAGCGACGCCCTCGGCGCGACCCCCTGGTACCTGCGGCTGCTCCGCGACGACGTGACCGTGGCCGAGCGCATGGCGCACGTGCTCGGCTCCAGCCGCTACGCCACCGACCTGCTGCTGCGCGCGCCGGAGGCCGTCGCGCTGCTCGGCGGCGACGGCGAGCTGCGGCCGCGGCCGGTGGCGGCGCTGCGCGCGGAGGCC
>NZ_QURH01000580.1 GCF_003428695.1 Actinomadura logoneensis
GGCGGCGACCAGGACCGTCCGGCGCGGCTGCGGCTGCGGCAGCTCCTGCGGGACGGCATCACCCTGCTGGCCGACCCCGCGCTCCCGCACCGGACGCTGCTGGCCGCCGCCGAGCGGGCGACCGCCGCGCCCGTCACGTGCCCGGACCCGGCGGCGATCCGGGCGGCCGTCCCCGACCTGCGTCCCGGCGAGCTGTGGGTCGTCCGCCCCGACGCCCACCTCGCCGCGACCCTCCAGAGCCCCACGCCCGAAGCCGTCGCCGCCGCCGTCCGGACGGCCCTCGGCCACACCCTCTGAACGCCTCCGCGGGCCGCGGACGGTGCTCAGACGCCGGTGATGAGGACGACGCCCGCGGCGACGACGCACGCGGCGGCGATGCGGCGTGCGCCCATGCTCTCGGCGAAGAACACCGCGCCGATCACCGCGCCCGCGATGACACCGGTCTCGCGCAGCGCCGCCACGGCCGCGAGCGCGCCGCGCGTCTGCGCCCACAGCACGATCCCGTATCCGGCCATCGCCAGGACGCCGCCCGCCAGGCCCGTCGCCCACGTCCGGACCGGCAGGCCCGACAGCGCGCGCCGCCCGCGCAGCGCCAGGACGGCCGCGACCGTCAGCGGCGCCTCCAGGGCGAACAGCCACGCCGAGTACCCGGCCGCGCCGTGGGCGGTCCGCACGCCGATCCCGTCCAGCACCGTGTAGGCGGCGATGGACACCCCGGTCGCCAGCGCCGCCGCCACCGCGCGCGGATCCCGCACCCGCCGCCGCGCGGCCTCCGGCGGCTCCCCGGCCTCCTCGTCCGCACCCGGAGGCGTGGACGGTCCGGACCCGGTGAAGGCCAGGACGGCCAGGCCGCCGCAGATCGCCGCGACGCCGCCGAACCGGACGGGGGACAGCCGTTCGCCGAGGACCGTCGCCGCCACCCCCGCCACGATGAGCGGGGCGCTCCCGCGCGCCAGCGGGTACACCTGGCTGAAGTCGCCCAGCTGGTACGACATCAGCAGCAGGCCCATGTAGAGCAGGTGGACGGCCACGGACCCGAGCAGCCACGGCCACGCCGCCGCGGCCGGCAGGGGCACGAGCCCCAGCAGCGGGACGAGCAGGACGGCCTGCCCGAGCCCGATCAGCGCGAACGACGCCCACCGGTCCGAGGCGCCCTTGGCGATCGCGTTCCATGTCGCGTGCAGGACCCCGGCGAAGATGACTGCCAGTGCTGTGGTCATGCCCCCACCCCAGCGTCCCCGGCCGGATCACGGCAACAGCCGGCTGCCGCCGGCGCTGGTCGGCACCCACCGCGCCGTCCCGGACCTACCCGGCCGTCGTGGGGACGGAGGGGCGGAGGGGACTAGATGTGCGGGTGTTGTGAGCGTCCGGGCGGGCGCTGGAAGGGTCCCGCGTCGCCGTGATAGGCACGGAAGGGCCACCGGACGTTCTGCCCCGAAGCGGTGGGAGTGCCCATGACCGACGACCGCCCCCGGCCCGTGATCGACCCCTCCCTGCCCACGGACGACCGCGACCTGCTCGCCGCGACCCCGCCCGAACGGCTGGCCGCCGCGAGCCTGCCCGCCCCGCCGCCGCCCCGGCTGAGCGCCGCCACCATCGCCGCCCGGATGGTCTGGATCCCGGTCTTCGCGTTCTTCTACGGCGTCCTGCCGGGCGGCTGGATCCGGCTGTTCTTCCTCGCCTCCCTCGAGGAGGACGACCTGCTCGGCGGCGCGCTGCGGTGGGGGCGCGGCGCAGTGCTGGCGATGCTCGCGGTCCCGGTCGTCCAGATGTCGCTGCTGCTGCTCGGCCAGCCCGAGGCGGCGGCTGCGCTCGCCGCCGCCGGATTCGCCGGCTGGACGGCGGGCGCGCTGCGGCACCTGCGCGAGCCC
>NZ_QURH01000586.1 GCF_003428695.1 Actinomadura logoneensis
CCTGCGGCGTCCGACGGCGCCGCTCCGGCGGGGGTGTCCGGTAGCGCGGCCCCGGCCGCCGGCGGGGGACCGGGGGTCGTGGCGGGGCTCGACTGGGTGGGACGGCTGCTCGGGGCGCACGGGCGGGTGCTGCCGATGGCCTCGGTGCCGCTCGACATCGTCGCGGACGTGCGCGGCGCCGACCCGGTGCGTCCGGACGAGGTCGTCCAGGTGCGCGGCCAGGTCGCGTGCGCGAAGACGCCGGGCACGGTCGAGGGCATCTCGCTGATCCCGTCCGACCCGCCCGCGTGCCCGGAGGCGCTCGCGGCGGTCGACGACGCCGACTGGGTGGTCTTCGGCCCGGGGTCGTGGTTCACCAGCGTCCTGCCGCACCTGAAGGTGCCGGAGCTGGCGCGCGCCCTGCGCCGCACGCGGGCCCGCCGCGCCGTCCTGCTGAACCTCGCGCCGCAGCCCGGCGAGACCGACGACCTGTCGCCGCAGAACCACCTGGAGGTCCTGCAGGCCCACGCGCCCGACCTCCGGGTGGACGTGGTGCTGGCCGACCGGGGCGTCGTGGACGAGCCGGAGGCGCTGGAGAAGGCGGTCGGCGACCTGGGCGGACGCCTGGTGCTCGCCGACGTGGCCGCCGCCGACGGCTCCCCGCGTCATGATCCCGCCCTGCTGGCCCAAGCCTTCGTACAGATATTCGCTGACTGACGTCCGGCACGGCCGCGATCGGCCACACTGCTGGAAGTTCGATAGGGGGAGGGGTTCATCTATGGCGATGACCGGTGTGGTGAAGGACGAGCTGAGCAGGCTCCAGGTGCTCAAGCCGTGCTGCCGCAAGGCGGAGGTCTCGACGCTGCTGCGCTTCGCGGGCGGCCTGCACCTGGTGAGCGGGCGCATCGTGATCGAGGCCGAGATCGACACCGGGGCCGCCGCGCGCCGTCTGCGCCGGGACATCGCCGAGGTGTTCGGCCACACCTCCGACGTGGTGGTGCTCGCCCCGTCCGGGCTGCGCAAGGGCAACCGGTACGTCGTCCGGGTGTTCCGGGACGGCGAGTCGCTGGCCCGGCAGACCGGCCTGATCGACAACAACGGACGCCCGGTGCGAGGGCTGCCCCGGCACGTGGTCGCGGGGGCGGCCTGCGACGCCGAGTCGGCCTGGCGAGGGGCGTTCCTGGCGCACGGCTCGCTGACCGAACCGGGCCGGTCGATGTCGCTGGAGGTGACCTGCCCGGGGCCGGAGGCGGCGCTGGCGCTGGTCGGCGCGGCCCGCCGGTTGAAGATCCACGCCAAGGCGCGCGAGGTCCGCGGGGTGGACCGCGTGGTCGTCCGCGACGGCGACGCGATCAGCGCCCTGCTGACCCGGCTCGGCGCGCACGACTCGGTGCTGGCCTGGGAGGAGCGGCGGATGCGCCGCGAGGTCCGGGCGACCGCCAACCGGCTGGCGAACTTCGACGACGCCAACCTGCGGCGCAGCGCCCGCGCGGCCGTCGCCGCCGGGGCGCGGGTCGCCCGCGCCCTGGAGATCCTCGGCGACGACGCGCCCGAGCACCTGGTCAGCGCGGGGCGGCTGCGCCTGGAGCACAAGCAGGCGTCCCTGGAGGAGCTCGGCCAGCTCGCCGACCCGCCGCTGACCAAGGACGCCATCGCCGGCCGGATAAGGCGCCTGCTCGCCATGGCCGACAAGCGCGCCGGCGACCAGGGCATCCCCGGCACCGAGGCGAACCTGACCGCCGAGATGCTCGCCCCCTGATCACCCGGACGCCCGCCCCCTGACCGCGAGCCCGCGCGCGCTCCGTGCGCTGGGACGCCGCCAGAGGCGCGGGGCAACGCACGGCGAAGACGCCGACGACCGCCGGCACCGCCGGCACCGCCGCCAGGACCACCCGCGCCCGCACCGCCG
>NZ_QURH01000583.1 GCF_003428695.1 Actinomadura logoneensis
AGTACAGGTCGGCGGCGGCGATCGCGGCGCCCGCCGCCATCACGGGCCAGGGGACGCGGGCGGCGCGCAGCGCGCCGACCCGTCCGGTGAGCGCGCGCGGCCAGCGTTCCCGCAGGTAGAGGGGCAGCGCGATCGCGACGCCGACGGCCATCCCGGCGAAGCCGGCCATGATGAGCAGCCCCTCCCAGGACGGCGGCCCGCCGTCGTCCGACCCGCCGCCGCCACCGTCGCCGCCGCTGAGCAGGGAGCCGAGCAGGCTGAACGGGACGGCCGAGATCAGCAGGCCGCCCGCGATCCACGCGAACAGCAGCACCGGCGCGGCGGGCAGGCGCAGCCCCCAGTCGCAGGCCAGCGCGAGCGCGAGCCCGATGCCGACGACCGCCATCCCGACCGTGAGCGTGTTCAGGACGATCCACGCGCCGGTGCCCATGCCGTGCATCGGGGACCGTCCGGTGGCGAGCGCGACGACCACCCACACGACCTTGACCAGCAGATACATCCCGAGTGTGCCCGCGGCGCCGAAGCCCGCCCAGCGCCGCGCCCTCGTCCGTCCGTCCATGGCCACGAGTCTCGGACGGGGCCGGGACGCCCGCCTCCCCCGCGCGAGGCGCTCCGCTCCCCCGCGCGGGTGATCTTCAGCGGGCCCTCACACGTCCCGCCGCCGGACGACCACGACGGCCACCGCCACGGCCGCCAGCGCGCAGCACGCGAAGGCGAGCCACGAGCCGGCGACCGTGGGCAGCGCCGCACCCCCGCGCGGATGCCGCTGGGACAGGCACATCGCCCAGTCGTAGAGGGGAAGGCACTTGTAGACGTCGTTCACCCACTGGTGGGCGTTCGGCTTCGCCATCATCGGCAGGATCACCAGGAGAACGATCACCGCCACCACCGTGCCCGCCGTATGGCGCAGCAGCGCGCCGATCCCCATGCCGACCAGCGCGGCGAGCGGGGCGAGCAGCGCGTTCGCGGCCAGGACGCGCGGCACGCCCGGGTCGTTCACGGAGAGCGCGACGCCCCGTCCGGACAGGATCGCCTGGCTCACCGCGAACGTGCTCAGCGCGACGAGGACACCGACGGCCAGCATGACCGCCGCGACGACCGTGACCTTGGCGAGGACGACCCGGTGCCGCGCCGGGACGGCGGTGAACGTGGTGCGGATCAGCCCGGTGGCGAACTCGCCGACGAGCGCCAGCGCGCCCACCACCCCCGAACCGACGACGAGCAGGATCGCGCTCACCTGGCTGAGCGCGGGGCGCAGCGGGTCGAAGTGGGCCCGCTCCCGCGCGGGGAGGTTCGGCCAGTCGTCGTAGGCGGCCGTGCTCTTCTGCGCGGCGACGAGCATGAGCAGCAGGACACCGGCGCCGAGCACGTACCGGGTCGAGCGCAGCGAGCTCAGCTTCGTCCACTCGGCGGCGGCCAGGTCCCGGAAACGGACGCGCGGGTCGGCGGCCGAGTACCGCGGCGCCCGCGGCGGCGCCGACGGTCCGACGGCCGCGCTCATCGCGCCTCCCCCGCCCGCGGAGCGCGGTGAGCCTCCGCCCGCGGAGCGTGGTGGGCCTCCGCCCGCGGAGCGGCGTGAGCCTCAGCCCGCAGAGCGGCGTGAGCGTCCGCCCCTAGAGCGCCGTGAGCCTCCGCCCGCAGAGCGGGGTGGGCGTCCGTGCGGTATTGGGCGTGGTCGGCGGTCAGTTCCATGAACGCCTCCTCCAGTGACGCGTGACGCGCCGTCAGTTCGTGCAGGACGACGTGGTGCCGGAAGGCGAGTTCGCCCACCTCCGCCGCGGCGAGGCCGGTGACGGTCAGGAGTCCCGGGCCGTCCGCGGCGACGACCGCCCCGGCGGCGGTCAGCGGCGGGACGAGCCGGGCGGCCTCCGGCGCGCGGACGACGACGCGGGCGTGCCC
>NZ_QURH01000582.1 GCF_003428695.1 Actinomadura logoneensis
CGCGAACCCTGGTCCGCGCCGTCGCCGGGGCGCTGCGGCACGGCGCGGCCGCGCCCGCTCGGGAGCTCCGCGCGGGCGCGCTCATGCTCGACACCGCCGCCCGCACCTGCGAGGCGGACGGCGTCGAGGTCACCCTCACCGCCACCGAGTTCGACCTGCTCGGCCACCTCGCCCGCAACCCCGGCCGCGTCTTCACCCGCGAGCAGCTCCTGGAGTCGGTGTGGGGGCCGGGCGCGGGCGCCGGCAGCCGCACCGTGGACGTCCATATCGCCCAGCTGCGCGCCAAGCTCGGCGATGTCAGCCCGATCCGCACCGTCCGCGGCGTCGGCTACCGCCTCGACGCCTGACGCCCGCCCCGCCGGCCGACGGGTTCGAGAAGGCGCCTGACCTGGGCGGCGGCTTCCGCTTAGGCTGGTTCCGTGAGCCAGGGGACACCGGACACGTCGCGCGCGCCGCGCCACGGAACGCCGTCCGGCGGCGGGCGCGCGGCGCCGGACGGACATGCGTGGTCGGCGGGTGGGCGGGCGTTGCCGGCGCGGCGGCGGTTGCGGGCGCCGTTGGCGGTGTTCGGCGCGGCGGCGGCGGCGACCGTCGTGGTCACGTTCGTGGACCCGCACGCGCCGGGGCACTACCCGACGTGCCCGTTCCTGTTCCTGACCGGTTACTACTGCCCCGGCTGCGGCGGCCTGCGCATGGTCAACTCGCTGACCCACGGGCACGTGGCCGCCGCGTTCGGCTTCAACCCGCTCGTCTTCCTGCTGACGCCCGTCGCCGGATACGTGTGGGCGCGCTGGACGTACTGCGCCGCGCGGGGGCTGCCGGTGACCTCGGTGCTGCTGCGGCGCGGGGTCTTGGCGGGGCTCTTCGGGCTCCTCCTGGTGTACTGGATCGTCCGGAACATGCCGTTCGCGCACGCCCTCGCCCCGTAACGGGTGATCAAGGGGTGAAAGGTGGGGGAAGGGGGGTTCGGGGGCCGCCCCCGGGTGCGGGCGGCGTCGGTGGGTGAGGCTACGATCGGTGCACGGATCGACCGCAAAATAGGGGGCTCCTGCGTGACCGAGGGCGAGCGTGGGCACGGCGTGAGCGTGCTGGACGAGATCATCGAGGGGGTCCGGGCCGATCTCGCCGACCGGCAGCGGACGATGTCGCTCGACGACCTCAAGGCCAGGGCGGCCAAGGCGCCCGCGCCCCGGGACGCGCTGGCGACGCTGCGCTCGCCCGGCGTCGGGGTGGTGGCCGAGGTGAAGCGGAGCAGCCCGTCCAAGGGCGCGCTGGCGGCGATCGCCGACCCGGCCGCGCTGGCCCGCGACTACGAGGCGGGCGGCGCCAAGATCATCAGCGTGCTCACCGAGCGCCGCCGGTTCGGCGGCAGCCTGGACGACCTCGCCGAGGTCCGCGCCAACGTGGACATCCCGATCCTGCGCAAGGACTTCATCGTCACCTCCTACCAGCTGTGGGAGGCCCGCGCGTACGGCGCGGACGTCGCGCTGCTCATCGTCGCGGCGCTCGAGCAGGACGCGCTGGTCTCGCTGGTCGAGCGGGCCGAGTCGATCGGCCTGCTGCCGCTGGTCGAGGTGCACACCGAGGAGGAGGTCGACCGCGCCCTGGACGCCGGCGCCCGGGTCATCGGCGTCAACGCGCGCGACCTGCGGACCCTCCGGGTCGACCGGGAGACCTTCGGCCGGATCGCCCCGCGCATCCCGGCGGGCGTGGTGAAGATCGCCGAGTCCGGCGTGCGCGGCCCGCACGACCTGCTCGCCTACGCCTCGTCCGGCGCCGACGCCGTGCTGGTGGGGGAGAGCCTGGTCATCGGCCGCGACCCGCGCTCGGCCGTCGCCGACCTCGTCGCCGCGGGCGCCCACCCGGCCCTCCGCCAGGGCGGCTGACCCGCCCGCGCCCCCGCCGAC
>NZ_QURH01000584.1 GCF_003428695.1 Actinomadura logoneensis
CGGCGTCCGGCGGCGCGAACCCCGGCCGCGCGCCCCACGCACCACCCGGCCCACCCGGCCCCTGCGGGCCGTCCGAGCCGTCGGGGCCTTCCGGTGCTCCACCGGCGGCGGCGCCCATCACGCCGTCACCTGACCCGCCCCGGCCGGAGACCCCTGGTTCCACACCACCCGCGGCGGCGGCACCGCCGCCAGGATCTGCTCCACCACATCCCCGGTGTCCACCCCGTCGGCGAGCGCGTCGAACGACAGCACGATCCGGTGCGCCATCACATCCCGCGCCACCGCCCGCACGTCATCGGGCAGCACATAGTCCCGGCCGTTCACCAACGCCAGCGCCCGCGCCGCACCCACCAGCCCCAGCGTCGCCCGCGGACTCGCCCCGACCTCGATCACCGGCCGCAGATCCGGCAGCCGGTACTGCTCGGGCTCCCGCGTCGCCATCACCAGCCGCACGATGTAGTCCGCGACCAGCTCGTGCACCGACACCTCCTCCGCCGCCCGCTGCAACTCGATCAGCCGCTCGGGCGTCAGGACGGGATCGGCCTCCGGCGGGTCCACACTCATCCGCCGCAGGATCTGCAGCTCCTCGTGCGCCCCCGGATACCGCACATCGATCTTCATCAGGAACCGGTCGCGCTGCGCCTCCGGCAGCGGGTACACACCCTCGGACTCGATCGGGTTCTGCGTCGCCAGCACGATGAACGGCGCCGGCAGCCGGTAGGTGTGCCCACCCAGCGACACCTGCCGCTCCGCCATCACCTCCAGCAGCGCCGACTGCACCTTCGCCGGAGCCCGGTTGATCTCGTCGGCCAGCACGAAGTTCACGAACACCGGACCGAGCTCCACATCGAACTGCTCGGTCGACGGATGGTAGATCCGCGTCCCCACGATGTCCGACGGCACCAGGTCCGGCGTGAACTGCAACCGCGCGAACGTCCCCCCGACCACCCGCGCCAGCGTCCCCACCGCCAGCGTCTTGGCGACACCCGGCACACCCTCGATCAGGCAGTGGCCGCGCGCCAGCAGCGCCACCACCATCCGCTCGACCATGTGCTCCTGCCCCACGATGACCTTCTTGACCTCCGCGACCGTCCGCTGGAGCAGCGCGGCGGCCTGGTCGACGTCGTGAGCGGCGACGGTCATCGGCGGGTCCCTCACTCAGATGGACGGCATCGGACGGCGGAGCGCGACCGCCGCGGCCCAAGCCGCGACCGCACCACCGCCGACCGGCGGACGAACGGCCGCGCGCCCCGGCGGACGACGGCAGGCGGAGACGCCCCGTGTCGGTGCGGCCCCTTTTCCGACCTTACGCGATCACTCCGCAGGGTGTGGCGCGGAACACCCACCCTTGCCCCGCAGCCCACCCACCCCAGCCCATCCACCGACCTCCCCAGACCTCCCCGGAGCCTCCCGCGACCGGCTCCGGCCGTCCGACGACCCCGCCCCGAGCCCCCGCACCCGGGGGAGCGGAGCGCCAGGGCAGGCCGGAGACCGCGGACGTGGACGCCCCGCACCGGGAGGGGTGTTGTTAGGCTGACGGGCATGTCACGGCCGATGCCCTCCGGGGATCCTGTCCGGTTGGGGCCGTTCCGCCTGACGGCCCGGCTCACCGAGAACGCGGCCGGGATCGTCTACCTGGCCGTGGACGACGAAGGCCGCCGCGCCAGCGTCGCCGTCCTGTCCCGCGCCGCCGCCGAGGACGCCGCCGCCCGCGACCGCTTCCGCGCCGCGATCCTCGCGGGCATGCCCGCCCACGGCCACCCACACGGCCACCCGCACGGGCCCGAGTACGGACCCGGCCCGGGAACCGGCCTCCCCGCCGCGCCGCCCGGAACCCGGCCCGCCCCGGCGGCCAATACCCCGGGCGCCCCCGGATCCTCCACCGGCACCGGAGCCGGATCGGAGACCGGCGCCGCCGC
>NZ_QURH01000591.1 GCF_003428695.1 Actinomadura logoneensis
CGGCTCGCGGCTCAGCCCGCCTCCCGGCGCGAGCCGGCCGCCTGACGGCCCGGCCGCGGACGAACCGCCGGACGCGTAGTGCGGGCCGCCCGGCGCGAGGTCCGCGCCGGTGGAGATCAGCAGCGCCGTGAAGGCCCCGGCCAGCTCCTCCATCCGCCGCCCGCCGAGGAAGTAGCGCCGGTGCTCCGGGACGCCCGGGCCCGCGCCGTCGGCGTCCTCGACCGTCCGGAACCGCACCTGGAGGCCGTTGGCGCGCAGGCACGCCTCGTACATCTCGCCGAGGATGTCCTGGAGCTGCTCGTCCCGGCTCCACAGCCGCCCGGTCGCCGTGACCGACAGGCCGTCGCCGCCGACCCGGGGCCGCCCCGCGAGCGCGGACGAGACGGCGCTGTCCAGCTCGCCCTCGGTGTAGCGCAGCAGCTCGGCGACCACGTCCTCGACGTCCTCCAGGGTGCGGGTGAGGGCGCGCTGGAGCTCCAGCATCTCGGCGCCGCCGCGCTCCACCTCGGCCAGCCGCGCGACCGCCTCGTCCACGCGGCCCGCGACCGCCGCGCCCTCGGCGGCCGTGACCGCGCGCACCGAGGTCTCCATCTCGCCGAGCTTGCGGCGCAGCGCGGCCAGCGTGACCCGCTGCTGCTCCAGCTCCTGCAGCCGCCCGGCCTGCGACCGGACGTACGCGTCGGCCTGGTGGACGATCTGGGCCAGCTCCTCGACCTGCCCGGAGTTGTCCCGCAGCCGCGAGTCGAGCGCGGGCAGCACGTCCCGCTTGACCCGCGACAGCTCGGCGGTGAGCTGCTCGCCGACCGTCACCAGCACGCCGTTCTGCTTGGTGACCTGGTCGTTCAGCTCGTCCACCCGGCGGGCGAACGCGCGGGCCTGCTCCCGGCTCTGCCGGCCCGCCCAGACCTCCATGACCCCGACCACGACGCACAGCACCACCAGGATGAGCGTCGTCATGGCACCTCTCAGGCCCGCGATGGACGTTCCGTACGCTTTTGATCGCGACCATAACTTACGATCATCAGCCGCGACCGGCACTTACGTAACCGATGGATCTCAGTGACCGGCCGGTAGCAATCGTCCGAACAGCACCCCGCGGGGGTCACTCACAGCCCTCGAACTGGGGGACGGTCCGGGTGAACGCCAGGCCGCTCGACCCGAACTGCGCCTGCAGCAGCTTCGCCGGGATGCCCTGCTGGTACATCCGCGTGATGGCCTTGTTGACCGCCTCGCAGCCGTCCACGTCGCCCTGCTTGATGCCGACCCCGTACGGCTCGTCCGAGAACGACGTCTTCACCAGTGCGAGCGCCGGTCCGCCGGCGCGGAGGTTCCTCGCGAACAGCCCGGCGAGGATCAGGTCGTCGGTGGAGACCGCGTCCAGCTCGTTGGCGGTCAGCTTGGTGAGGCAGTCGTTGTACCCCGTCGCCTGCACCGGCTGGGCCGCGACGCCGCGCTCCTTCTGGACGCGCGGGAACGACACCGACCCCGGCACCATGCAGACCTTGCGGTTCGCCAGGTCGTGGACGGTCTTCACCCGCGCCGCGTCCGCCGCGCGCACGAGCACGCTCTGGTGCGCGACGTAGTACGGCCCTCCGAACAGCACCTTCGTCTTGCGCTCGGGGGTGATCGAGTAGCTGCCGACGACGAGGTCGACGTCGCCGTCCTGGAGCATCTGCTCCCGCGTCGCGGACGTGATCGTCCGGAACTCGACGTCCCGGACGTCCATGAAGCGGGCGATCTGCTTGGCGATCTCGATGTCGAAGCCCTGGTAGCCGCCGCCCTCCCGGAGGGCGAGGCCCGGCTGGTCGGAGTTGACGCCGATGACCAGCTTGTCCTTGCCCGCCACGGACGCCTCCGACGCGCCCGCGATGCCGCACGCCGACAGGGCCGCCGCCGCGACGAGGCCCAGCGCCGCCGCCCCGACGCGCCG
>NZ_QURH01000585.1 GCF_003428695.1 Actinomadura logoneensis
CGGCCTTGCCGCCCGCCGCGCCGGCGGCGGTCTGCAGCAGCGTGGGCGCGCCGCCCCAGCCGAGGCCCCACAGGGCCGCCGCGACGTAGACCAGGGCGGGCGAGTCCGCCGCCAGCGCCAGGACCGCCGCGGCCACGGCGACCAGCAGGACGCTCGCGACCGACAGCACCCGCAGGTGCCGGTGGATCCGCGCGCCGACGGCCGCGATGCTCAGCAGGGACGCGCCGCCGAAGACCAGCAGCACCGCGTCGGTGGAGCCGCCCATGCCCAGGCCGTCCAGGAACGCGGCGACGTAGGCGTACAGGACGGTGTGCGCGAGGACGTACACCAGCGTGACGAACAGGACGGGCGCGACGCCCGGCACCCGCAGCACGCGCGGCCTCGGCTCGCCGTCCCCGCGCCGCCGTCCGGGGTAGTCCGGCACGGACGCGGTGATCCAGCCGACCAGCACGACCGTCAGCGCCGTCATCGTCCAGAACGCCGTCCGCCAGCCGAGCGCCGAGCCGAGGAACGTGCCCGCGGGGACGCCCAGCGACAGCGCCACCGGGATCCCGGCCATCGCGACCGCGATCGCGCGGCCCTCCAGCCCGGCCGGGGCCATCCGGCGGGCGTACCCGGCGAGCAGCGCCCAGGCCAGGCCCGCCGCGACGCCCGCCGCGAACCGCGCGACCATCGTCAGCGCGTAGTCGGACGAGACCGCCGTGACGCCGTTCGCGACGGCGAACCCGGCGACCGTGGTGAGCAGCAGCCGCTTGCGCCGCCATCCGGCCGTCGCCGCGGTGAGCGGCGCCGCGGTGAGGGCCGTCCCGATGGCGTAGACCGTCACCGTCTGCCCGGCGGCGGACGCGCCGACGCCGAGGCCCGCGCTCATCGCGGGCAGCAGCCCGGCGGGCAGCGTCTCGGTGAGGCTGGTGATGAAGACGGCCGTGGCGAGCGCCAGCAGCGGGGACATCGGGAGCCGCCGGGCGCCGGCGGCCGGTTCGGTGATCTGCGTGGTGACCATGTCGTCGCCTCCTTGACTCGACGGGGACGACACTGCCGGGGCGGCCTTCGGGAACCCTGACGGACGGCTGACGGCCCGTCCGAAGCCCGGCTCGGGCCGCGGGACGCCGATCCGAATAAGGTGCTCGGGTGCGGTTCGGGGTGCTTGGTCCGGTGGCGGTGTGGGACGACGCGGGGACGCCCGTCGCGATCCCGGAGGCGAAGGTGCGGGCGCTGCTCGCCGACCTGCTGGTCCGGCCCGGCGCGGCCGTCTCCGCCGACCGGCTGATCGAGGACCTGTGGGCGGGCCGTCCGCCCGGCAACCCCGCCAACGCGCTGCAGGCCAAGGTGTCGATGCTGCGCCGCGTGCTGGGCCGGGACCGCGTCGTCCGGGAGGCGGCCGGATACCGCCTGGCCGTGGACGGCTCCGACACGGTGGACGCCGAGCGCTTCACCGCCCTCGCCGAACGCGCGCGCACGGTGGACGACCCGCGCGAGCGCGCCGCCGTCCTGTCCGAGGCGCTGGACCTGTGGCGCGGCCCCGCGTTCGCCGACGTCGCCGACCAGGAGTTCGCGCGGACGGCCGCCGACCGGCTCGACGACCAGCGGCTGGCCGTCCAGGAGGAGCGGGCCGAGGCGCGCCTCGCGGCCGGGGAGCACCTCCTGCTGGCCGGGGAGCTGGGCGACCTGGTGGCCCGGCATCCGCTCCGGGAGCGGCTGCGGGCCGTCCACGCCCGGGCCCTGTACCGCGCCGGACGGCAGGGCGACGCGCTCGCCACCCTCGCCGACCTGCGGGAACTCCTGGCGGACGAGCTGGGCATCGACCCGGGCCCGGAGGTGACGGCCCTCCAGGAGGCGATCCTCCGCCAGGACCCGTCCCTGACCCCGCCCGCGCCGCCCGCGCCGACGGCCCCGGCCGCGCCGGTCGCCCCCGTGAGCCCGCCCGCCCCGGCGACTCCC
>NZ_QURH01000589.1 GCF_003428695.1 Actinomadura logoneensis
GCCGGACCGCCGCCGGGCGCGGTGTCCCGGGCGGCGGCGGCCTGCCGGGCGCGCGCGGTCAGCACGGCGACGAGCGCCGCGACCTCCTCGGCGGACGGGTCGCCGCGGACGATCCGCAGGAACGTCTTGTCGTCGTCCATGACCGCACACTCCTTTGCCGGAACGTTGCCCTGCCTTGATTCTTCCCCGGAAGCGGTGGCGTCCTCCCTCAGAGCGGGATGTTGCCGTGCTTCTTCGGCGGCAGGGTCCGGCGCTTCTCGCGCAGCGAGCGCAGCGCCCGCACGATCTGCCCGCGCGTCTCGGACGGCTTGATCACGGCGTCCACGTAGCCGCGCTCGGCCGCGATGTAGGGGTTGGCGAGGGTGTCCTCGTACTCGGTGACCAGCTCGGCGCGGCGGGCGTCCGGGTCCTCGGCGGCGGCCAGCTCGCGCCGGTAGAGGATGTTCACCGCGCCCTGCGCGCCCATGACGGCGATCTGCGCGGTCGGCCAGGCGAGGTTGATGTCGGCGCCGAGGTGCTTGGACCCCATGACGTCGTACGCGCCGCCGTACGCCTTGCGCGTGATGACCGTGACCAGCGGGACGGTCGCCTCGGCGTAGGCGTAGAGCAGCTTCGCGCCGCGCCGGATGATGCCGTTCCACTCCTGGTCGGTGCCCGGCAGGAAGCCCGGCACGTCCACGAAGGTCAGCACGGGGACGTTGAACGCGTCGCAGGTGCGGACGAACCGGGCGGCCTTCTCCGAGGCGTCGATGTCGAGCGTCCCGGCGAACTGCATCGGCTGGTTGGCGACCACGCCGACCGAACGGCCCTCGACCCGGCCGAACCCGACGATCATGTTCGGCGCGAAGAGCTGCTGGACCTCCAGGAACTCCCCGTCGTCCAGCACGTGCTCGATGACCCGGTGCATGTCGTAGGGCTGGTTCGGGGAGTCCGGGATGAGGGCGTCGAGCTCCTCGTCCACCTCGTCCAGGTCCACCGGCGTGTCGTACGCGGGCGCGTCGGACAGGTTGTTGGACGGCAGGTACGCCAGCAGCGACTTCACGTACTCCAGCGCGTCGTTCTCGTCGGACGCCTGGTAGTGCGCGACGCCCGACCGGGTGTTGTGCGTGTGCGCGCCGCCGAGCTCCTCGAACGTCACCTCCTCGCCCGTGACGGTCTTGATGACGTCCGGGCCGGTGATGAACATGTGCGAGGTCTGGTCGGCCATGATGACGAAGTCGGTCAGCGCGGGCGAGTACACCGCGCCGCCCGCGCACGGGCCGAGCACGACCGAGATCTGCGGGATCACGCCGGAGGCGTGCACGTTCCGCTTGAAGATCTCGGCGTACAGGCCGAGCGCGACCACGCCCTCCTGGATCCGCGCGCCGCCGGAGTCGTTGATCCCGATGACCGGGCAGCCGGTCTTCAGCGCGTGGTCCATCACCTTGGTGATCTTCTCGCCGAAGACCTCGCCGAGCGAGCCGCCCATGACGGTGAAGTCCTGGCTGAACACCGCGACCGGACGGCCGTCGACCGTGCCGTGCCCGGTGACCACGCCGTCGCCGTAGGGCCGCCTGGCCTCCAGGCCGAACGAGGTGGAGCGGTGCCGCGCGTAGGTGTCGAACTCCACGAACGAGCCGGGGTCGAGCAGCGCGTCGATCCGCTCGCGCGCGGTCATCTTGCCCTTGGCGTGCTGCTTCTCGACCGCCGCCGCGGACGCCGCGTGCACCGCCTCGTACCGCCGCCGTTCCAGGTCCGCGATCTTGCCCGCCGTCGTGTGGATGTCGATGTCGTCCACCGCGGGCTCAGGAGCTTCCATCGCCATGCCGTGAAGGGTAACCGGCCGCTGACCCTCGTCCGACGCCCGGGTCCCGCTCTGCGCCGGGCCGCCGCCCCACCGCCGGCCCGCACCCCCGCATCGCCGGGCCGCACCGTCCCACCGCCGGGCCGCACCGCACCGCCGCC
>NZ_QURH01000590.1 GCF_003428695.1 Actinomadura logoneensis
GCACGCGCCGGGCTTGGCGCACGCGCCGGGCTTGGCGCACGCGCCGGGCTTGGCGCACGCGCCGGGCTTGGCGCACGCGCCGGACTTCGTGCACGCACCGGACTTCGCGCACGCGCTGAGGCTTGGTGGGGGCGTTGGGCTGGGCTCGGGCCGTCGGGGTTGGCGGGGGCCGGCGGTGAGGGCGGCAGTGGGGGCCCGGCAGGGTCAGCTCGGCTTGGGGCGGTGGTCGGTGGCCAGTTCGAATTCGGCGCGGGGGCTGGCCAGTTCGCCGAGGGACACGATCTCGCGGCGGAAGAAGAGGGCGAGCGTCCAGTCGAGGGTGACGCGGAACTTGCGGTTGACCGTGGGCATCCGGGAGAGGTGGTAGGTGCGGTGCATGAACCAGGCGGGCAGGCCGCGCAGCTTCACGCCGTAGACGTTCGCCACGCCCTTGTGGAGGCCGAGCCCGGCGACCGAGCCGACGTAGGCGTGTTTGTAGGGCTTCAGGGGCTTCCCCCGCAGGTCGGCGGCGAGGTTGTCGCCCAGCGTGCGGGCCTGGCGGACGGCGTGCTGCGCGTTCGGCGCGGTGAACTCGCCGGTGCCGCTGAGGTCGGGCACCCGCGCGTTGTCGCCGGCGGTGTAGATCTCGGGGCGGCCCTCGACGGTGAGCTCGGCGGTGGCCTTCACCCGGCCCTTGTCGTCCAGCGGGAGGTCGGTGTCGCGGAGCATGGGGTGGGGCTTGACCCCGGCGGTCCAGACCAGGGTGCCCGCGTCGAACTGCTCGCCGTCGCTGAGCACGATCCGGCCGTCCTCGGCGGACTTCAGCAGCGTCCCGAGCTTCACCTCGATGCCCCGGCCGCGCAGCGCCTCGACCGTCCAGCGGCCCATCTCCGGGCCGACCTCGGGCAGGATGCGGTCGGCGGCCTCGACCATCATCCAGCGCATGTCCTCGCGCCGGACGGGCGGATACCAGCGGCAGGCGTCGCGCGCCATGTCCTCCAGCTCCGCGAGCGCCTCGACGCCGGCGAACCCGCCGCCGACGAACACGAACGTCAGCGCCCGCCGCCGCACCTCGGGGTCGTCGTTGGACGCGGCGATGTCCAGCCGCTGCAGCACGTGGTTGCGCAGGTAGATGGCCTCCTCGACGGTCTTGAACCCGATCCCGCACTCGGCCAGGCCGGGGATCGGCAGCGTCCGCGAGATGGAGCCGAGCGCCACGACGAGGCGGTCGTAGGGCACCTCCCGCAGGTCCTCCCGACGGGTCTCGTCGGCGCCGGCCGGGCACACGGTCACCACGCCGCGCTCGGCGGAGATGCCCACGACCCGCCCGTTGAGGAGCCGGCAGCGTTTCAGGACGCGGCGCAGCGGCGCGACGACGTGCCGGGGTTCGAGGTTCCCGGCGGCGGCCTCGGGGAGGAACGGCTGGTAGGTCATGTACGACTGCGGGTCGATGACGGTGACGGCGACCTCGCCGCGCCGCATCTCCCGGCGCAGCCGGCGCTGCAGCCGCAGCGCGGTGTACATGCCGACGTAGCCTCCGCCGACGATCACGATGTGCTTGGCGGACGGGGGATTCTGCGCGACAGACATACCTGGCCGTTACCCGACCCCGCGACGTCCTCACCTCATGCGCAACACCTACGAACAAGTCAGCCGATTCCGGCATCTCACTCCGTGTATCGCGAAAGGGCGGGACGGGGCCGACGGGGGCGCCAAGCGGCTGCTTCGACGAGAGCCGCTTGGCCACGGCCCTGCCCCGCCGACCACGCTTATGGGAGAGCAGATGTCAAGGATCCTCCAAGGGTCGCTCGTAGCCGCGGCCGTCGCCGTCATGGCGACCGGCTGTACCTTCTCGACCGGCGGGAACGGCCACACCACCGGCTCAGCGGGCGGCCGCGCGTCCAGCCCGTCCGACGGCGGCCCCGACGGGGAGAACGGCGCCCCGGGCGGCTCCGGCGGCGGGGCGGGCGGCTCC
>NZ_QURH01000587.1 GCF_003428695.1 Actinomadura logoneensis
CCCCCTCCGGCCCCACCCCCCCTGACCTGCGGAATCGTTCGAGAAATCGAGGCGCGGCAGGTGTTTTCGTAGTTGACGGTGGGGAAGAGTGGAGTAGAGTGGGGCGCCGTGGGGAGCGGTAGCGCCTCATGCGGCGCGGGAGGTGGGGCCGGTGTTCCTCGGCACCCACACGCCGCGTCTCGACGACAAGGGACGACTGTTCCTGCCGGCGAAGTACCGCGAGGAGCTGTCGGGGGGATTGGTGATCACGAAGGGCCAGGAACGCTGCCTCTACGTCTTCCCTGTGGCGGAGTTCCAGCGCATCACCGAGGCGCTTCGTGCGGCGCCGGTCACCGAGCGCAGCGTGCGGGCCTACAGCCGGGTCTTCTTCGCCAGCGCGTCCGACGAGGTCCCCGACAAGCAGGGCCGGATCACCATCCCGCCCCCGCTGCGCAAGTACGCCGGCCTCACCCGGGAGTGCACCGTCATCGGCGCGAACACGCGCCTGGAGATCTGGGACAGCGGCGCCTGGGAGTCCTACCTCGAGCAGGAGGAGCAGGCGTTCGCCGACATCTCCGAGGAGGTGTTGCCCGGGATCCTCTGACGATCTGCTGAACGTCGGTCGCGCAGACCGGCACCGGCCCGCGTTCGGCCAGGTCTCCAGCCGCTCTCCAGGCCCTCTGGCGCAGCTTCCCCGGCGCCAGAAGCCGACCCCCCGCGGAAACGCGGTGATCTTCCTCAAGGGCAGCGGATGGGGACCTGGCCGGACGAGGCCGCCGGAGGGCGCCCGCCAGGGGGCTTCACAGGGCGCCGGCACCGACGACAGACGGCCGGGCGGCACGCGCCGCCGGCCGCCGACGCCACGCTCTCCGCGAGTGAGGTGGCACCAACATGGGGGGTGGAGCATGGACGTGGGCGACGTGGGCGACCACGCGGCGGGGCCCGGGCATATCCCGGTCCTGCTCGACCGCGTGCTCGAGATCCTGGCGCCCGCCGTCCAGGCGGCGCTGGACGCCGGCCGGACACCCGTCTACCTGGACGGGACGCTCGGCATGGGCGGCCACGCCGAGGCCATGCTCGCCGCCCATCCGGCGCTCCGGCTGATCGGCCTGGACCGGGACACCTACGCGCTGGAGCGCTCCGCCAGGAGGCTGGAGCGCTTCGGCGACCGGGTGGCGCTCGAGCACGCCGTCTACGATGAGATCCCCGAGGTGCTCGACCGGCTGGACGTGCCGCGGGTGGACGCGTTCCTGTTCGACCTCGGAGTCTCCTCGCCGCAGCTGGACGAGGCCGACCGCGGCTTCGCCTACTCCTACGACGCGCCCCTCGACATGCGGATGGACCGCACCCAGTCCCTCACCGCGGCCGAGGTCGTCAACACCTACCCGCCCGCCGAGCTCGCCCGCATCCTGCGCGAGTACGGCGAGGAGCGGTTCGCCCAGCGCATCGCGGCGGCCATCGTCCGCGAACGCGCCAAGGAGCCGCTCGACTCGACGGCGCGGCTCACCGACCTCGTCCGGACCGCGATCCCGGCCGCGACCCGCCGCACCGGCGGCAACCCGGCCAAGCGCACCTTCCAGGCGCTGCGGATCGAGGTCAACGGCGAGCTGGAGATCTGGCGGCGGGCGCTGCCCGCCGCGCTGGACGCGCTCCCGGTCGGCGGCCGGGTCGCGGTGCTCAGCTACCACTCCCTGGAGGACCGCATCACCAAGCAGGTCCTCGCCACGGCCACCGCCGACCACACCCCGCCGGACCTGCCCGTCCCGCTGCCCGAGCACCAGCCGCGCTTCCGGCTGCTGACCCGGGGGGCCGAGGTGGCGTCCGAGACCGAGACCGAGACCAACCCAAGGGCCGGATCGGTGCGGCTGCGCGCCGCCGAGCGGGTCCGGGAGGCCAGATGAGCACACGGACACGCCAGCCGGGGGCCGCGACCCCGCCCGTGCCCGCGCAGCGCCGCGAGCGCCGCCGCCGGCCCGAGCGTC
>NZ_QURH01000588.1 GCF_003428695.1 Actinomadura logoneensis
CGCCGCGCCGCGCCCCTACGTGGACGCGCTGATCGCGACCGCCGAGACCGTCCTGCCGGGCGCGGGCGGCGCGCCGGGCGCGATGACCGGCGCGGGCGGCACCGGCGCCGAGGAGATGGAGTGCGTGCTGCGCTGGCTGGACTCCCCGGGCGTCCGGCTGGTGGAGGTCGAGGGGGAGTGGACGTGCCCGGCCCACGGCGGCGAGTCGTTCCGGGGCTGGATCGACAACGCTTACGCCGCCGTCGACCCGTCGGACCGTTAGGGAGCCGACCCGTCGGACCGTTAGGGAGCCGGCCCGTCGGACCGTGAGGGACCGGTCCGACCCGTTAGGGTCTGGTTCACTCGCCCGAGAGGCCCGAGAACGCCGCCGATTCCGCCTTCTCCCGATCAGGACGCCCCCACACATGGCACTGCCCCTGTACGACAGCCAGCCCGCCCGCCGGGTCCCCTGGGTGACCTACCTGCTGGTCGCCGCGAACGTGCTGGTGTTCCTGCTCACCCCGATGGCCAGGTTCGCCACCTGGTACGGCGACAACGAGGTCCGGGCCTGCCGGGTCACCCAGTTCACGATGGAGTACGGGGCCGTCCCGAAGGAGCTGACGACCGGCGAGCAGCAGCCGATGCCGGCCGAGGCGGCCCACCAGTGCGGCCCGTCCACCTTCACCAAGACCCCGTGGACGGCCGCGTTCACCTCGATGTTCGTGCACTCCAACTGGCTGCACCTGCTGGGCAACCTGGTCGTGCTGTTCGTCGTCGGGATGGGCGTGGAGGACCGGCTCGGACGGCTCCGGTACCTGCTCGCCTACCTGTTCTTCGGGCTCGTCGCCGTGTACGGCTTCGCCTACACCACGCCCGACTCCGACATCCCGCTGATCGGGGCGTCCGGCGCGATCGCCGGGGTGCTCGGCGCGTACCTGGTGCTGAACCCGCGCGGGCGGATCGTCAGCTACGTCGCGCCCGTCTTCGTCGTCCGGCTGCCCGTCTGGGTGGTGCTCGGCTCCTGGTTCGTCCTGCAGTGGCTCTCACTCGGCGACAAATCGAGCAACGTCGCCTATGTGGCCCATATCTACGGGTTCGTGAGCGGCATGCTGTTCGCCCTCCTCGCCCGGCGGGCGGGACCGGCGCGCGGTATGGCCGCGCTCTCCCGAGGTTGACCGGCCCGGGGGCGATTCTTCTCCGCCGATTCTTCTGAGGCCATTCATGCGAGGCCGTCCCGGACGAACGTCCGGGACGGCCTCACGCATTTTCTCCGCCCGTCGTCATGCGTCGCGGCAATTCTGTCGTACCCCCTTGGGATGATGAGGTCATGTCGAACGAGGACGCGGATGACCTCGCGTGGGAGCGGTCCGCCGTGGTGCGGGTGACGCCCTCCGCCAAGGCGCGGAAGCTGGCGAAGGTGCCGTTCGTGGAAATGGCGGACGGACGCCTCCAGGGAGTGGTGTCGAGTGGTTCCGACATCGCCCGGGTTTATGTCTCGTCCATTGCCGCCGGGACGCACGCCTTCAGCTGCAGCACGAACAACAACCGGAGATGCGGAGGGCTCAGCGGCTCCTTTATGTGCAAGCATCTCGACGCACTTCTGAAAGAGGCGGTGCTCCAGTACGGCGCCGAGCGCGTCGCCGCCTACCTGGGGGTCGAGGCCCCGCCGGACGGCGGCCTGGCGGAGGCGCTCGACGGCGGCCCCAGCGGGGACGACCCGGCCGCCGCGGTGTTCAACCGGTTCCTGCGGCACCTGGCCTACCTGGAGGTGCCGGCGCAGGGCGCGCCGGTGCCGGAGATGCAGTGGTTCCCGGCCGGGGCGGTGGGCTGATGCTGAGCCTGCACCTGGCCGCGCTGACCGACGGCCTCCCCGACGGCGTCGAGGACGCCCTGGCCCTGGTCGACGGCTTCGACGGCGCGCTGACCCACGGGCTCGGCCGCCTCGGCGAGCCGGAGGCCGCCGCGGTCGAGGCGCTGGCGGCGGCGCTGTCGGCCGCG
>NZ_QURH01000593.1 GCF_003428695.1 Actinomadura logoneensis
CGGCCGCCCCCGCCGCGGCGGCCGGGACGGCCGGGACCGTCGCGCACGTGTGCGACCCGGCGGACACGGCGGCGTGCATGCTGCCGTTCCCGAACGACTGGTTCACCGTCGCCGACCGCTCCACCGCGACCGGCCGCCGCGTGAACCTGTCGCCGCTCGCGACGCCGCGCGCCGGGGGAGTGCTGCCCACCGACCCGACGCAGTGGAACCGCAACGACGGCTTCTCCCCGGGCTCGGCCGTGCTCACCCGCGTGCCGGGCCTGGACCTCGCCCGGACCGGCGCCGCCCCGATCACCGACATGGCCCGCTCGCTCGCCCCCGACGCGCCGATCGTCCTCATGGACGCCCGGACGGGGGAACGGTGGCCGTACTTCGCCGAACTCGACGCCAACGCGCCCGAGTCCCGGCGGCTGCTGCTGGTGCGCCCCGCCCGCAACCTCCGCGAGGGCCACCGCTACCTGGTGCTGCTGCGCGGCCTCAAGGACGGGGACGGCAGGGCGATCGGCGCGAGCCCCGCCGTCCGGCGGATGCTGGCGGGCCGTCCGCTCGGCCGGACGGAGAAGGAACGCGGCGCCGCCCTGCGGCGGACGGTCCGGGAGCTGAACGGCCACCACGTCTCCACGGCCGGGCTCTACCTCGCGTGGGACTTCACCGTCGCGTCCACCCGCAACCTCACCGAGCGGGCCGTCCACATGCGCGACGACGCGTTCCGCAAGCTCGGCGACCGCGCGCCCGCGTTCACGGTCGGCAAGGTCACCGACTTCACCCCCGACCAGGACCCGTACCTGGCGCGCCGGGTCGAGGGCACGGTGAACGTCCCCAGCTACCTGGACCTGCCCGGCGGTCCGCCCGGATCGTCCCTGCACTACGGGCGGGACGGCCTGCCGCAGCAGATTCCCGGCAACGTCCAGAAGGCCGACTTCCGCTGCAACATCCCGCGCGCCGCGCTGACGAAGGCGGCCCAGCCCGTGCTGTACGGGCACGGGCTCATGGGCAGCGCGTCGGAGATCGACAGCGAGAAGCTGCGGCGCGCCGCGCAGCGGCACGACCTCATGCTCTGCGCCACCGACTGGATCGGGATGGCGGAGGGTGACATCGCCAACGTCGCGAGCGTCCTGCTGAACGTGTCGCGGTTCAACACCGTCCCGGACCGGCAGCAGCAGAGCTACCTGGACTTCCTGTTCCTCGGCCGCGACCTCGTCCACCCGCGCGGGTTCACCGCCGACGCCGCGTTCCGGACGGGCGACGGCCGCCCGCTCATCGGCCGCGGGCTGGCCTACGCGGGCGCGAGCCAGGGCGGCATCCAGGGGACGGCCCTCACCGCGCTGGCCACCGACTTCCGGCGGGCCGCGCTGATCGTCCCCGGGATCAACTACAGCACGATGCTGAACCGCAGCGTCGACTTCGCCCAGTACGAGAGGCTCCTCAACATCAGCTACCCGGACAAGCTCCAGCAGCAGCTCGTCCTGAACCTCATCCAGATGCTGTGGGACCGCGGGGAGGGCGACGGCTACGCCGCGCACGTCACCCGCGACCCGCTGCCCGGCACGCCCGCGCACCGCGTGCTGGTCCACGAGGCGTTCGGCGACCACCAGGTCGCCAACATCGCCACCGAGGTGATGGCGCGCACGCTCGGCGACGTCCCGGTCCGGCAGCCCGCGCTCGCGCCCGGCCGCAAACCCGACGTCACGCCGTTCTGGGGGCTGCCCGCCCTCACCCGCTACCCGCACGCCGGGTCCGGCCTGGTGATCTGGGACAGCGGCACGCCCGCGCCGCCGCTCACCAACACGCCCAACACCGCGGGAAGCGACCCGCACGGCGACACCCGCGGCTCGGCCGAGGCGATGTCGCAGGTCGCGACGTTCCTGGCCACCGGACGGATCGTCGACACCTGCGCCGGACGCCCCTGCACCATCCCCTTCCAGCCCTGAGCCCCCGCCCCACGACTCCCCACCCTCCCAGCCCCCCACGACTCCC
>NZ_QURH01000592.1 GCF_003428695.1 Actinomadura logoneensis
CGCGATCACCCGGACGGGCTCGGCCGCGGCCGACGCGCCCCGCGCCGCCCGCTCGGCGACCGGGACGAGCCCGCGCGCCATCTCGGCGAGGCCGTCCGCGGTGGCACGGTCCATCCCGGAGTCCCCGTCCCGGACGCGCTCGGGAACGGTTCCGCCCCCGGACGCGCGGACGGCCCCGGAGTCGGCCTCGGACTCGGTCCCAGCGGAGGTTCCGCGGGCTGGACCACGGTCGGCGGGCGCCGCAGAGTACGCGTCATCGTCGGTCGAGCCGCCGGCGCTCGGGCCGCTCCCGGTCCGGTCGGTCATGTCCGTTCCCCCAAACCCGCCCGTGTTCCGCTCCTCAAGAGTAACGACCGGCCGGGCGAATCGTTCCGAATGCGCCTTCGCCTCCCGCTCGCGGCTTGACCTGGAGCGCGCTCCAGCACCGAGGCTTGCGCCATGAACGCACCCACGATGGCCCTCGGGGCGATGTACTTCGGCACCAAGGTGGACGAGCGGACCGCCTTCGCGATCCTCGACCGGTACGCCGAACTGGGCGGGTCCTTCATCGACACGTCCGACAACTACAGCTTCTGGACCTCGGACACCGGCTTCGGCGGCCAGAGCGAGGCGCTGCTGGGCCGCTGGCTGGCGTCCAACCCGGGCGTCCGGGTCCGTCTGAGTACCAAGGTCGGCGCCCAACCCACGCGGGTAGGCGGGTTCCCCGACCACCTCGAAGGGCTGCGCAAGGACGTCGTCCGCGAGGCCATGGCGCAGAGCCTGGAGCGGCTGGGCGTGGACGGTGTCGACCTCTACTGGGCGCACGTCGAAGACCCGGCCGTGCCGGTGGAGGACCTGGTCGAGACGTTCGGCGGCCTGGTCAGCGATGGCCTGACCGCCCGCTGGGGCGTGTCCAACCACCCGTCCTGGCTGCTGGAGCGGATCCGGGCCACCGCCGAACACGCCGGCCGCGCGCAGCCGTCGGCGTACCAGCAGCGCTACTCCTACCTCCAGCCCGCCGGCGGCATGGCCGTGGAGGGCCAGCCGGTCCCGCTGGGGATGCTGTCACCGGACGGCCTGGACTTCCTGCGCCGCAACCCGTCCTTCGACGGCTGGGTCTACACCGCCACCCTCCAGGGCCGCTACGACCGCGACGACCGGCCGCTGGAGGCCGAGTACCGCCACCCCGGCACCGAACGGCGGCTGGCGGCGCTGAACCGCGTCGCCACGGCGCGCGGACTCCGGCCGGGCCAGGTGGTGCTCGCGTGGCTGGCCTCGGGGAACCCGGCGCTGACCCCGATCGTCGGCGTCAGCAGCGTCGAACAACTCGAGCAGGCCGTGCTGGGCGCGTCCACCAGCCTCACCGAGGACGAGATGGCGGTGCTGGACGGCGCGTAAGCGGCGACGCGAGGCCGCATCCGCCCCTGACCCAGGGCCGGAAACGCGTGGGCCCGGACGGCGGCCGTCCGGGCCCACGCGTGCTGGAGCGGAGACTCAGATCTCCAGGTTCTCCTCGATGCCCTTCATGTGGTGGCGGGCCAGGGCCAGGTTCGCGCGCCCGCGGTCCAGCGCGAGGTAGAGGAACAGGCCCTTGCCCTTGCGGCCGGTGACCGGCCGGATGATGTGGTACTGCGCGCCCAGCGTGATCAGGATGTCCTCGATCTCGTCCTTCAGCCCGAGCTGCTCGATCGTCCGCATCTTGGACCGCATGACCTCGGTGTTCCCCGCCGCCGCGACCTGCAGGTCCAGGGCCTTGGAACCGCCCTGCACGCCCAGCGCCATGCCGCTGCCGTAGTCGACGACGGCCGCGCCGACCGCACCGTCGATCGCCATCATTTCCTTCAGAGCCAGATCCATGTTCGACACGGGGTCTCCCTTCACTCGGATGTGCCTTTGCCGTTCTCTTCCGCCGCCCCGGGCCGGCCGGAGCGCGCCGGACCCGCCCGGCCTGCTCCGGCCGCCTCGCCCGCCGCCGTCAGCCCGGACGTCCCGAACCGCCGGAACCTCCCAGGC
>NZ_QURH01000594.1 GCF_003428695.1 Actinomadura logoneensis
CCCGGTGCGGACGCGGCGGCGAACGCGGCGGCCTCGGACGCGGCGGTGCGCGGCCGGTACCGGGGCACCGAGCGGTGCCAGTCCAGCGACGCGCGCATCGCTCGGCGCAGCCGGTCGGCGAGCCGGCCGGTGTCGCGGGCGTCCCACGGGACGCCGCGGCGCAGGATCTGGAAGTCCGAGGCGCGCGCCGCGATCAGCGTGCGGGCCTGGTCCACCGCCTCCTGGAGCGTTCCGGCCCGCCGCTCGTGGAGCAGCAGCACCAGGTTGGCGCGCTCCCCGAACGCCAGGTCCTTCTCCACCGAGAACAGGTCGTTGGTCCAGGAGATGACGTCGGCCGCCGCGGCGCGCAGCCCGGCCGCGGCCGGGTCGTCGGGCGGCGAGATGCGGTCCACGGCCTCGAACAGGTCGAAGAAGACGTCCGCGCCGAACAGGTCCCGGCGCAGCACGATGTAGGCGGGCAGCCGCAGCGCCCGCCCGTCGGCGCGCCGGTCCACCATCGCGCACTGGGCGTTCAGGTGCCGCTCCATGTGCCCGGCGAACCGCTCCCGCCAGGCCGGGCCCGCCAGCCGGGACGTGCGCGGCCACAGGTCGTCGGCCAGCACCGCCAGCATCGGGTCGACCGGGCCGTCCCCGCCGGGCTCGCCGCGCAGCACCGCCAGGGCGGACGCGGCGAAGTCCGCCAGCACCCCGTCGGCCGCCCACGGGCCGTCGTCCACCCGGTCGTCCAGCAGCAGCACCCACAGGAACCACGCCATCAGCACCGCCGCCCGGTCGGGGTCGGCCCGCCCGGTCAGCGCGATGCCGAGGTCCAGCAGCCGCGAGGACTCCAGCCGCGCCCGGCCGCGCGGCCCGACCAGTCCCCGCTCCTCGGCCCACCCGCACACCCCGGCCCGTAGCACGTCGGCGTCGGCGCGGCGTACCGGTCCGGGAAAAGGCAGGGTGAGTTCCGGAATCCGGAATCCGGTCATCGTGTCCGCCGCCATTCCCGCGCCCCCGTAGACTCGCCGTTTCGGTCGTGCCCGCGCCGCGACCCGCGCCGGGCGGGCCCGCGCGTCGCGGTGCCCCCTGCCGGGCCGTGCTGCGGCGCGGAGTCCCGGCGGCATTCGGCGCACCGGGCCCGCACGCATCGTGACCGGATCCTGCCGCGTGCGAGCCCGCCGGACATGCGGTTTGACCGCGATTTGCCGACCAGATTCCAGGGCCGTCACCAACCCCGCCGTCCGACATACGGTCTGTCCGCAACTGTCCGAAGGGTCCAACCGAAACTCGGAATACGGACGGTCCGTCCGGATGGCCCGTCCGCGGGGCGGCAGCCGCACGCCGCCCGGACCCGCGGCCCCACGGAACCCCCGCTCCCATGGGCCTTCCCGGCCTCTCCGGCCGTCCGTCCGGACGCCGACTCGGCGGTTTCCGGGACGCGATGCGGTAGAGTCGCTGCCGCGAAGGGGAGTAGCCCTGCGAACCGGTCGTCGACACACTGGAGCCACCGCTCCCGGTGACCGGGTCCGCCGCCGGCGGACGGGCGAGACCTTCGATCCCTTTTCTGTCGATGACCAGACGCGTCGTCGGCCGGGATCGAGGTCTCGCGAGGACGCCCCGGAGCGCCCCCCGGCCTCGGCCCCCGGCGACGCGGGAGGAGCGGGTACCGGACGTGTGGCATTTCGTCCTGCTGATCGCCTGTGCGGTGGCGATCTATCTGTCGTGTGAGTGGTTCGTCAACGCCGTCGAGTGGCTGGGGCACCGGCTGAAGGTCGGCCGGATGGCGGTCGGCACGGTCCTGGCGGCCTTCGGCACCGCGCTCCCCGAGTCGGTGGTGACGCTCGTCGCCGTCACCTCCGGGGGCGGCGAGGCCGGCAAGGACATCGGCGTCGGCGCCGCCATGGGCGGCCCCCTGGCGCTGGCCACCGTCGCCTACGCCGTCACCGGGATCGCCCTGCTGATGACCCGCCGGTCGCGCGCCCGCGCGCGGATCCTCGCGGGCGCCGGCGGGTCGTCGGC
>NZ_QURH01000595.1 GCF_003428695.1 Actinomadura logoneensis
CGCCGTCCGGACGGACATGATCCGTCCGGACGGCGGCGTCCCACGTGTGCGGACGTGCGTGGACGTCCACCTCGCACGAGATCCGTTGATCCCTCGACACCTCGGCCGTCAAGACATGCCGACCGCCAACGCGCGTCAGTCGTTGAGGAAGGCGTAGACGGCCTCGCGCCCCTGCGTGCCGCGCTCGCGGTTCTGGATGGAGTGGCTCGCGCCCTTGACGACGACGAGCCTGCCCTTCGGAGCGTTCGCGAGTTCCTCCCGCGCCCACTCCAGCGGTGTGGACAGGTCGCGGTCGCCGTTCAGGACGAGCACCGGCACCGGCGGCAGCTTCCGCTTGGCCTCGGTGTTGTGCTGCGCGACCGGCCAGGTCAGGCACTCCTGGATGAAGCCGTCGCCGACGGCGGTTTCGGAGGTGAACGGCCACGTGGCGCTGGCGGGCAGGTGGCGGCGGGCGTACTCCAGCGCCGCCGGACGACGCTCCACGGGAGTCTCCGACGTCCCCCAGGGGAACACGCCGTCACCGCAGATGGTGGCCTCGTGCAGTCCCGCGCTGAAGCCCGCGACGGGGTCGCCGCCCGGCGCCATCAGCTTCATCAGCGCGTCCAGCCTGGTCGGGTCGCCCTGCCGCGCGGCGTGCATCGCGCCCACCACGTCGCCGGAGCCGGCGGGCAGCCCGGGCGGGTTCGGGTCGCGGTAGGTCGGGTCGAAGAACTCGTACGAGACGAGCGCGTCCCACAGCAGGACGGCGTCCTTGCGATGGCGCGCCAGGTACGCGACGTCCCGCGCCGGGTCGAACCCGCAGGCGGGCGCGGTCCGGCAGGCGTCGCGCAGCACACGTGCCACGGCGCGCTGCCCGGTCGTGTAGAGCATCTGCTCGCGGTTCGGGTCGGTGTGCGGCAGCACCGAGTCGAGGACGGCCTTGGCGACATGGCCGGGATGGAAGGCGGCGTAGTTCGCCGCCGTGAACGAGCCGTAGGACACGCCGTCCACGACCCACTTGTCGACGCCGAGCGCGCTGCGGAACATGTCCAGGTCGCCGACGGTCTGGTCGGTGGTGTAGTAGCCGCGCCGGTCGCCCTGGACCGACGCGCACTCGGCCACCGCGTCGCGCGTCGGCGGGGCGATGTCGGAGCTGCCGACCTGCGCCTGCAGCTTCGGGCAGTCGATCGCGCCGAACTGCCCGGTGCCGCGCTGGTCGATCACCACGAACCGGTAGTTCTTCGCCAGTTCCGGCAGCCGCTGCCGGGTCATCCGGGTCAGGTACGGCACGCCCGGCTGGCCGGGGCCGCCCGTCAGGAACAGCAGGGTGCCCTTGGGGGCGGCGGTGAAGTCGGACATCCCGACCTGGAGGTCGAGGGTGCCCCGGGCCGGGTTCCGGTGGTCGAGCGGCACCCGGAGCGTCGCGCACGTGAAGCCCGGCTGCCCGTCGCACGGATGCGGGTCGATGAGGCCCGGCCGGTGCGCGGGCGCCTGCGGGGAGCGCGCGGACGCCGCCGTTCCGGTGCCCGCCGCCAGGGCCACCGTCAGACCCGCGACGAGCGCCGCGGAGAGTCGTGATCGCATGTGCTGGATGATGTCCCGCCCGTCCGGCCGCGCCCAGCGGCCCTGCCGGAACCGGCCACCTGCCGCCCGACTCCGGCCACCGGCCCCCACCCAGGTCGGACGGGCTCGACTCCCCCGGAAATCCCGCGGAATCCCCCCGGAACCCCCTCGGCCGCCGCCGGGCGGCCCGGCGCCATGGAACGCTCCGGTCCGCGGGTCCGGCGGGGTGGTGGCGGCCGGTCGGGGGGTGAATACTGAACCTCGTTCGGTAAAGGTGCCGAGGTGGGAGGTTCCGTGGCCGGGTACACGATGACGATCGGCGGGGAGGCCGTCGCGGCGGCCGGGACGTTCGGGGTGGTGAACCCGGCGACCGGCGAGGTCGCCGAGCGGGCCCCGGACGCGACGCGCGAGCAGCTCGACGCGGCCATGGACGCGGCGCACGCGGCGCGGGCGGGCTGGCGGGCCGACGAGCAGGCGC
>NZ_QURH01000596.1 GCF_003428695.1 Actinomadura logoneensis
CGCGTCCCCGGATGCGACTCCGCCGGGCGCCTCCCCGGCTCGCGTCCCCGCCCGGCGCGGCCCCGGCGCCGCTCGGCGGCACGCGCGACCTTTTCGGGGGTCGCGCGCCCCGGCGCATGACTCTGGGTGCTAGTTTCGCTACCTAGCGCGATCTTCGCCGGGCTGCGGGCGCCCCCGGCCGTGCGGGGACGCGCCCAGGACACCACGCAGAGCGGGGGAAGTGCAGATGGCAGCACGACGACGGGGGACGGCGGTCGCCGCGGGGCTCGGCGCGGCGGCTCTCGCGCTGGCCGGGTGCGGCGGCGGGGGCGGCGGAGGCGGGTCCGCCGGCGGCACGCTGAAGGTCGTCGGCTCGTCCGACCCCGACCACATCGACACCTCCAGCGTCTACACGACCTGGGGCAACCTGCTGGCCCGGCAGTTCGCGCGGACCCTGTTCAACGTGAAGGCGGCCGACAACTTCGACGACGCGATCAAGGTCGTCCCGGACGCCGCCGCCGAGATCCCCTCCACCGGCAACGGCGGGCTCAGCAAGGACGGGAAGACCTACACGATCAAGCTCCGCGACGGCCTGCAGTGGGACACCAACCCCGTCCGGCCGGTGGTCGCGGGCGACTTCGTGCGCGGCATCAAGCGGATCTGCAACCCCGCCAAGCCGTCGGGCGGCATGGCGTACTACACCGAGACCATCCAGGGGTTCAGCGCCTTCTGCGACGGCTTCTCCAAGGTCAGCGCGAGCGACCCGGCGGCGATCGCGAACTACCAGAACCAGCACCAGGTGCCCGGCCTGCAGGCCAAGGACGACAAGACGCTGGTGATCAAGCTGGTCAACCCGGCCAGCGACTTCACCAACATCCTCGGTCTGTCCTTCTCGGCGGCGGCGCCCGCGGAGTACGACAGGTACATTCCCGACAGCCCCGAGTTCCGCGCGCACACCGTCTCCGACGGCCCCTACAAGATCACCGCCTACCAGCCGAACAAGCAGATCACGCTGGCGAAGAACCCCGCCTGGAAGGCCGACTCCGACCCGGTCCGGGAGCAGAACCCCGACGGCATCCAGATCACCATGGGGCAGGACTCGCCCGAGACCGTCCAGCAGCAGATCGAGTCCGGCTCGGCCGACCTGTCCTGGGACCAGACCGTCCCCACCGGGCGGATCCCGGGCCTGAAGTCGAACCCGAACTTCAAGATCATGGACGGCTCGTCCAGCAACCCCTACATCGTGTTCAACACGCTCAGCCCAAACAACGGCGGCGCGCTGGGCAAGGTCCCGGTGCGGCAGGCGATCCAGTACGCGATCGACAAGTCCGCGGCGGTGCAGATCTACGGCGGCCCGGACGTCAGCGAGGTGCTGAACCAGGTCATCCCGCCGCGCAGCGTCGGCTACAAGCCGTTCAACCTCTATCCGACCCCCGGCAACTCCGGCGACCCGAACAAGTGCAGGACGATGCTGAGCGCCGCGGGCTACCCCAACGGCCTCACGCTGCGGTTCCCCTACCGGGTCTCCAGCAACCACCCGAAGATCGCCCAGTCCGTCCAGGCGAACCTCGCCAAGTGCGGCATCCGCGCGCAGCTCACCCCGGACACCAACGGCACCTTCTACAGCAAGACGCTGGTCACGCCGTCGGACGCCAAGGCGGGCAAGTGGGACATCGCGGGCCCCGGCTGGGTGCCGGACTGGTACGGCAACAACGGCCGCACCAACATCGTCCCGCTGTTCGACGGCCGCCACTACGGCCCGAACTCCACCAACTACGGCGGCTACAACAACCCGGTCGTGAACAAGCTGATCGACCAGGCGCTGGAGGCCAAGAACGTGGACGCCGCCGCCAACTCCTGGGCGCAGGCCGACCGGCAGATCATGCAGGACGCGGCGGTCGTCCCGCTGATGAACCAGAAGTACCCGATCTTCCACTCGTCCCGGGTGAAGAACGCCAAGTACCTGCCGCAGTTCCAGGGCTACGACTACAACCTCGTCAAGCTCCAGTGACCGCGGTCCCGGCCGGGCCCGCGCCGCGCGGGCC
>NZ_QURH01000597.1 GCF_003428695.1 Actinomadura logoneensis
CGGAGCCGCAGGGCGACCAGCGTCCCGGCCGGGACGACGACGGCGACCGTGGCGGCCCCGGCCCCCACCAGGTTGCGGTCGAGCGCCCGGAGGTCGCGCCGGTCCGGGCCCATGTCGACCCAGAGGGCCACCGGCCCGCCGCCCCGCACCGGCGCGACCGCCCACATGCGCGGTCCGTTGCGGACGTGCTCGTCGTACCAGGTGCCCTCCTGCCCCGACCGCGCGAGCGCGGCGACCGCGGGCGGCATCTCGTCCGTGCTCGTGATGACGTCCCGCAGTTCGGCGCCCGTCTGCTCGTGCGCGAGCACCTCCCGGCTGAGGCTGGACAACGCCCGGCTCCGGCCCTCGGCGAGCATCCGGTCGTGGCTCAGCCGGTGCACGAGCAGCCCGTCGGCCACCGCGACCGCCAGCGCCGCGCCGGCGACCAGCGAGCCGAGCTTCCAGGGCAGCGACCGGAACGCCGTCCGGCGGAGGGCGACGCCCTCCGCCGGGCCGCCCGTGCCGCGCTCGCCGTCCCCACGCGCCGTGCCGTCCCCACGCGCCGTGCCGTCCCTGTCCGCCGTGCCGTCCCTGACCGCCGTGCCGTCCCTGACCGCTTCTTCGTCCCTGGCCGTCATGTCAGCGCCGCAGCTTGTAGCCGAAACCGCGGACCGTCTCGATCCGGTCGGCGCCGATCTTGGCCCGCAGCCGCTGGACGGCCAGGTCGACGACCCGGCTGTCGCCGTCCCAGGCGTGGTCCCACACGCTGCCCAGCAGCGTCCGGCGGCCGAGCACCACCCCCGGCTGCGCGGCGAACTCCAGCAGGAGCCGCAGCTCGGTCGGGGTCAGCGCCACCGGACGGCCGTCCCGGCGCACCTCCATGCCCGCGGTGTCCACGGTGAGGTCGCCGAAGGCCAGCACGGTCGCGGGCTCCCCCGGCCGGGTGGCGGTCGCCCACTCCGAGCTGCGGCGCAGCACCGAGCGGATGCGCGCGACCAGGACGGCCGTGTCGACCGGTTTGACCACGTAGTCGTCCGCTCCCGCCTCCAGACCGGACACCACGTCCAGGCCGTCGCCGCGCGCCGACATCATGACGATCGGGACCAGGCTGGCCTCCCGGACGCGACGGCACAGCCCGATCCCGTCCAGGCCGGGCAGCATGACGTCCAGGAGCAGCACGTCGTGGCCCCGGCCGTCCGGGCCGCCCTCGCGGAACGCCTCCAGCCCGGCCAGCCCGTCCGGCGCCGTCGTGACCGTGTAGCCGTAGCGCTCCAGCGCCAGGCCGACCGTCCTGCGGATCACCTCGTCGTCCTCGACGAGGAGCACGTGCGTCATCCCGTTCCGCCCACCGTGTCTGCTGCGTCCCCGTGTCCGTGCGTGCGTCCGTCCGAGCCCGCTCGAACAGCGCGGACGTCCCGGCGCACGAGGCTACCCGGCCTCTTCCACGCCCATGTGTCCCGCTGGACCGGTGGACCTCACCGAAGGGTTATTCACGATGGGAGTCCGCATCACTACGTTTTGTAATCGTGGCGTGGCGGTCACGTCCGGTCGGCCCCGGCGGAAGGCAGGTCAGCGGTGGAGATCCGTTCCGAAACGACGGCCCCGGCGTCCTCCCCGACGCCCTCCCCCGCGGAACCTCCCGCCTCACTCGCCACACCTCCCCCGACGTCGCCGCCGGCCGGTCCCGCGGGCACGGTGCCGCCGGCGCATCCCGCGACGGTTCCGGCGGACGCGGCGGAGCGGTTCGCCGCCATCCCCTGCGGCCCGACCGGGCTCGGCACGTCCGGCTGCCGGATCGGCCCGCTCACCCCCCTGCCGGACGCCCCCGTCCCGGACGTCGCCGCGCCGCCGAGGCAGGTGCAGGCCCCCGAGGTTCCCGAGGTCCCCGAGGCGCGTGCGGCCGTGGCCGCCCCGACGGTCGAGACCACGCCCCGGGCCCGGCCGCACACGGAGAACGTCCCGCTGCGCGTGCCCGGCCCCCCGGCCTCCCTGCTGCTCCGGTCCCTGCCGGGCTCGCCACCGGCGCCCCCCACCGGTGCCCGGTCCGGCCCGCCG
>NZ_QURH01000598.1 GCF_003428695.1 Actinomadura logoneensis
CGGCCGGTCGGCGCCGGACGCCGATGGCGGCCGGGTCTCCGGCGGCGCCCCCGCGGCCGGTCGCGGTTCCACGGCCGACGGCACGGCGGCGGCGGAGAAGACGCCCGCGGCGGACGAGCTGGGAGCGGGCGGCGCCTCCTCCACCGGGCAGATCCTGCGGGAGGGGATGCGGGTCCTCGGGGTGGCCATCCGGGCGGAGCCCCGGGTGTTCGCCATCTCGGTGCTGGCCAGCGCCCTGTACGGGGCGATGACGGTCGGGACGGCGCAGGCTCTCGGATGGGCCACGCAGCACACCGTCCTCCCGGCGTTCGAGAGCGGGCACACGACGGCGGGGGCGCTGACCGCCGCCGCCCTGGTGATCCTCGGCGTGGCCCTCCTGAAGGCGCTCGGCGTCGGGGGGCGGCGGTTCTTCGCCGGCCTCATGCAGTACCGGATGCAGGCGCGGTACCGGCGCGCGGTCACGCGGCAGTACCTGAGGCTGCCGCTCGCCTGGCACCAGAAGCACCCGACCGGGCAGCTGCTGTCGAACGCCAACGCCGACGTGGAGGCGGCGTGGGCGCCGCTCGCGCCGCTGCCGATGGCGGTCGGCGTGGTGTTCATGCTGCTGGTCGCGGCCGTGTCGATCCTTCTCACCGATCCCGTGGTGGCGCTCGTCGGGTTCCTGGTCTTCCCGGCGATCGCGCTCCTGAACGTCGTCTACCAGCGCAGGCTGGCGCCGGTCGCGACCCGCGCGCAGCAGCTGCGGGCCGAGGTCAGCGAGGTCGCGCACGAGAGCTTCGAGGGCGGGCTGGTCGTCAAGACGCTCGGCCGCGAGCAGGCCGAGACCGAGCGGTTCGCGGCCCGCGCCGAGGCGCTGCGGGACGCCAACATCGCGGTCGGACGCGTCCGGGGCATGTTCGACCCGGTGCTGGAGGCGCTGCCGAACCTGGGCGTGCTGGCCGTCCTGCTGATCGGGTCGGTGCGGCTGGAGTCGGGCGCGATGACGGCGGGCGACCTGGTGCACGTGGCGTACCTGTTCACGCTGCTGGCGTTCCCGATCCGGTCGCTGGGCTGGGTGCTGGCGGAGGTGCCGCGCAGCGTGGTCGGCTGGGACCGGGTCCGGGCCGTCCTGGACGCGGGCGGGTCCATGCCGTACGGGGACGCCGAGCTGAAGGCGGGCGCGCCCGCCGCGCTGCGGGTCGAGGCCGTCCGGTTCGGGTACGAGCCGGCGGAGGGCGCGCCCGCCGCCGACGTGCTGCGGGACGTGTCGTTCGAGGCGGCCCCCGGCCGGACGGTCGCGGTGGTCGGGCCGACGGGGTCGGGCAAGTCCACGCTGACGTCGCTGCTGGTGCGGCTGGTGGACCCGGCGGACGGGTCGGTCCTGCTGGACGGCCTGGACGCGCGGGACGTGCGGGCGGGCGGCGTCGCCGCGACCGCCGCGCTCGTCCCGCAGCAGACGTTCATGTTCGACGACACCGTCCGGGGCAACATCACGCTCGGCCTGGACGTCCCGGACGAGCGGGTGTGGGCCGCGCTGCGGCTGGCGCAGGCGGAGGGGTTCGTGGCGGCGCTGCCGGACGGCCTGGACACCAGGATCGGCGAGCGCGGCGCGACGCTGTCCGGCGGGCAGCGGCAGCGGCTGGCGCTCGCGCGGGCGGTCGTCCGCAGGCCGCGGCTGCTGGTGCTGGACGACGCGACCTCGGCGGTGGACCCGCAGGTCGAGCAGCGGATCCTCGCGGGGCTGCGGGAGTCGGAGGAGAACGGGGCGGCGACGGTCGTCGTGGTCGCGTACCGGAAGGCGACGATCGCGCTGGCCGACGAGGTCGTGTTCGTGGAGCACGGCCGGGTGGCAGCCCGGGGCACGCACACCGAGCTGCTGGAACGCTCCGAGGGTTACCGGAACCTGGTGAACGCCTACGAGCGGGCCGAGGCCGAGAAGGAGGCCCTCGACGCGGAGGCGGCGGCGGACCTCGACGGCGCACAGGCGGGGCCGGACGGCGCACAGGCGGGGCCGGACGGCGCACAGGCGGGGCCGGACGGCGCACAGGCGGGGCC
>NZ_QURH01000603.1 GCF_003428695.1 Actinomadura logoneensis
CCGGACCCCGTCCGCCGACCACCGCCGGGACCCCCCGACCGCCGGCGGGACCCATCGACCACCGCCGGGCGGGCCGCCGACCGGCGGCGGGCCGGCCGCCGTCAGATCTTGCGCTGCGCCACCCAGGAGGCGTGCAGGTCGGCGTACACCCCCGGCACCTTGACCAGTTCGGACGCCGGGCCGCGCTGCACGATCCGGCCCTTGTCGAACACGATCACCTCGTCCGCCGCCTCCGCCGTGGACAGCCGGTGCGCGATCGACACCGCCGTCCGGCCCCGGGTCACGCCGTCCAGGGCGCGCTGGATGCGCACCTCGGTCGCCGGGTCCACGGCCGAGGTCGCCTCGTCCAGCACCAGCAGGTCCGGGTCGGCGATGTAGGCGCGGGCCAGCGCGACCAGCTGCCGCTCGCCCGCCGACAGCGACTCGCCGCGCTGCCCGACCGGGGTCGCCAGGCCCTGCGGCAGGCCGTCCAGCCAGTCCGCCAGGCCCAGCTCGGTGAGCGCGAGCCGCAGGTCGGCGTCCGAGGCGTCCGCCCGGCCGTAGCGGATGTTGTCGGCCAGCGACGCGTCGAACAGGAACCCGTCCTGCGGCACCATCACGATCCGCTCGCGCAGCGAGGCGAACCGGACGCGCCGCAGCGGCACCCCGTCCACCCGCACCTCGCCCTCGACCGGGTCCATGAGCCGGGTCAGCAGCTTGGCGAAGGTGGTCTTGCCCGAGCCGGTCTCCCCGACGATCGCGACCCGCGAGCGCGGCGCGATCCGCGCGTCCACCCCGTGCAGGACGGGCGGGCCGCCCGGATAGGCGAACCCGACGCCCTCGAACTCGACCTCGATCGGCCCGCGCGGCAGCGTCTCGCCGCCGTCGCCCGGGTCGGCGACGTCCGGCTCGGTGTCCAGCACCGACAGGACGCGCCGCCACCCGGCGATCGCGTTCTGCGCGTCGTTCAGCACCTCGGTCGCGGTCTGCATCGGCGACACGAACAGCGTCACCAGGAACAGGAACGCGATCAGCTCGCCCGCCGTCAGGTGCCCGCCGAGGCCGAGCAGCGTCCCGCACACCACCACGGCGGACGTCGCGAGCGCCGCGACCAGCTCGCTGGACGGGAACGTCATCGCGATCAGCCCCTGCGCGCGGGTCTGTGCGGTCCGGGTCGCGTCCACCGTCTCGTCCACCCGGCGGGCGGTGCGCTCCTCCGCGCCGTACGCGCGGATCACCGCGGCGCCGACGACGCTCTCGCTGACCACCGACAGCAGGTCCCCGGTCCGCTCGCGGACGCGCGTGTACGCCGCGGAGATCATCCGCTGGAACCGGCGCAGCGCCCACGCCAGCGGCACGAACGACGCCCAGACCAGCAGCATCAGCGGCCAGGAGTAGACCGCCATCAGCAGGCTCGCCACCACGAGCTGACCCGCCGACACGATGATCATCAGTCCGCCGAACTGCATGAACTGGCTGATCTGGTCGACGTCGCCGGTCACCCGGGACACCAGCGCGCCGCGCCGCTCCCCGCTCTGCGTCAGCATCGACAGGTCGTGGACGTGCCGGAACGCCCGCACCCGCAGCGCCGCCAGCCCGGTCTCGCTGCTCCTGTACAGCCGGATGTTCATCAGGTACGCGCAGACGGCCGTGACCAGCACGCCGACCGCGCACAGCGCCACCGCCGTCCGGATGAACGGCAGGTCCGGATGCCCGCCGTCCTTTCCGAGCCCCCGGTCGATCACCTGCTGCACCGCGACCGGGACCACGATCCGGCCCGCCGTCGCGACCAGCGCCAGCAGCAGCGTCCCGGCGAGCCCGGCGCTGAACTCGGGGCTGATCCGCAGCCCCCGCCGCAGGGTGCTCAGCGCGCTCTCGCGCGCGGCGGCCTCACTCAGCGCCGTCATGCCCGCTCTCCCATTCCGCCGGTCTCCTCCACGATCCCGCCCTCATCGGCGTCCGCCCCGCCGCCGAGGCCGCCCTCCACGCGGTCCGGCCCCGCCTGTGCGCCGTCCGGCCCCGCCTGTGCGCCGTCCGGCCCCGCCTGTGCGCCGTC
>NZ_QURH01000599.1 GCF_003428695.1 Actinomadura logoneensis
CCGGTGCGCGCCCAGCGGCGGCTGGCCGCCGAGCGGCGCGTGGGCGCCCTTCGGAGGGTGGGAGCCGCGGGGCGGGTGGTTGCGGAGCGGCCGCAGGACGTGCGCCAGTTTCGACGCGGCCCCGCGCGGGTCGTCGACCCGGTGCATGCGCTCCCCCCAGGACCACCAGAAGTAGTGGTCGCGGGTCTCCGGCGCCGGCGCGCAGGTGACGTCCTCGGCCAGGCTCGCCGCCTCCGGGTTCACCACCCGCAGGAACGCCGGGCCGGACCGGGTCCGGACCACCCGCGCGACCAGGCCGCGCGTGTCGAGTTCGTGCTCCAGCTCCTCCAGGTAGCCGACGCGCTCGTCGTGTGCCACCTGCGCACCCCCTCCGTCTTCCGTGCATCCCGAGGACCGCTCGTGCCGTTCCCGTGCGGCGCCGGACGGCTCCGCCCGCCGCGCGGGAGATGATCTTCACCCCGACCGCGGCCGGACCCCCACGTGATCGAACTCAGTGCTTCCGTACCATTACTCGCGGCGAGAATCGCAACTCCAACGGTGATGGGTCAAGGGTCCGCCCGTCCGCCGAAGTACGGGATTCCCTCTCCCCGGGGGACGTCCGCAGACCTCGGAGGAGAAATCTCTACCCGGGGGAGAGAAGGCGCCTCCACCCCGTCCGTGTTTCTCGGGAATGGCTTGGCCTGCCCCGGTGCGGGCGTTACGCTGCGTGCGCAAGAGACTATTTCTCGTATCGCCTGCTCATGGCGGGTGTGCGGGGAATCTCCGTCCGATGAGGTTGACCTAGCTACCGGTCGCCGTGGCCCCGAGGTCTGGCCCTCGCTCCGAGGACCCCCCCGGCCCAGCGGTGAGGAGGCCGGAACGATGTCAGACCCCCCGAAGAAGGAGACCGAAATCGCGCGCCGGATCAGGGCGCGCGGTCTCGCCCGGGGACGCACCCCCGCCCAGATCGCGGTCGACATCCACGATCAGTGCGGGCCGCTGTTCGGCATCACGCCGATCAAGGCGCACCGCCTCGCTCACGGCGTCGCGCTGTCCGACATCGTCGCCCAGGTCCGCGCGCTCTTCGAGGTGGACGGCAAGCCCGAGCCCAAGCTCGGCGACACCCTGCTGTCGGCCTACGAGAGCGGCTACAAGCGGCCCGGGCCCGAGTACCTCCACTACCTCTGCGCCGTCTACCGGGTCGAGCCCGACGACCTCGGATACCGCAGTCCCTGCATCTGCGGACGCGGCCACGCGACCCGTCCCGCCGAGACGGCCGGCGGCCCGGGTCCCGCGGCCGTCCCGTCCCAGCGGGAACCGGGTCCCCGTCCGCCGGCCGAAACCGACGCCCTCATCGGGGCGGTGGTGGTCCCGGCACCGGACGACCGGCACTGGATCTCCGTCAGAAACCCCAGGGGACCGGACCGCGCTGACGGCCCCGCCTCCATTGATGTGGGAGAGGAGGACATCGTGCTTCGTAGGACCCTGCTGAGCCTGCTGGCCGGATCGGGCGTGGTGACGCTCGACGGCCAGATCCTCGGCGCCGTGGACAACCTTCGGCGCAAGATGGACGACACCCTGGTCAGCGCGACCGTGTCACCGACCATGCTCGACCAGTGGGAGGAGACGACGCTCGGCTACGGCCAGCAGTACCAGGCGACCCCGTCGCTGCGCATGCTCTGCGACGTGCTGCTCGACTTCTCCGAGGTCCGGCGGATGGCCGACAAACGCCAGCCCGTCGAGCTGCAGGAGCGGCTGCTGCGGATCGCCGCCCAGCTGTCCGGGCTGTCCGGACTGATCATGATCAACCTCGGCGACCACCGGCTGGCGCGCTCGTTCTTCCGGACCGCCCGGACGGCCGCCGACGAGACCGGCGACCGCAAGCTGCGCGCCTGGGTGACCGTGCGCGAGGCGCTCGTCCCGATGTACTACGGCGACCCGCGCGAGGCGCTGCACCTGGCCCGCAAGGCCCAGGACCTCGCCGGACGCGACCCGAGCGTGGCCGCCGCGATGGCGCCCGCGGTCGAGGCGCGCGCCCTCGGCCAGCTCGCGCTGCGCGGCCGCGGCGACG